>JAAYIU010000197.1 GCA_012523265.1 Bacteroidales bacterium | reverse complement strand
GGGTAGGGGAATCGGGCGCAAAGCGCCCGATTCCCCTACCCCCAATAAACCCGTGGACACTGTCATTTCGACCAAAACACGCAGCGAAGCGAAGTGTTGCCGGGGGAAATCTATTCTCCAATGTCATTACCTCATTATGCCCAAAAACTTTGGGTGAAGTCTCAGAATGACAAAGGTTTTTCATGGGTTTGTGAAGGTGATGGGGTGGGTGGCGGCGAAGCCGCCACCCACCCCCTCACCTAAGAACCTAAACCTTTGTCATTCTGAACGAAACGCAGTGGAGTGAAGAATCTAAAACCAATATTATTAATTTAATCGGACAGTAGTGATTAAAAATAATGGCTCTGATATTATTTATTATGTGTAGCACATCAGAGGCATCTCATTTGGGCTAAAGCCCTTTTAATCTTTTTAGTCATTTTGTCCCCGGCCTAAAGACCGGGGTTAGTGACCACCTTGGTTACAAAAATTTATATCATAGCCAAAATAATCCATAATAGGGCAGGCTTCTTCATCACTTGTCCATCGGGCTTAGTTCTACATAAACCATCCATGCCGGTTGTGGACTGAAGACTGAGAACTACATTTTACCAGCTTCCTCCGGCGCCGCCGCCGCCAAAGCTGCCGCCGCCAAAGCCACCGAATCCTCCGCCACCAAATCCTCCTCCTCCGCCAAAAGAGCCGCCACCACTTTTGAAGTCGCCCCATTTGCCACGGGAGCTGCCGCCCATCTGGTTGGCCAAAAACAGCGCTGTCCAGAATGGCAGGCTGCTGTTGCGTCCACCGTAGTGACGCGTGCCGCGCCCGCGCGAGAGTAGCCAGATAATAATTATGATGAAGATCAATGGCACGATCAAAGCGCCCAGGCCGCCTCCCGCACTGCGTTTCATATAAGCCTCGGCGTCGTATTCGCCGGCTGTGAGTTCCATCAGCACGTTGGTGCCGCGGTCGAGGCCACGGTAGTAGCTGTTGTTGCTAAATTCGGGGATCATCTCTTCCTCAACAATGCGCTTGGCCACCGCATCGGGTACCGCACCTCCCAGGCCATAGCCGGGCGCTATAAATGCTTCGCCCTTATCACCAGCTACTTTAGGTTTTACCAGTACCACGATGCCGTTGTCTTTGTCTTTTTGTCCCACGCCCCATTGCTCGCCCAGCAGATCGGCAAATTGTGACGGGACGTAGCCGGCAAGATCGTTCACCAGCACCACGGTGATTTGTGTGGAAGTGGTGTCGTTAAAAGCTACCAGCTTGCGCTCCAGGCGCGTCACCTCGCCGCTGCTCAGCGTGCCGCTAAAGTCGTTGACAAGGCGCGGCGGAACCGGTCGTGGCGGGATGCCTTCGTAAGGTGGCTGTGCGGTGGCCGAGAAAACCATCAGCAGCAAGAGTGTGAGTATGGGTATCGGTCGGAATATTTTCATTGGATGATTTTTTGGTTATGTGATGAGGCTGTGTTTTTTTGTGGATTTGCATCCACTGCACGCCAATGATGTAAATAATTCAGCTGCAAAGATAATGGAGATTTTTTAGCCCGGCTCTGCTTGTTTTCTGCGGCGCCCACCGGTTGCAATCAATAGTTAAAAATTGCCATGAATAACAATTCTTTTGGCAGCAGTAATGCCGCCACCATGAAGCCGGACTAAATACACACCAGTTTTCATATCCGATACATCGACGGTAAATGTTGTTGTATGTCTGTTGGGTGGAAGATTATAATGTTTCATCAACTTTCCTGACAGGCTGAAAACCAATAATTCATGCTTCTGGGAAGGAATATCCTGAAGCCTGATTGTCAACTTTTGCCCGGCAGGGTTTGGAAAAACATCAAATACCAGATGGGCACCATTCAAAGAATTTATACCTGTACAAGGATCGATAAATAGTTGCATGGTGGCGGAAGTATCAGCACAATGCGATAATGCATATCCATTTAGCGTAAGCGAAACTGTACCATTTGCAATATCAGCAGCACCCGGTGTGTAAAGCGGGCGAATATTTTCGGGATAATCAAAAGTACCGTCGCCGGTTGTTACCCACCAAACGCCGGCAATATTTTCGGCGTAAGCTGCTGCGGGCTGAAACGGATTTCCTGTGCAGATAGTGGTGTCGGGGCCTGCACTGATATTTGCTGCCGGATTTACAACCACACCTACAGAATCGGTTATCTGATTTACGCCATCATGTAAAGTGCAAAAATAAAGGGTGTTGGTGTCGGGAAAAGCGAACGGATTTTGTCCTACCGACGCAAAGCCGGCCGGGATGGAACGCCACGAAAACCGATAACTACCCGAACCTCCTGCCACCGTTGCATATAGCTGCAATGCATCGCCACCACAAATTGTATCGCGGGCTGCCGATAGACTTAACTCCAGATAATCGTTGATATGAAAGGCTGCCACACGGGTTTGCCAGCTACGATCGCCGGTAGTTTCGTAATATTGCTGGGTGTACCAAAACGTAGTTTGATCGGCAGGATCAATTTGCATAGCGCTATAATCGCCCCAGCGATGGTTGGGATTGGTTTGTACGCCCGAGCCGTTAATAACCGACAATTCGGCCACGTCAAATTGCCCCGGCGGCGCTTCTGAGGTTCGACCTGCTACACCAATGGATGGATAGGTGACAATTCCTGACCTGGAAAAACCCACGGCAATATTTCCATAGCCATCCATGGCTGCCGAACCCATCCAGCGGTGGGAATGATCCGGCGCGTACGTCCCCTGCTGATGGATATACCAACCGGAACCGGGATTTCGGAATTCATACCAGCGGATGCCGGCAACACCGTCGCCACGATTGACCGTATGATTTGCTATCAAACAATCATAATTCCCGAAATGCCGGTATTGCAACCTGTACATCAGCCGGTTGGTCATTGCATCAAGAGTGGGAGCATTATCGGGCTGGGTGATTCCGCCGGCCATGTTATCATCAAAGGATTCAGGAAATAAAGTATTTAGATAGCTAAGTTCCGAATTGTTGACCTGCTGCCAGTCGGTAGTAACCTGATAAAGAAATATGCGATCGGTGGAACCTGCCCTGAGGCAGGCAAGTAATGCCGGAGATTCCGCGGGCGGGGGAGCCCCGTCAAAATCGGCCGGTAGCATACTCCAGAGTTGTTGGTTAGGAAAAAGATCAAAAAAAATCCGCCGGGCATGAGGCGAACCGGCAAGCAAACTGTCGCGCTCGAAAACCGAAACCCCCACAGCATGAAAATCCCATTGCGAATTAATCCACACATTGTTATTGGTGGTTAGATAATAGCCGTTGTTCCAAACCGATAATTTCGGGTAGTCGCAAAAATACTTGTATTCATAGCCATACAAATACCACGCGCCTAACGGGTCGTTGGTTTCGGACACGGCAAGTTTGAAATAGTAGGGCCCATGCGGATGGTTTGGAAACGACAGTTCGCTCATCAGCCATCTGTCGGCACATTCGTCGTATAAAACAATGGGATCGCCATTGCTATAGGATGCCCAAATTTCGGGAGCTTCCTGCCAGAGCGAGAGGTTTGTTGCCGGCCCGTAAAGTGTTTTACCAGTTTTATCGTATACCGCAAACGACATATTTACCATTTGGATGTAATGATTTTTACCCACGTCGCCTTCGGTATCGGGTGGTATTTTATTTTGCAGATTGTTGAGGCCTTCAAAATTTTCGCGCGGTTGAGCAGGTGTAGTCCCCGGATAAATTGTTTGTGAAACCGGGTCGATGATTTTTGGCCAGGCTGCAAAATTATCTTTACGAATATTGGTGTTTTCGATTTCGCCCCCGTTTTGATCCCCGGGCAACAAAGTTGGTTGAAGTGCCGGCAGGTCTTTCAGGGGTGATGATTTGCCAAAATAAAAGGGGACAGCAACCTGTGATGGCGAAATGGGGTGCTTTTGCGCCTGCAAATGCACCACCGGAGATAGCAGGCAGGCAGTAAACAGAATAATTACGAATGGACGCCGTACATTATCCAAAAGATATTTCATCCGAAAGCTCATTGATGTCATCTTTCTGAAAAGGAAAATGTTTTTTAAGATATAGGCCTGTTTTGGCAATTCCATAGGTAAGCCCGGCGGCAAGACCTTCGCTGTGAAAACGCTCGATAATTTCAGCAGAAAGGTTTTCCCAGTAGCTTTTTTCCACCACCGCATTGATGCCGCTGTCGCCGATAACGGCAAACTGCCGGTTTTTGATGGCCACATAAAAGAGCACGCCATTGCGCAAAGCAGTTTTATGCATGTCGAGTTTTTCGAAGATAAAGGCAGCGCGGTCCATCACGTCGCCGGGACAAACGCGCTCTATGTGTACGCGTATTTCGCCTGAGGAGGCGCGCTCGGCATCGGCAATGGCTGATTTGATGGCTGCTTCGTCGGCAGGACTGATGGGTTTGCCGTGCTCAGATTTTTTGCGATCGGGCATGATGCTGTTTTTTTATTATTAAAAAAGAAATATTAAAACGCCACTTTGGGTGCTTGCTCGGCTCCGGCGTCGGCCTCAAAGTAGGGTTTCTTGTCGAAGCCAAACATGTTGGCAAAGATGTTCTGCGGAAACTTCCGGATGTAGCTGTTGAAAGTCTGCGTCGATTCGTTGAACTTTCGGCGCGCGTTGGCGATGCGGTTTTCGGTGCCTTCGAGCTGTGCCTGCAGTTCGAGGAAGTTGGTGTTGGCTTTCAGGTCGGGGTAGCGCTCCACGGTAACGAGCAGGCGGCTTAGCGCCGAGGAGAGCGCTTGCTGGGTTTGTTGCAGCTTACCGATGGTGGCGGCATCCAGATTATCAACATTAAGATTCACGTTGGTGGCATTGGCGCGCGCCTGAATTACCTGGGTGAGGGTTTCCTGTTCAAAATCGGCGTAGCCTTTTACGGTACTCACCAGGTTAGGGATCAGGTCCATGCGTCGCTGATAGTCCGTTACCACCTGCGACCACGCAGCTTGCACCTGCTCATCGAGCGTTACCATTTGGTTGTAGGTGCCTTTAAAGCTTCCGTAAAGCACCAGCACAATTACTACAATGATTCCCAGCGTAATCCAAAGTCCTTTATTTTTCATGCTTTTAATAATTTTCAAATTAATACTTAAGAGTGGACGATTTAAAATTCAATTTTTTGGTTTTCCAATTTTAGCTGCAAAGATAATGGAGTTTTTTCTTTGTGTCCGTTGTGCCTTCTTTGCGTGCTTTGTGGTGAAAAGAAATGCGGGGCGCACGGCGCAGGGCGCGGAGAACCTGGGGAAGGGTGTAGTAAATAATACAATTTTGACACGGTGGTGAATACAAAGAAAAACCACGAAGGCACAAAGAAATTATTAAAGACCATCCTGCTCCAATTATTCTCTGTGCCTTTGTTTCTCTGTAGTGAAAAATGAATTTCCCTCTGTGTCTAAGTGCCTGCTTTGTGGTTTGATGGTTTTTTGTTTTGAGAGAATAATATTTTCATTTATGTACCAAAGACATTAAAAAGTGTACCTTAGCCCGCTCAAATGTTGTTCGCATGAGCTTGTTATGCTTCCGTTTGCAATATCTCTTGTTACTTGCTTTTTGCTTGTCAGCCGGATGCGTAAATGCCAGCCAATCCGACACACTTTATTTTATGGGCGACGACGACTACCCACCCTTTGAATTTCGGAACGAACACGGAGAGGCTGTGGGTTTTAATGTTGATCTTTCGCGAGCAATTGCCGAAGTAACCGGTTTAATTATCAACGTAAGGCTGGTAGCGTGGCATGAGGTGTACGAGGCACTCGCAGCAGGCACTATTGACGGAGCGATAGGCATGATTCAAACCACCGAGCGTGCAGAGCATTTTGCTTTTAGCGACCCGCATAGTTTTATCTCTCACGTGATGATTGTTCGCTCGGGAAGCAGTATCACCAACTTCGATCAAATGGCCGGGCACAGCGTGCTGGTGCAGGAGCAGGATGTGATGCATCAGTATGCGATAATAAATGCGCTTAGCGACCAGTTGGTTCTTGTTGAATCACCCGGAGGTCTTTTTAAACTTTTCAACAGTGGCGTAGGCGATGCCATGCTGGTGTCGCGGATTCAAATGTATTATTATCTCACCAGTAGTCAGATCGAGGACTATACTGCCTATACAGTTCCGATGGCTGCGCTGCCATATTGTATGGCTGTTCAAAAAAACAATTCCGATCTCATCACCCGTATCGACGAGGGCTTGCATATACTGCATAAAACAGGGCGTTACGATCAGATTTACAACAAATGGTTAGGTGCCGAAATACAAGAAAGCCTGCCGGGTTTTTTACCGGGTTGGTGGAAGACTGCTGCGTTATGGCTGGTGGTGGTGCTTTCGATAACAGGGATGTGGTCGCTGATGCTGGGACGTGAGGTGCGGCGCAAAACCAAAGCGCTTCAACACGAGCTTGCTGCCAAAACGCTGGCCGAAAAAAATTTGCAGCACTCAATCGAACGGCTTCACATAGCTCAAAAGTCGGCAAATATTGGTGTCTGGGAAATGAAAATTGAAAACCGACAATTAATATGGGATCAGGGCATGTTTGATCTGTACGAACAAAATCCGGAAGCATTGCGTGTTAGCTTAGAAGCTTGGCTCACCCTGATACATCCCGATGACAAACTGCAGACCCAAAAAGCTTTTGATGATAGCTTCCGGAAAAAAGAGAATTTAAATTGTGGTTTTCGCATCCAAACGCCAGGCGGAAAGACCAAACACATCCGCGCTTATGCCACTATTGTGTATGATGACCATCCCAACAAAGCCCGCGTTATTGGTGTAAACTGGGACAGAACTGATGCAGCCAAAAACAGAATCATTATTGAGTCGCTTTATTCGATTGCGCAGGCAGCATTATTTTCTGAACACCTGGTGGCTTTTATAGATAAGATGCGGGAAGAGCTTGGTAAAATACTCGATACCACCAACTTTTTTGTTGCGCTCATCGATCCCAAAAGCGGCGATTTGTATCTTCCCTATATGAAAGATAACGTCGAGGAGTTCAATTATTTTCCTTCCAGGCGCAGCATCTCACGTTATGTTATCACGCAGGGCACCAGCATGCTGCTTTACGAGGAAGACATACAGCGGCTCCACGATCAGGGAGCGATAGAGCGCACAGGCGGCAAGGCAAAGGTATGGCTGGGAGTGCCGCTAAAAACCGGCAACCAGACCATTGGCCTTATCGGCTTACAAAGTTACACGCGCAGCGATGCCTTTAAGCGCGAACACATCCTGTTGCTCGAATACATTACCCCACAGTTGAGCCTGTGGATACAACGCAAAAAAATGCAGGATGAACTGCGTATGCGGGAGATGATGCTGCAGAAAACAACTGCCCAACTGCGCCAGGCGCAACACATCGCTAAGATTGGTAGCCTGGAATGGGATGTTGCCAAAAAATCCTTTACCGTGTCGCCGGAGATTTATACCGTTTTTGGCTTCGATACGCAGGAGGCTTTGCCGGATGAAGAAAGATTTGCCGAAAAAATGCACCCCGGCGATTATGATTTGCTTTGCGCTAAACGCGAAGAGGCCATCGCCACCAACCGGCCACTGGATGTGGATTTAAAAATATTTAAAAACGAAAACGACGAAACAGCCACCTTGCTTATCAAAATATGGCCTGAAACCGACAAAAGCGGTAAAGTGATAAAACTTACAGGCCTTATCCAGGACATCACCGAACAGAAAAACAGAGAGATGGAGTTGAAAGTGGCCAAAGAGCTGGCCGAGCAATCCGATAAGCTCAAGTCGGCGTTTCTGGCCAACATGAGCCACGAGATACGCACGCCCATGAACAGCATCCTGGGTTTTGCACAACTGCTCCAATCAGCCCAAAATCAGGAGGAGCTGAATAGATACGTGCAGATCATCAACGATAATGGCGAGCACCTGCTCACGCTCATCGACCAAATCATCGACCTTTCCAAAATAGAGGCCGGGCTTGCACCTGTAGATTTCCAGACCTTTGATGTAACCATATTGATAAAACAACTGGTTGCAAAATACCAGAAGGATCAGCGCATTAAAAATGGAGATATAGCCATACACGCTTCCCTACCCGAAGAAGAGGTGGTAAATATTCATACCGACCGGCAAAAGCTGAGCATTATTCTCGATCAATTGCTCGACAACGCGATGAAGTTTACAACCCACGGAAGCATTCACATCAGTTGCATGAAGCAAAATGGCACCAGCCATAACTTCAGTATAGCCGACACCGGGCGAGGTATAAGCAGTGAGAAAATGCCTGTGCTTTTTGAGCGGCCGCTGCAACAAAGCATCAGTGAAATCACCGAGTGCTGTGGCTCCGGCCTTGGCCTGGCGCTCTGTCGCGCCCATGTAGAATTGCTGGGTGGCACCATCCGGGCTGAATCAACCCCCGGCGTCGGCTCGGTATTTAGTTTCCACATACCTACCGCCATGGCGACATCTGTAGGCGATTAATAATTTATCGGCACAGCGGCTTATTATTTCCAGCCTAAGGTGGAGGTTTTAGTCGTTGGTAACCAGCTTAAATCCAATGCCGTGTACGTTGATCAGCTCTACGGTTTCGTCTCCTTTGAGGAATTTGCGGAGTTTGGTGATGTACACATCCATGCTGCGCGCGTTGAAATAGCTGTCGTCGTTCCAGATCTCCTTCAGGGCGTGGCTGCGGTCGAGCACGTCGTTGAGGTTCATGGCCAACAGACGCAAAAGTGCCGATTCCTTTGAAGTGAGCTTTTGTTCTTTGCCATCGATTTTAAGAAGCTGACGGTTGTAATCAAACGTGTATTGCCCGATTCTGAAGATGTTATTGCCGGTTTCACCCTGTCGTGCGTTGGCGCGCCGGATGATGGCTTGCATGCGCACCAGCAACTCCTCCATGCTAAAGGGTTTGGTAAGATAGTCGTCGGCTCCCAGCGAAAAGCCTTTCAGCTTATCCTCCTGCATCGACTTGGCGGTGAGAAAGAGCACCGGGATACGTTTGTTTTTTTGTCGGATTTCTTTCACCAGCGTAAAACCATCCTTTACCGGCATCATTACGTCGACAATGCAGAAGTCGAAGTTGGAATGCATAAAAGCATTCAGGGCTTCCTGCCCATTCACACATAGCGTTGTGTCGTAGCCTTTGATGTCGAGGTACGATTTCAATACGTTTCCAAGATTTTTATCATCTTCGGCTAATAAAACTCTAATTTTTTCAGCTCCCATAGTCATGGAATTTTGATGTTTACTGGATTATTTGAATTTGTAAAATTAACTTTTTTTTTGATGATTGCTATTTTTTATAAATTTTCTCTCTAAATTAAACTTAGGCAGCCACTCAGGCATGCTTCCTTTTGTTGCTAAATGGGATGTAGATGCAAAATTTAGAACCTTTTTTCAATTCACTCTCTACAGTTACCCGTCCGCCATGCAGCTCAACTATTGTCTTTACGTAGCTAAGCCCCAGCCCGAAACCTTTTACGTCGTGCACATTGCCGGTAGGTACACGATAAAGTTTATCAAAAATTTTCTTCTGATTTTCGTTGCTGATGCCCATGCCATTGTCCATTACACAAATTTTAACACCGTCGTTATAATTGGCGGTGGTGATGCGGATGCGCGGGCGCCGGGGAGAATACTTGTTGGCATTATCCACAAGATTGGTGATGGCGTTGGTAAGGTGCATTCTGTCGCCTGACACCAAGGGCTTCTCGGCACCTGGATTAAAAACCAGCGATCCATCCTTCACCTCTACCTGTATGGTCATATTGTTAACCACCACGTTGATCATGTCGTGCAGGTTCAGTTTTTCGCGGTTGAAACGGAAATTTTCGTTTTCGATGATGGCTGCCTGCAATATTTTCTCGGCAATTCCTGCCAGGCGGTTATTTTCGTCATCGATCACCTTCAGGTAGCTATCTGTAAGCTGTTCGTTGCGTCGTATGGCTTCGTCGCGAATGGCCTCGCTGGCCAGCGAAATGGTGGCGATAGGCGTCTTGATTTCATGCGTCATATTATTAATAAAATCGTTTTTCATCTCCGAAAGGCGTCTTTGCCACACAATGATTTTGAGAACATAAATAAAAAGCATGATAATGATGAAGATCAATAGCAACGAAATGAGGATAATTCCGGCCATTTGTTTGAGGATTAGCCGCATTTCGTAAGGGAAATAAATCATCAGGTAATCGGGCTTGGGCAAAAATTCGTAAGGATATAGTGTGAAAACGAAGCCTTGCTTAAGTAGCTCTTCATTGTATTGGTCGGAGCTTTTGTAGATCAACCGGCCTTTTTCCGAAGAATAAACGCCATAGGAGTAGCTGTTGGTGATGTCGTGCATTTGCAATTCGTGCGTTAACAACGAATCGAGAACCTCCATATTCAGATGGTTTTCGATTTGAAATGGCTGGTCCCCGTCAATCATTTCCGCAATAATTTCCTGCGCCATGTTCGACTTTTGCAACAATCGCAGCAGGTCGGCACTGGTTTCCAAAGAATCAACATCGGCGATTAATGCCAGGCTGATGGAGTCGATGCCGGAGAGATAATCGATAAAATGATCTCGCGTTTGATTGCTGTGGCTGAGGGTGTTGTAAGTTTTTATTTTCTCAAGTTTGTAAATCACCTCTTTGGCTGCCGAGTTTACCCTATTCTCGAAATTGATCCGCTCGATGCCGATGGCATTGCGCACCCAGTAAAACTGCACCGCCGTGAGGCTGAGCAGCACAAAGGAAACGGTGGCAATGACCAAGGTTAGCAAATTTCGGTTCATCTGGCGAAGTTATCGGGCAGCATTTATACTTTATTTGTGGCAGCTTTGTTCATAAAGGGTGGATTTAGCACCTGACGCCTACAAAATTACCTTTTCAAAACTCCACTAAATGGCGGCTTAACCATATTTAACGTTTCTTACCCTCCTTTAACCGCCCAAATTAGGTCAGAGGTTTTTTAAGAAAAGTGTTTTTAATAAACAATTTTGATAACAATCGGCTCGAAACAAGAGGTGAGCGATGAGAGATGAGCGATGAGCGATGAGTGATGAGCGATGAGTGAGGAGAAAAAACCGGGAGTAAGTCGCAGGCATCCGGAAGTGGGCAGCTTTCAGGGGGAAGGCGCAAACAGTAATCTTTCATGAAACTTTCGCTCTGCCCCTCGTCTTTACTCTGGCTGAAGGTGGTGGTAGGCTTTTTCGGCAGCAATTTTTTCGGCACCTTTTATCGAGAAATCCTGGCCGGTGGCACACACTATCCCATCTGCTTTTATTTCTACAATATATTGTTTGGAGTTGCCTGTGCCTACTTCACTCACCACATCAAACGACAGGTCGCGATGTTCTTTTTGCGACCATTCGATGAGTTTGCTTTTAAAGCTCACTTCGGTATTTACCAGCTCCTCCACATCGAAATGTACTTTGATGATGCGGCTCACGATGATGCGGCGGGTAAAATTATAGCCCCGGTCGAGATACATGGCGCCGATAAAGGCTTCGAAGGCATCGCCATTCATCGAGCGGAATATGTTGTGCGAATCCTGATTTGACTGGATAAATTCGTCGAGTCCCAACTTGCGCGCGAGCTTGTTGAGTTGTTCGCGGCTAACTATTTTGCTGCGCATCTCCGTAAGGAAGCCTTCGTCTTTGTAGGGGAATTTTTTGAAGAGATAATCGGCCACCACCGAGCTGAGCACGGCATCGCCCAAATACTCGAGGCGTTCGTTGCTTACCTTGTGACCATTGGTGTGTATGGCTACGCTGCGGTGCAAAAAAGCCAATTTATACAACGAAACATTTCCGGGGCAGAACCCGAAAATGTTTCGTATGGAAAAAATAAAGTGTCGGTCAGCAGAAAAGTAACCTTTAATTCGGTTATGCAGCTTGAAAGCCAAAACAGGATTATGCTTTAAATTTTTTTACCGCCAGGGAGGTGTTGTGACCACCAAAGCCAAAGGAGTTAGAAAGAGCCAGGTTTACCACTCTCTTCTGCGCCTTGTGGTAGGTAAAGTTCAGGCGGTTGTCGATGTCGGGATCATCGGTAAAGTGGTTGATGGTTGGCGGAATAATGTCGTTTTGGATAGTGAGTACAGTAGCCACCATTTCGACAGCCGCAGCGGCGCCCAGCATGTGGCCGTGCATCGATTTGGTGCTGTTGAGGCTGATGTTATAAGCATGCTCGCCAAAAAGGCTTACGATGGCTTTCGGCTCGGCGATGTCGCCTACCGGAGTAGAAGTGCCATGGGTATTGATGTGATCTACATCCTGAAGTTGCATTCCTGCCTCTTCGAGGGCAAATTTCATGGCCAGCATAGCGCCTAGCCCGTCGGGATGGGGCGCCGTGATGTGATGAGCGTCGGCAGTACTGCCTATACCCACCAGTTCGGCGTAGATTTTTGCGCCCCGCTTCACGGCATGTTCATATTCTTCAAGAACAAGAGTAGCAGCGCCTTCGCCCAGCACAAAGCCATCGCGGTCTTTATCAAAAGGACGTGAGGCTGTTTTGGGGTCGTCGTTGCGGGTTGAGATGGCATGCATGGCATTGAATCCGCCGATACCGGCAGGGTTGATGCCTGCTTCGGAGCCACCCGCGAGAATGATGTCGCTCTTGCCCAGTCTGATGTAATGAAATGCATCAATAAGGGCGTGCCCGGCAGAAGCACAGGCGGAAGTAGTGGCGTAGTTGGGGCCTCTGAAACCGTATTTCATCGAGATATGCCCGGCTGCTATGTCGCCAATAATTTTAGGAATGAAAAAAGGATTGAAACGGGGGTTGTCCTCGTTGCGCCCAAATTCTGCTGCATCATACAAAAAGGTGGTAAAACCACCAATGCCTGTTCCCATAATTACACCTACGCGGTTCCCATCGACAGTCTCCGGGTCGAAGCCTGCATCTTTTACTGCCTCGTCGGCAGCTATTATGGCGTATTGTGCATACGGATCGAGCTTGCGGGCTTCCTTGCGTTCGAAGTAATTCGTAGCCTCGTAGTCCTTGATCTCACAAGCAAATTGCGTTTTAAATTTTGAAGCATCAAAACGGGTAATATCAGCAGCACCGCTAACTCCACTAAGCAAACTGTTCCAGAAAACATCTACAGTACTGCCCAACGGGGTAATGGCGCCCAATCCTGTTATAACTACTCGTTTTAAGTTCATAATAGCAGAGAAGATTATTTTGTGTTGTCTTCGATGTATGAGATGGCGTCGCCCACAGTGATGATCTTTTCGGCCTGGTCGTCCGGAATGGCAATGTTGAATTCTTTTTCAAATTCCATGATCAGCTCAACGGTGTCGAGTGAATCAGCGCCTAAATCGTTGGTGAAGCTGGCTTCTGGTGTTACTTCGTTTTCGTCAACGCCTAATTTATCAACGATAATCGATTTTACTCTTGATGCAATATCTGACATAATTTAAAAATTTAAGTTAAACAGGGCGCAAAGGAAATACTTTTCTAATTACTTACCAAATGATTTTTTTTAAAATAAAGAATTTTAAGATTTTTAAAAGTATGATTAACAAGTTCTTACAAAAGCGGTCAACCTTACATAGCCTCTCTTGCGGAGGTGCATTTTGCAGTAAAACGCCGGGAAAAGCGTTTCTTTGAATTCTGTTTCATGGCTTTAACCATTAAAAGTTTTTATGAAAAAAATCGCCATCCTTGCTTCCGGCAGCGGCACCAATGCCGAGCGCATCGCCCGCTATTTTGCTACGCATCCCTCCATTGGCGTGGATATGATTTTGAGTAATCGTGCGGATGCTTACGTGCTAAAACGCGCCGAAGCAATGCAGATTCCGACAAGCATTTTTACCCGACAGGAGCTGGCCGATCCCGGCGGAGTAGCTGCCTTGCTCGAGCGACGTGAAATTTCGCTCGTAGTGCTGGCCGGATTTTTATGGCTTGTGCCTCCTGCCTTGCTCAACGCTTTCCCGCAGAAAGTCATCAACATCCATCCGGCTTTGCTCCCTGACTATGGCGGTAAAAATATGTATGGCAGCCGCGTGCATCAGGCAGTGATCGAGGCCGGTGAAACGGAGAGCGGCATTACGATTCATCGGGTGAATGAGCAGTACGACCGGGGCGACATCATTTTTCAGGCGCGCTGCCCGGTGCTTCCCGGCGATACTATCGACACACTGGCACAGCGCATCCATGAACTGGAATACCAGCATTTCCCACGAGTTATTGAGCAGTTGCTTAGCTAAGCAGAGCGAGTTTTCCAATTGAACAATCACTTTTCCGGAGATCGACAAACTCGACAACTTTTTCTTCCCGACAACCTTTTCTCACACATAATGGTCGTAATTGCTGCCGGCCTGTTTCTGGCGCGTTTTAATATTTTCCATCACCTGCTGCTTTTCTTCTTCCGTCATTCGCCACCAGGTGGTAGCTTCTTGTTTGGTTCGCCGGCAGCCGATGCATACCGTTTCGTCATCGTACCGGCATATCGACAGGCAGGGGTTTTCAATCTTTTGGGTCATCAGATATGTTTTCGGGAAATTATAAACCGGCAGCAAAGATAGGTTTTATCAATACCCTTGCGAAGGTTCCAAATCGCCGCTTCCACAAGCCCTCATCTTGTTGCTAAGGTTTTATTTGTATTTTTGTTTTCTGTTTTTTTTAAAATAAAAAATTGCTTGCTCGATCGCAGGAAGAAAGCCTGACGTATCATTAAAATCAGAACATAAGTTATGGGAAGCAAAACAAAAATCCCGGCATTTTATGGCTTACGCATTTACCTTGTATCTGTAATGATGTATCTGCTGCTGGTAATGCCTTTTGCCGGCTTGCTGCTGTTGCAGAATCTTCCTCAGATTATCGAGAAGAGTGGTAAATTTAATTACGAAGGCAGCGGCATTCAGATTCCTCCCAAAGAGTTGCCGGCCCTCCCTGATACGAATATTACTGTTAAACCGCCGCCGCTATTGGGCTCACCTGCCTTAGCGGCCGATTCCATCAGTGCTGCCGGTCAGGAGGAGCGAATTGTAATAGACGCGCAAAATGAGATGATTTCGCGCTCTTTCGATTTTTTGATGACCATCGCCTTACCGATAGCTTTTCTGGCGGGATTTATTTTCAACTATCCGTTCAAGCGCTATTTCCGCCGCAAACGAAAAGGGCGGGTAATCCCGGAACGGCTATTCCGGTTTTGTAAAAAATATCTGCTTCTTTCGCACTGGATTAATGCCGGCATCCTGGGGGCTGCTTTGGGTGGCTCATTAATTTACATGTTGGTGCTTGCAATCCAATCTACTGAAGCTACGTCGATGTTTAGCCGTTTTTTTATCATCTCATTTTTCTCTTCGTTGCTTGCGATCTTGTTTGTCTATTTCTGGCAGAAGCACAGGGTGCACATCAAATACCTCGAGGTGTTGTTCTCGCCGGAAGAGCTTCGGCGCCGTATTTTTAAAAAAAACACCGGCAAAATCCGGTACCGTTTCTGGGTGTCGAGCGCCATGACAACGTTGCTTCCGCTCTCTATTGTGATGGTGTATCTCATCATGAGCCTTTCGCGCATCGACCAACTGGGCCTTACCAGCCTTACCGACGGTCAGTTGCAAATTTTGCTTGGCCGCTACAGCCCGCTGCTTAAAGATATTGTGGATCATCCCGACCCCATGGAGGGGTTTGGAAGTCTTTTCTTTGTAAATGTCATCGACGGACTGGTGATGTTTTTCGGTATCGGCGTGGGCATTTTTGTGTCGCTGATTTACATCCTGATGTTTGTGAAATGGACAACGCTGGGAATAGTGTATCCCGTAAGGGAATTGATATACAACATGCAGCGCACCGGGCAGGGCAAATCGCCTAACTACACCGTGGTGCGTACCAACGACGAAATTGGTGAGCTGGCCGAGCGCTTCAACGACATGTCGGGTGAGATAGAAAGCTACATCGCCAACATCGAAAAGGTAAACAAAGCCTATTATCGTTTTGTCCCCCGGCAGTTTTTGGATTTTCTTGGAAAAGAAAGCATCACCGATGTGCAACTTGGCGATCAGGTGCAGAAGGAGATGTCGGTGCTTTTTACCGATATCCGCGACTTTACCTCGCTTTCAGAGGAGATGACGCCCAAAGGTACTTTCGATTTCCTGAACGAATACCTTAGCGTAATGGAGC
>JAAYIU010000046.1 GCA_012523265.1 Bacteroidales bacterium | reverse complement strand
ATTTTGGGAGTTATTAGACCGGACTCTTGCATATTATCAAAAAGAATCCTGGCCATTAAAGAATTATTATGAAACATCAAGTGACGATAAAAGGCTACCACGAATTTGATGCAAAAGAGCTTTATGCCATTGTGCGTCATGTGCATCTCACCACCGATTTTATGAGCGACGACTTCGACCGGAAGTTTATCGGTGTAGAGGCTTTCGCCAAATATCATCAGGAGTTGCTCAGTATCTACGGCGCGTTGATGCTGATAGCCATGAGCGACAGTCGTCCGGTGGGCTATCTCACCATCGAGGTGAATACTGCCATCCGGCTGCGGCACACCGCGCGGCTCACCATGGGAATCGTGGAAGGCTACCGAAAACAAGGCATCGGCAGGCAACTGTTGCAAGCTGCTCTGGAACGCCTGAAAGAAACCAAAGCCATCGAGATACTTTATCTGATGGTGCGCGCCGATCATGTGGCAGCCATCCACCTCTACCAATCATTCCACTTTGAGACACTAATCCGCCTGGCGCGCGACACCAAAATCGGCACCGACTATTATGATGGTATACTGATGCGGAGGTTTATTTAGCGTATGGTTGATTATCTCTTGAATTGAAATTTCTGTTTATTCCGAAACTTCACTAATCCTGCCCTTCAGGGTAGGAGTCATAAATCACTTATTAATTTAATCAAAAGCTATCACCACCTCCTCCGTTACAAAAATAAGATACCCGACGCCCGGCTCCAGCAAGCCCAAAGTATTAATGTCATAGGCCGGCCAGTAGACGCCGTTTCCCGCCACCGCCTTGATGATTACGAGTTTCTCCGGCTCATCAGCAAGCAAATCCTGTGGCTCCAAAGCCTCTGTCGCCAGCACAGGCAATAGGCTCCAGCCTGCCGGCAAGGTGAGATGGCGATCTACCGGCAACACACCGGCAATCTCAATCTCAAAATCTGCCGTAGCTTTAATTTTATAACCTGTTTGGTAATTCCATGCACCGATTGTGTTGATCTGCATACCCGGGAAAAACACCCCCTGCATGTCCTGCAGGATGATCAGTTCGTCAAGATGCGCACCAAAAATCAGCTCTAAGTTGCCATTGTCAGGAATCAAAGCCGACGAAATCCCATTCCAGCCGCTGTGTATCGGTATGGTTTGTATAAGTCCGCCCGGCAACACGGTGATGTAGTTGTTTTTGGTGGCTGTGGCCGAATTTCCTCCTGAAGTCACCGTAAGCGTTACCGAATAAACGCCGGCATCAGGATAAGTTACCAGAGGATTTTCCACGGCACTCGTAGCCGGCACACCTCCCGGAAACGTCCACGCGTAGGTTTCGGGGCTGCCAATGCTTTGATCGAAAAATTGCACAGTTGCGTTCTCGTTCACTGTGGTTGCATCCGCTGCAAAATCAGCCGTGAGTGGTTGCAACAACCCGAAGAACAACAGATATTTTTCCATCAGCGCAGTGCGGTTGCCCGTGAGGCCGCCAAACTCCAACGACATGCCAATGGTACGGTACACCGTTGCATCATTGGCTACAGCACAAGTGTATTGCGGCGATTGATTTTTCAAAATTGCCACACCCGTATTAACGGCTGCCAGCCTGTCGATCCAACTGTTATCGCCGCTGTAGCCGAAGCTCATTCCCTGCGTCATGGTTCCGCTTGCTCCTGTTATGGTTCCCAAATCGCCACTACCGTCGGCCAGCCCTTGAATGCCAAACATGCTGTGCACCTGTGTTTGTGTGTCGTAATACCAGGTGTCGCCGCCTTCCATGTACAGTTTGCCACCGGAGTTGAGGTAAGCTGCCAAGGCCTGCCCGTTTGCTGCCGTTAGTTTGTAATTATTACTATACACCCCCAGACATACAAAAACCGAGGCGTAGAGATTCAGATTTGTGGGAAAGCTGGTGGTGATTTGTGTAGCAATTCCATTGGCATTAATAGCAGGAGCTATCTGATTGGCAGAATTATGATTTTTATCAAGATCAACGATGAGCACAGGAATTTGTCCGGCAATAGCCGAAAAAGTTCCCGTTGCCGTAATGCCATGCGCGGCGGTAATATTAAAACTAAAACTTATGCTTTGACCCGCCGGAGTTGAGGGACTGCAGGTAAGCATATAGTCAGCGGTAGCAGTTGCATCGGGCGTCATATTTCCCATTGGTTGGGGCTGGGTGGTAATAATGGTGATATGGGTGCTTGAGGTGGTGAGCTGTCCCATAACGCCGGTAGCTGCCGCCGAGCCATTGTTGACGGCTGTAACAGTGAAACTCACCGTTTCGCCGGGATCAAGTTTTCCGTTGTTATTACCGGCAGCATCAATAATGGTGAAATTGCTGTAAGCCAGCAATGGAGCGTGCGCAGTGATGTTGAGCTGGTTTTCCCAGACATTGCCGCCGTCGGAAGCGGTAAGTGTAAATATCAAACCTTCCTCATCAGGCACATTGGTGGCTATCGAAAATTCAAAAATATCGCTTAGCGCAATGGTTTGACCGGCATTGATGGAAGGCAATAATGCTTGCGCCTGTGTTATCGTAACGAACGGGCTGCCGGAAGTAAGCATAAGATTGATGTTGTTGCCGGCGGCATTGCCCAGATTTTTTAAGGAAACATCAAGACTAACGGTTTCGCCATATTCGGCCAGACCGTTGCCATTAGCGCCGGCATCGTTCACGACATAGCTTTCCACAGAGATAAACGGACCGTTGGGGGTGGCAAACATTACGGTTCCCTGCCACGGCCTGAGGTTTTGGCCGGTAACTACCACGTCGGCTGTGCCGGGCTGCGTTAGCGGCAGCAGACTTACCTGCGCCAGCCCGCTGCTGTTGGCCAGGGCAGCGCCAACCAAATCGCCATTTTTAGTTACAGCCACATAGGCGTAAGGAGCAGTGTTTACTTCCATCATTGGCGCTGACAGCGGCAGCAGCGGCGGATAGCTTACGCTGATGGCAGGCGCTTGCGAAAAATAAACCATCAGCGACGGATCGCCCATCAAATGATAAATTTCCCAGTAATAGTTCTTTAATGACGCTCCGGATTGTGTCACCGCCAGGTTGCCCGCCGAAGGCATTTGTCCCTGGGTAACGTACCAGTCGTTGGTGGTGATGCCTGTGCGGTCGTGGAAGGTGCGATCGTAGGCGCCAAGATGCGCAGAATTATAGGTGGGATTGGAGGAGATATTTTCGTAGCCGACGCCCCACCAAAAATCCTCGTTCCAGTAGGTACTGTTGGAGCCGCCGATGTAGCCGATAGCGCCTTTGAGCGGCGCCCGAACGATTTCTTCACCAAAACAATTGTTTTGAAATTCGGCCGAAGAGCAGCAGTTGCCAACCATCAAAGCATATTGGTGCGCGTTGGTGAGAGCAGAGATGTGATTGATGGTGAAAGAAGGATCGGCCCATCCCGACGGACTACAATGTGCCGAGTAATTGGCGTAAGCCACACCATTGCTAACATCCTGACGGATATTGGCCGAATAGTTTCCGCCCTATGGTTCGGGCTGCAGGTACGTATGCGTCAGTAGACCATGCGCTGCATTAAAATAATATTGTGTGCCATAATTGATCTGGCCGTTGCCCCAGGTGAGTTGATGTGAACCGTCGGCGCCGGCAACCAACACTACCTCGTCGAGAAAAGTGGGGTCGGGAAAAGCATATTGTTCGTATTCGAGGGTTTTGTCGATTTGGGGCTGCAACTGTGCCAATGTGTTGGCCGAGAAGCGTCCGTAAAAGCATTCCGGAAAGATGTCGTTGGTGTATTCGCAATAATAAAGATCGGTGACATGCGATCCTGTAGAGCCACTGAAGGCAGGCACCTGCGCCACGTCGCCGACGATGAGCACAAAAGTTTGCGGATGTACGTCCTGCGGTGGATTGTTGTAGAAATTTTTTAGATAATTTTTAATAGAAGTGGTGGTAGTTCCTACCGCCGGATTGTTGGTGTAAGCTTCGATAACTTTAAAACCCTTCTTGGTTTTCCAAGCGACGAAAGGCTGCAGCGCCGTCTGAAACATCGGATGGGAAACGATGATATAGGTTACCGGCGCAGCGCCGGGCAACGCACGCAAAGCCTCTTCAGGAGCCGGTGCCTGATAGTTGATAAGCTGATCGAAAATGGAATTATAATAGGGCGAATAGAGGCGGGTTTTCTCTGCCTGAGCAGCTTCGGGTTGCCCGCCGGTAAAGCGTATCTCGCCATCGAAAGCAGTGATCACCTGCAGCTCGCCACGCAGCGGATTGTATCGAAATGGCGACACTTCGAGCCGCGCCAGATGAGTGCCCCGCATCTCACCCAACTCCTCTATCTGAACGGTTTCAAAACCAAACCATTCATCCGATTGATAAACCGTGGCATCCACCACCAAAGGAATATGAGCGCGCTCATCGCTCTTGCTCACCGAGGGCTGCGCCGGGAACAAAGGAGCGGCAATATCAAAATCGCGCAGACGGTAGGTTTCGGTAACTACATTCGTGACAACGATCTCGTAGCTGGCGCCGGACGGGATTTCCATCAGCCGTTTTATCACCGGCAGCATGGGCGCACCCTCCTGCATCGAATAGTTGTAGCCCGGCGCTACCAGTTGGACAAAACTCTGATTGTCGCCGGCAACTTCCAGGCTGCTCAGCGTAGCCAGCTCATGGTGGAAACTTATGTTGCCGCGCGTGGTGGCAGCAATATCAAATTGGTTGTCGCCCTGTGAGAGTAGCAATGTTTTAGGCTGTGCCAAAACGGAATAAGCACTACAAAGCAATATCAGCCCAACAAACGTAACGGAAAAGTAGAATGACTTCATAGAATATCTGATTTTAAAATGAGGCGGTAAATCTAATAAAAAAAGGCCGCCTCTTCAGGACAGCCTTTTTTTGATTCAATTATTAATAACGTTTTCTATCGTGTAATCACGATTTTTTGGAACTCATGCAGGGTGTTGCCGTCGATTTTCAGGAAATAAACACCTTCGGCAAAACCATTCAGATTGATGTCGGTGGTAAGATGACCATCAACATTCACATCCGACTTCTTATAAATTACTTCGCCAATGGCACTGATGACCTGCAGTTGCACCACGTCGTTGCCGGTAAGCTCAAGTGTAAAAACTCCTTCGCCCGGATTGGGATAAATCGTGGCCTGCACTGATGATTGGCCATCAAATATTCCTACGCAAGTGTTGATGGTGAAAACGAACTCATCGCTCCATTCGCCTTCGCCGCAGTCGTTGCCACCACATACTTTCAGGGTAGCATCGCCTTCATAATCCAGGCTCATGAGAATGGAAATTGAATTGTCCGTAACCGTTACTTCGCCGGCTTCGGCGGGTGTGAGCACCCAGTTGTAGGTGTCGGCGTATTCGATCAGATCTATCGAGAAAGTTTCTTCGTACCCCTGGCAGGTTTGGGTGCTGCCAATTACGTCGCCGGCTTCGTCGGGTTTATCCGCCACAAGTATGTAATCCGTTTTGGTTATGCTGTGGCTGCCCTGCGTTCCGGTCACTGTGAGCGTTACATCGAAGATGCCGCCTTCTGCATACATTACCGTTGGGTTTTCCTCGGCAGAGGTAGCGGGTGTACCGCCTTCAAATTCCCAGCTCCACGACAGCACATTTCCGCTGGAGTTATCTGTAAAGTTAACCTCATTGTCTTCGCACAATTCTACTTCATTGGCATTAAAGTTCGCGGCCATGGGTGCAGCAATGATTACGGTATAGTCTTCAACTTCTCCATAAGATGAGTTATCGCAAGGTGCGGGGGCTGAGCTATAGGTCATCCTTACACGCATCCGGTACTGCCCGCCCTGCTGATTAACGGGAGGCGTAATGTTGCCAGTAAAGGTTTGTCCACCATTATTGGATGTTAAAACAAAAGTTTCGTTGGTGTTATTACCCAATTCTTTATCCATATTCCAGTCGATCCAAACAGTAACTTTGTCGCTCGACCAGGCATTTCCGTTTGTTACAACAATAGCTTCGGCCACGCCAGGCTCGAGGGTTGTGGTGATATCTTTGTAATCGGCTACGCCACCTTGCCAGCCGCTCGAATTGTTTATCTCGCCAAGAGACACATTGGAGATATATTCATCCTGGTTAGAGGTTGATGCATCGCAATAATCAGAAAATGAAATGGGAATCACATCTTCTTGCGAGATATTAAAATCGGCAGTAAATAGAAGATTTAGCTCACCAAAATATCCAGGAACAATTTCAGGAGCGGCAGTTACAGTAAATATCGCATTGCCGTTTGCATCAGGAGTTAAGTCACCAATTTCCTGTGGTTCGGTGGTAATAACTGTGAGTAAAGGATCGGAGCTGGTGAGGGCTGCCGCAACCGTATAAGCATCGGCAGAACCTGCATTGATAATGTTCACGGTAAATTCAACCGTTTCACCCGGATCGAGGAAACCATTGTTGTTGCCCGAAGCATCATTCACCGAATAGCCATTAAAAGCAAGTGCGGGTGCATGGCCGTTAATTACAAGGGTAGAATTCCAGCCATCAGTGCCGTCGCTGGCCATGACATCAAAAATTACAGCATGCCCATCAGGAATATTTTCGGCAACCTCGAGTGCAAAACCATCTTCAACAGTAACAACTCCATCAGGATCAACATCGCCATAGTTTTCTTCGCTATCGGTAATTGTAACATACTCATCCTGCGTCGAAATAGTAACCACAACGTTTTGTGCTACTTCAATACCAACATTCTTTACTGATAATGAAAGCAAAATTGATTCGGTGTAATCCATCATTCCGTTGCCATTACCACCTGCATTGTCATTAATAACAAAGCTATCTTTAACAACATAAGGGCCCTCCTGAGGGATGACAGGAACTTCGGATTGATAAGGCATGTAATTATGACCGGTAACCGTAACCATAACAGTCCCCGGATCCTGAACGGGTGCACCAAAATCGATCGTTGCCATACCTGAACCATCAGCGTAAGCTACAGCATAAATCGATTGATCTTCGTTGGAAACACAAACCATAGCTCCTTCGGCTGATCCATTGTTGCCCGAAACAGTAACTGTAAACTCTGACATGCCCAGGAATAGTTGCTGATCGTGCGAAACCGTAAGATTCGTCGGCTGCTTGGTCCAAGGCTCGATGGAGGCATCGCCTAACCAGAGGTAGGTTCTTACGTTGGATTTGCCAATTTCACCATGGACATTCAATACGGTAAGGTTGGCATAGTTGGTTATGTAACCAATGTTGGTAATATTCTCTTCAAAAAGCGCCTTGTACATTTCCTTGTCGTAGTCGTGATTAGGAATGGTATAGGATGGGATGATGGCACCATTAACCGCTACGGAACCAGATTCGTGTTTCATAAACGATTCGCAAAGACAATCGTTGGCATGCGCCACAATATCCATGTTGTCGCAGCACACATCAAAGAATACAAAAAGTTTGTTCACATTATTAAGCTGTGATACATCGGCTGCTGTAAAATGGGAGGGGCCAGCGTTGGTCCAGTCCCACAATTGCGTTGCGCTGCCGTGGCCACGGTAGTTAAAAATACCTACGCCTGTTGAATTTACAAACTCAACCACCTGGGAATTGGTGTAACCTTCGCCACCATAGGCTTTTTCGAAAATAGGGGTTTGAATCGAATAATTAAAGGCTGCTATTTCGTTGCAGCACTGGGTATATTTTTCGGGATACTGCTCTTTGTTGGCAACCAGAATTGTGTTTTCGCCCCAGTTATCTGACATATCAGGAGTAAGATAGTGGGTCATGGTTTTTCCGATTTGCATTTCCAGCTCATCCAGCGAGTTGGCATCATACACAAAACGTCCGATGGCCAGATCGGCAAAGTGATCGCTGGGGCCGTCGAGACAGGTGTACCAGCTATCCGAATACGAAGGATCGCCGCCTGGCGCCCACCAGTACATCGGCACAATGTTGGGGCCGCCGCCGGTTCCGCCATTGGGATAGGCATCGCCCACCATCAGCACATATTCCAAACCGTCGGTTTCATAAAGTTCGGTGATGTAGGTTTTAAATTCCTGCGGGGTGTTAAAGCCGGCCTCCAGGGTGCGCACCTCTGTGCGATGACCCATTTGGTTTTTCCAATCTACCAACGGCTGGATGGCATCCAGCGCTTCTTCGTTGGTAATCACCAGATATTTTATACCGGGCGTTTCGCGCAGACCCATGGTATAACCCAGCGTTTCGAAATTAGGAATCGCCGATTGGTACATGTTGTAAAATTTCGGCGAAAGTTCCATCCGCGGGTTAAACTGCATCGCATTGTCGTTTCCTTCAAACCCGACGGCTACCACCAGATGCGTAATTACCTCAAGGGTTTGTGTGGATGGATTGTAGCTAAAAGGCGTTACGTGCAGGTTGGTAAGTTTTACGTCGCGCCATATTTGGGCAGCATCCATTTGCACGTTTACAGCCGGAAAAGTACGATTTTGATTATAAAAATTCTGATCCATCACAAACGGATGATCATGGCCACCGGGATTATCGGTGGTAGGTGTTTGGAAAGGATACACATTGTAACCCTCCACAGTTTTGGTTCTCTTTTCGATAATTTTAAAAGAGACTTTCTGGTTGCCGGGAATACCAATTACCTGGCTAAGCATGGGCAACTCGGGCAGGCCAACCTCTTGGGTGGTGGCGCCGGCTGTGAGCGACAACTGATCGAATACCATATCTTCCTCTGCGATCTGCTGGCGGTACATACCCGGAACGGTAATCTCAAGCGTCATCCCGGCGCGGTCGCTTTGCTGAATAGTAATAACAGATTGCGCTGGTTGATCGCTGGTGAAAGCCACCCAGCTTTTCTGAGCGTAGAGTCCTGTAGCTGCAAGCAACAGGAGTGTAAAAAGCATAAATTTCTTAGTCATAATGAGTTTGTTATTTGATGTAAATTTTTCGATAAAAGTATTTAAGGTATTTGGCTCAAAGCCACTAAAATTAATAATTAACTTTTCTTTAACAAAAAACAGCACCTGTTGCAAGTGATTTTAAACATCAGGTGCTGTTATTAATATTAATACTGTACTTTCTATTTTATGATCTTGGTCATCCGTACCACCTCGTTGGCGGTAAGTTTTACAAAATAAATTCCCCTTTGCAACTGTCTGCCATTGACGTGGAATGTTTCAGCGCTTCCGGTGGCACGGCTATTTTGTGAAACCATGATCACTTCCTGGCCAAGTGCATTGGTGATGGCCAATGAGTATCGGGTTCCCTGTTGCAAATCTACGGTAATGTTCAGCTCTTCGCCGAAAGGGTTAGGAGCAATCGTGAGCCGGTCAGCGTCGCCAGGCTCGCCAATGCCGCTCACCACCACATGAATGCTGTTGGAGGGATCAGAAACACATCCTTGCTGGCTTGTCACCACCACGTGGTACACATCTTCCCAGGTGCAGGTGTACGACTGGCCGGTAGCTCCGGCGATGGCGCCCTGACTGTCGTACCATTGGTTGCCTTCGGGAGCGTCGGAGTAAAGTGTTTCTCCCTGGAGGTTGATAAAGGGTGTATCAGGAACTTCGTGTACCGTAATGGTTATTTGTTCGCTTATGGTTGTTGTTCCGTCGCTTACTTCAACTGTGTAAACAGTAGTTTCGGTTGGTGTAGCGATGGGATTGGCAATGGTTGGGTCATTCAATCCTGTGGGAGGTGTCCAGAGGTAGGTATAAAATCCTGAACCCCCACCGGCAGAGGCCATCATCTGGGATGCTTCGCCCTCGCAAATTTCATCGGGACTGCAGGTTACATTTACGGCAAGCACCCCGCCTGACACAATGATGGTATAATCTTCAACTTCGCCATAGGAAGCATTATCACAAGGTTGGGGATCGGAGCTGTAGGTCATCCGCACCCGCATGCGGTAACTTCCGGCCATTTGAACAGCAGGAACCTGAATGTCGCCAACAAAAGTTTGGCCGCTGCCACCCACGTTTTGGAGCACAAAAATCTCGTTGGCCTGATCGCCAAGTTCTTTGTTCAAATTCCAGTCGACCCACACGGTTACTTTATCGCTCGACCAGGCGTTTCCGTTGGTAACGGTAATTTGTTCGGAGGCACCGGGTTCGATTACTGTGCTTTGATCTGTATAATTAGCAACACCGCCCTGCCAACTGCTTGAATTATTAATATCACCCAAACTCACATTGGAAATGTATTCGTCCTGGTAGCTGGAGGTAGCCTCGCAATAGTCGGTAAAGGAAACTGAAATATCAGCGGAAGCGGTAATGCCATGCATGGCTTCCATATCAAAACTAAGTATTGAAACGTGACCCGCCGGTATATCATTATCAACAGTTACCGAAAAAGTTGCCATGGCTCCCTCGCCCGGATTCATATCGCCCAAGTTCTGAGCCGATGTTGTGTTGATAGTAAAATAAGCATCGGAGGTGGAGAGCATCGACGAAACATCAAAAGCCTGGGCATGGCCATTGTTAATTCCGGTAATGATCATATCGGCAGTTTCGCCGGGATCGAGCATACCGTTGTTATTTCCACTGGCATCGTTTACGACAAATCCGGCCATAGCCAAAGCCGGCGCATTTACAATAATAGAAAACCCCGAATTCCAGGTCTCCTGTCCTGCAGCTTCCAGATTGAAAAGTACAGCGTGCTGATCGGGAATATTACCTGCAATATCAAAAGCAAAGGCGTTTTCCATATTTACCGAAGCGCCTCCGGCAATGTCGCCGTATTCTTCGGTATTGTCGGTAATAGTAACGTAGGCATCAGCCGAAGCCAGTGTGGCTGTAACATTATCAGCTTGCACAGTGCCCACATTTTGAAGCGCTGTCGAGAGCATAATCGATTCGGTATAATCGGCCTGGCCGTTGTTGTTGCCGCTGGCATCGTTGATTACTGAAGAGGAATAAACCACATAAGCGCCATTGTTGGGAATCACCATCACAGGATATTCGTGCAGCAGGCAGTTGTATCCGGCTACATAAATCATGGCTTCGCCCAGTTCGGTGATGGGTTCATCAAAAACTATTTCGGCGGTACCCGCAGCATTGGTTTGCGCAATGCCATACACCTGATCATCTTTTATGAAAGTGCAATTAAGTCCTTCGGTGTTGCCATTCCCCGTAAGGGTAATACTAATGGAGGGAACACCAATGGGCAGTGCTTCCTGGTAAGAGGCAGAAATTTCGATCGGTTCAGCAGACCAAAAACTTACGGCTGCGTCGCCCAGCAGGTTGCAGTCGTAGAAATTCCAGCGCAAGGCGCCTTCTTCGTGCTGGCCGGGTGCCGTCACCCAGGGAGCCGTTTCGATGCGCGCCATTGTGTAGGCCACGCCCAGCCGGCTCTCCTTTTTGTCGTAAAAAGCATCCACCAGTTCGCGGTTGAGGTGAGCCGCAGGTCCTTCGGTTTGTCCTTCGTTAAACCAGCCGTAGCGCGAATTCATATACACGGCCACGGCCAGGTTTTCGATGGTGATCATCTTTTCGCCGATACAATCGCTGTCGTCGAAGGCGCCACAAATACAGCCATGTGAGAAAATAAGGGAATAGTTGTGCGTGGTTCCGTCGAGTGGCGCAAAATTGTTGTTAGTGATGTCGCTGTTGTAAAATTTCATCGCGTAGTTGCTGTTGGCATGACCTACATGATGAATGAAAGAGGAACCCTGGTTCATTTTATTTTTTAAAGTAGTAGCCGACCAGGAGCCATCGCTCTCATAAAGTTTCTGGATGTCCTGATCTTCCGGAATGCCGTTGGTGGTATAGCCGTTGTCGTCGTGGTAGCCGATGAGCAATTCGAGATAATCGGAACCCCAGGTTTCCGGATTATCATACAACCATTCGCCAACCAGAAGTGGCTTTTCAAGCTCACCCAACACAGGGTTTTGTTGGTACTGAATGGTTTTGTTCATCAAAGCGTTGAACTCCGTTTGGTTGGAAATCGAAAAGCGTCCGATGCCGATTTCCGGCAGCAGGTCGTCTTCGCCAATTTCGCCCCATTTGTTGTTGCCGTTGTCGTTCCAGGTGCCATCCAATGCAGCGTAATAGAGGTCGGCGGGTATATCGCTGTCTTCATAAACCGTCGATGACTGCACTTTGCAATAAAATCCGCGGTAAGGCACATGCTCCACGTCGCCGCCTAGGGTCACCTGTTCGATGCCATGTTGCTGGTATTCCTGAATGATGTAATTTCTGATCTTTTCCTGGTTGTCCACGCCGGTCATTTGCGCATAAATATCGGTGGTAACGGCCACTTGCGCTTTGATGCCACGGGGCTTGTAAAATTCTGCCAACTCTCCGAAACCCGGGGCAAACTGCGACGAGGTGATAATGAGCATTTGGTAATCGTCGCTGCGGCTATCGGTAGCCGGATATGTGGCAATGGCTTCCTGATTTTGAACCAGTGCTTTCAGCCGCGACTCTATTTGTGAAGATGTCCGGAGATTTTGCATCGCTGCCACCGATTGCTCGCTGGCAGTAGCACCGATTTGAACTGTAATATTTTTGTAGTAAGAAATTTGTCCCGTTTCCGGAATGTACTCTACCGGCGTAAAAGAGCACATCGCCACCGCATAGCCATTCATGTATTGGGTGGTAATGTGGCCGTGCAGCGTGGCGGGATAAGCAGCATCGGATTGGTACACCTGGCTGTTGATAACAAATGTCCCGGAGGCGCCTTCCGACAACGGACGGGAATGCTGCATGGGATAGATCGTGAAAGTGTCATCAAAGGTAACCTTTTCGCCCGTGAGCAACACAATATCTTTGGCAGCCGTTCCCGGCGGCAGCAGCAGCGACACCGAATGGTAGGGCAACATTGGCTCGCCGGCAATACCGGCAGGCATGGTGTTTTCGAAACTGATGGTGGTGTAGCCATCAACAGTTGTAATCAGTGGTTGATCGAAATGGTAGGTTTTTTCGAGTACCTGTGCCTGCATCGCGCCAAGCGAAACCAACACAAGAACAATCGAGAATAGAAATTTTTTCATAATAATAGTAATGAAAGTTTGATTAAAAAATATGGAAAAGGATCGGAAGTGCCTCTGCCCTGCCGATCCTCTTCCTAAAAGTTTCACAAAGATAATTATTTACGAATGACAAGCTTGGTGGTGTAAATTTGATTTGAGCTTTTGAGCGTCATCAGATAAAAACCCTCCTGCAGCCATTGTGCATCTATGGCATTGGCGCCTTGCTGCACAGTACCTTCATACAATGTTTTACCTGAAAGATCGGTGATGGTCATTTGTGCGTCGCCTGCTGTTTCGATGGTAAAATATCCGTTGTTAGGATTAGGTGTCAATAAGGGATCGCTGGTTTTGGGTTCGCTTACGCCAATACATTGGTCTACCAAAATGGTAAGCGTTTCCGAAAGTTCACCAAAGCCGCAGTCGTTGTAGCCCTGCACGGCCAGGGTTACCTCGCCGTAATAATTTTCAGTCCAGGTAATTTCTGCTTCGTAACCATTAGTGGAGACTAATGTCCCTGCCTCTTCGGGCAACAAAATCCATTGGTACGTGTCGGTTGCGGCCAGTGAATCGATGGAATAGGTTTCTACCCAGTAGTTACACACCATGTCGAGACCATTGATGGCTCCCGGTGTTTCGGGCAAAGGAAATACGGTGAGTTGCAGCGAATCGGTGAGGGATTGATCATTGCCATACACCGTGAGCCAAAGCGTCACAATGCCCTCTTCGGCATCCTGATCGCCGGGCATGTAGGCAGTTTCGAGCAGTGAAGAATCAGCAAAAGTTCCGTCGCCGGAAGTACTCCAAAGTGCGGTTTCATAATTCAAAGCAATGGCAGAAATTGTAAACTCTTGCTGAGCACAGGTCTCGCCATCTACGCCGGCATACACGCTCATGGTGGCGTCGGTGTTGGCGGGCAGCTCAATGTAGTCGACCCAGGCGCAGTCGCTGCCACTGGATACATAAATATCCTTGATGTACTGCCAGCGGAAAGTATGTTCTCCGGCAGTCACCGGAAAGGCAACGCGGCTCCAGGCTACTTCGCCCGACCATTCGCCAACCTTAGTGTTGTCGATATAAAATCTTAGCCAGTCGTAATTATTTTCACTCGATACTTTGCGGTAAAAAGATATCGTATCGTTGCTGGCAACCTCATACACAAGCTTCATCTCCGTTTGAGCGCTGTTGCCAATGGCTCCTGATTTGGCTGCATAGTCGCCCTCATAAACTTCGCTGCCAACGATTGTCCAGTTGGAGCTTCCGACAAATTGCCATGGGAATTTACTGAAATCACCCGTTTCAAAATCTTCAACTATCAAACCTACTTTGGGTGTAAAAAGCTGTGTCAGCTCATAATATCCCGAAGTAACCTCTAAAGCAAGGTCAATCATTGTTCCGATAGGTGCAACCGGCGAAACCGTGAT
>JAAYIU010000354.1 GCA_012523265.1 Bacteroidales bacterium | reverse complement strand
TTCTGATTTATAATCAAAGTGGGTAGGAATACTTATTCCGGTGGACATACTTTCTACAAAAGGAGATATCTCGATTTCGGAATCAACGTTTAACCCTTCCAACTGAGCCAAAAATATTAGATAGGTCTCAATAATTTCTGATAATTTCTTTTTTCGGGATGAAGCATATTTCTCGGCTTGTTCGAGCACTTTTTTGTCAAGATTTATGACTAATTCAGCATTCATATTCGTTGTTTTAAAATGTGTTAGGTGAAGTTTAAACGAATATCATTGTGTTATGACTTTCTTATTCTTAAATCATTGTTGTCCGGTAAACTTAATTTCCTTTAAATAGATTCTTCACTCCGCTGCGCTTCGTTCAGAATGACAGGCTGTTAGGGTTCTTGGGAGGCTTAGTCGGCGGCTGCGCCTCCGACTAAGCCTCCCTCCCCCAATCCCTCGCAAACCATTGTCATTGGTAGCGCAGCGAACAATCTAATGTTTTTAGCCGGACAACAGTGTTTGATGATCTTAAAAAAATATTTACGAAAATAATAAAAACGCTGAAGCTCATCCCTAATCATCCTGATATTCCTTCAGAAACCCCACAAAAAAAAAAGAAAAAAGACCGGCTCCACTGTGGAGCCGGTCTTACTATTAATTATTAAACCTAAATTAAAAAAAGAATTATTTGCTGATAATAACCGTTCGCTGGTGCGTCAGGCCGGCATTGCCAACAAACTGAAGCATGTAAGCGCCAGTGCCTAAACCTTCGATGCTGAGCTGCTGATTCAGGGTGTTTATCGTTTTTACTTCACGAACCAACTGGCCAAAGCTGTTGAACAGGCGCACGCTTGCGATACCTTCCACCAGGTCGATGTTGAGCCTGGTAGTGGCGGGAACGGGATAAACGCGGATGGCCTGCATCGGGTTTTCGTTCACACCCACCATTACGTCGAGCGTAACCGGAACAACGGTGTAAGGTGTATCGGCGTCGTTGCTTTCGATAATGATATTGGCAGCATAAATTCCCTGCATCATGGTGGTGGTGGTAAAATTAACAGCTACCTCCTGCATATCTTCGGCAGGCACGGTGCCGGCAGCGGGGTCAAGGCTAAGCCATTCGCCGGGAGTAAGCTGCACCAGACCGCGGATGTTAATGTTGGCATTCAATCCGGCATCGGCCAAATGCTCCCAAGTTTCTCCGTCCATCGAAACCCAGTCGCCATTGGGATCGGCAGGGCCACCGTCGAGACCGGCAACATACAGGCCTGCATCGTGGATGTAGTTGATTCCGATCCAGATGTCGGTACCTTCCAGCGCCAACGGAGTATCCAAAGTAATTGTATTCCACTCGAGCGGCGCGGCGTCGAAAGGCTGAACGTGCAACACCTGACCAGGCGTTGTGGTGGTTCCGGCTCCCCAGATAATCAGTGTAGCTTCATTAGGCAAATCATTTACGTAAGTATCTACGGATTGCAGGGTGGCGCCGGCAAAGGCGTAGACCATTTCGGACGGAAAGCGCGCTGCAGCAAACATACTTCCACCCGGGATAAGGCCAAAAGCATCTACATTGTCGCCATCGTAATGCAACAGGAAGTTGTCGTCGCGGGTATTGTCGCGTGCAGCATTCTGCCCTTTGGTGGGAGCAGATTGCAGAGAAAGTTCCCGGTTGCGCTGGCTTTTGCCAACAGGCACAGCGGTAGGTTGGTTGCTCTTTCCAGCCATCATGTAATTGATGTAGGTTTCGTATTCGAGCGGGGCATTGCCGGTATTTTGGATTTCCATGAGTTGGGTAGAAGATGCTCCGGGAAATAGTGCTTCCGTTATATTTTCGGGTAGAACGCTGATGTTGGGTATCTCTGCGCCAAAGTCGATGATGAAGGTGACGTTATCTCCGTCAGGATTCACACCAGCACCAATGAACATATTCCCGTCGGGGGTTACGCCATTAACGCTATAGAATAACCATTCAGAGGCTTCGGCCATTCCGCGGCTTAAGACATAGTCGTTGAAGCTGATCAATTCGCCATCGGGCAGCCTTGCAAAGGCACGACGCATATCAGGAAAGGGAGGCCAGCCTTCGGCGGTAAAGCCCAAAACAGTACCATCGTCCATCACAGCTACAGGGGAGATCATTCCTTCATTAAGGGTATTATCAAAAAATACAGCGCCTGTTTGCTGTGTCCAGACAAATCCTGATTCGCCGGCATTACCTGCCACATATTCTCCCGTTGATGAAGCCGCGAAAGCTTCGCCATATTCCTCTGGCGAAATTTGCAGCATTTGGTCATCGGTCCAGATTACCGGCGAACGCGAAGCTGAAGGCAAATCGGCCCAGCCAAAAACAATACTTCCGTCGTTGCTGATGCCATTGGGGCGGCTTCCACCGGGTGCCAGCGCGCCAATATCCTCGTAACCATCTGCCGACGACCACTTAAATGCTTTGTACAAGCCACCCGGATAATATTGCATCCCCACCACAATGGAGCCATCGGCTGACATCCCCCAGCAAGAGTTATAGTCGGAACCCGTTGGTTCGCCTGCATCGGGATTGAGCGGCAGAAACGACCATTGTTCGGTTTGGTAATGCCAATAGCCAGTCATCTGTGTGTTGTATTCAGGATTCAGATTTGTTCCGCCAACGGTGCCGTCTTCGGCAACAGCCTGCACTGCTAAATCTTCGCCGGGTATTGATTTCAATCCAAAGTCTCTAGACCACAGTAAGCCACCACCACCAAAAGGTGTAATAACGACAAATTCCCCATTTTCGCTGATATCAGTTGGGAAAGTATAGTCGTTTACCAATGTGATGACTTCGTAGTTTGCCGGCTCCAGAATGGTGTAGTTTACCGGAACAATTACTTCCGGCAATTCCGGATCGTTAGAGCTGATGGTGATTGATGCGCTGTAATCACCCAGGGTAAGGCCATCGGGATCGAAGGTAAGTGTATGTCCCAGCGCACCGCCGGTACCCAGGTCGCCGCCAAGTGGGTCGATGGTAAGCCAACCTTCGGCACCTCCAGTATAAGCGAATTCGATAGAATAAATCAGGTTGTCGATACCGCCGTTGCTGATGTTGAGTGTTTTTGTAATAATATTATTGATAGGAGCTGTGGCATTAACCTGTTCGGGGGCTACCACGATATGTGGCGAGGTGTCGAACTCGTCGCCAACATACACATCATCAACAGCCCAGGCGTGGGCATAGTCGCCCTGATAGCGAAAAGCCACATAGGCTGTTTGTCCGGCATAGGTCGCCAGATTGATTAATACCTGCTGCCATTCGGCGGCAACTTGCTCAGGCGTCCACAACTGCACAAAATCGCCACTGGCCGGATCGCCGCTGCCGGTGCTTATCCACACGCTGTTGTTGCCATAATAGTCAGGATCGATAGTATAATTCCAGAAAGCCAAAACGATAGCACCCGAGGCAGGAAATTCCATAGCAGGCGTCACCAACCAACCGTCCTGTGCACCATTTGCAAAGTTATGGTAGGCACTTTTAGCACCGTCGGGAGTATGGTTAAAATCGGGTAGAGCTGTCCATGTTTCACCGCTGCCATCCAAGTCGTAAACCTGCCAGGAAGCGGGTGGAAAAGTTTCGCCTTCGAAGTCTTCTTCAACAGGGAAAAGTCGCGTGCCTTGCGCATTAGCAGTAGTAATCATCAGCATGGGCAGGAGCAGCAGCATAAAACTGACCAGCCGTAATTGTGAGAAAATTGTAGTTCGTGTTTGCATTGTTCTAATTGTTTTGAGTTATGAATTTTTGATTTATTAAATTAATAAAGGTGTAATGATTTCTATTTTGTCTTTGTATCACCCACATCCTTTTCGAAATGACGCAGCAATTTCAAAAGTGCTTTTCTTTCAGATTGTTTCCTTTCCAAAAGCGCCTTCAGCTCGTCTTCGATTTCTTTCTCCGTTTCTTTGTCGGATTTGTTGTTCGCCATCATGAATAATTTTGAGGCTGCAAGATTACAGCGCGCATGGTTCACCACCAAAAAATCCATCGCCACTTTGTAGCTACAAAGCCCGAAAGCCAACCATACATCAGCAATACAAAAACGGGTACTTTGTTGGTTATGTGTTTCTTATGGTTGAAGCAGGGCGCGGAGAGCGGGGCGAAAGGCGAAGAACACTGGATTAGCGCCATAGGCGCGACAATATGGTAGAATGAAGCATCAACCACAAACAAAAGCGCCATAGGCGCGACACCATAGAAATTCCAAATTCCAATAAAATAATTTCCAAATAAATCTCAATAAACAAATCTCAAATGATCAAACTGCCACGCGGTTTGAATTTTGGAATTGTTTACACCGGCTACCGTCGGTTGCAACCTGGAATTTATTTGTGATTTGGAATTTGGAACTTACACCAACATGCATTTCGATATTATTTTGTTTTTCGAGTATTGAACCGCAGAATCCCACACGTGCAGGATGAATAATGCCTGCCCTGAGCTGGTTTCGACAGGTTTCGACTGGCTCAGCCTACAAGCTCAACCACCGTTGTCGAAGGGAAGTAAAGAAAGGATTAGCAGGGCGCGTGGCGCAGGGCGCAGGGCGAACGGCGTAAAGCGAAGGGCACGGAGAGCAAGGCGCGGGAGGATTTGGAAATTTGGGTGTTTGGACGAGGTTTTATTCGCTCTAAGCGACACCGTTGGTTGTTCCCTGCTTCCTGCAGACTGCTGGCTGCGAGCTGTGGGCTGCCGGTTTTTTTAGAGCGCGGCGAGATATTCTACAAGACCTGTGTCGGAGTTGGTGAGGTTGAGCTTTTTGCGCAGGCGGGTGCGTGCCACGTCGATGGTGCGGGGCGACTGTCCGGTGATGAGCGAGATTTCTTTGGAACTCATGTTGAGCTTCAGAAAAGCGCAAAGGCGCCGCTCGTTGGGTGTGAGGCTGGCGTCGATTTCGTTGAGTTTTTGGTAGAAATCATTGTGCACCTGCTCAAAACGCACCTCAAATTCCTGCCATACCGAGGTATCATGCGTACGTTCCAGGTCGCGAATGGTTTGTAGCAACCATCGCTGATCGGGTCGCTGAGCCGTCGCCATCTGCTTTTGTAGCTTTTGGACAATTTCGTAAATAAGCTCATTTTTCTGTATCTGATACATCACATTGGTGGTCAGCTCTTTTTTCTTAATTTCAAGTTCTTTTTCAAGACTATCTTTTTCAAGCTCCATCTTCTGTGCATTCAACTGGATGTTCTCGGCCTCGAGCCGCAGGCGTTTGTTGCGGCTGTGCGAAAGGAAATATAGCAGGCTGATGATGGCCAATATCAAAAGCAGAGTAAGCCCGACAAAAAGGTAACGTTGCTCTTTTCGCTGCTGCTCCAGCCGCATCAGCTGCCGGCTTTCTTCGTATTTGCTGGTAATTTCAAATTGTGTGAGCGTATTAGCTGCTGCTTCGCGGTTGAGCTTTTCGTTGACATCCGCGTAAGCGATATAATATTTCAGCGCCGAATCGGCATTGCCTTGCCGCTGATATGCTTCGAATAATTTTATCGCCACCTCCGTCAGCAAGCTCATATTTCCAACCTGAAGAGCCAGCCGGTAGCCTTCGTTGAGATGCTGGATGGCAGTGTGCTCGTCGTTGATGGCCATATAGTATTCGGCCAACGTGCGATGCGATTGCCCCATGCCCACCAGATCGTTGGATGACTGACGCAACCGGAATGATTCGATGAGATATTCATAGCTCTTTTCGGGATAGCCCTGCTCGATAAAAAGTGTGCCCAGGTTGTTGAGCAGGATGCCAAGGATTTCCGGATCGCTCCCACCCTGTCTGGCCAGCAGGATTCCTTTTTGATAATAATTTTCGGCTAAATC
>JAAYIU010000047.1 GCA_012523265.1 Bacteroidales bacterium | reverse complement strand
TGCGTATTTCCGATTCGCTGAGCATTGCTTTTACCACAAGCTCTATGGCGTTGAAGAGTTTGCGGGCATCGCCTCCCGACACGCGAAGCAGCGCCTCGTCTTCGTCGATAATTATCTCCCTGCCGAGAGATTTGCCAAGATAGAGCCGCGCACTTTCCAGCATTCTCTTCAGGTGTTTCTCGTCGAGCGATTTAAGAATATAAACCTGACAGCGCGAGAGCAACGGCGATATCACCTCGAACGAGGGGTTTTCGGTGGTTGCGCCAATCAGCGTAATTACTCCCGTTTCTACCGCCCCAAGCAGGGAGTCCTGCTGCGATTTGCTGAAACGGTGTATTTCGTCGATAAACAAAATGGCGCCGGGCTGGTCTTTGGCTTTTTCGATAACGCCACGCACCTCTTTCACGCCGGAATTGACGGCACTGAGGGTATAAAAAGGGCGCTTCAGCGTTTGTGAAATGATGTAAGCAAGCGTAGTTTTCCCTACCCCGGGAGGACCCCACAAAATCATCGAGGGCAGGCTGCCCGACCGGATGCTGCGCTGCAAAATGGCTCCTTCGCCCAAAAGGTGTTCCTGACCAATGTATCCTTCGAGAGATTCGGGGCGCAACATTTCGGCCAGTGGTTTTTGTCTATTCATTGCGTAAAGCAGTTTTGTTTTTTTCTGAAAAGGTAAAAATTTGAATTCCTATTATAAAACAACCATTATTCCCCTCTTTTTTTCCGGGTGCCCGACTGAAAAAATTCGTCCAGATTGTAGCCGGAGGCGACAAACCGCCGTCGGTTGAGAAGATAAAAGTCGCGTATGGTAAGAATAGAGATGGCGAAGGTGACCCCATAGTTGAGCGTGCGTTGTTGTTCTACAAAAAGCGGCCCTTCATAGGGCAGGTTTGGATTGTAACGCTGCTGGTGGCTCTCGTGTTCCGGCTTTATAACGTTGGAATAGGAAGCCGACGCCGACTTGGCGATACCCACCAACTGGAGGTTTAAGGGGCCGTCGTGCATTGCCATCACCGCTCCGCCGCTAATGCCTTCGTTGAAATTGGCATTTACCAAAAAAGTACCGTTCTTACCAATGTCGGGGTTGGCCACCAAGGCGCGCGTCACCATTTGAAAACCGGCCGGGAAGCCAAAAACGTACACCACGCTGCCCCTGTCGAGCAGCCGGTCGTCGCCGGCAGCATAGCCAAAGGCGGGCAATTTAGCGTTCGTCAGGCGCTCATTTTTTGTACCCAGAAAAGCGATATCCAAATCATAGTCGATGGCAATGATATCCAGCGATTCGCTCACAGAAAGCTCCTGGATAAACTGTGTTTGCTTACGCTTGATGGCAACACTTTCGATGCCTGGCGCGGCAGAATAATCCAGCGATTCGTAATAGGAGACAACCGTGTCAGGATAATCGAAGATGTGAGCGCAGGTAAGCAACACCAGGCGGCCACCGCTGTTGCGCAGAAGTGTGGCGCTGCCATGCACCGACTCGCTGAAGTTGTTACGCATTATTGTTCGCTGCGAAAGCAGACCTGCAGCCAGATCGGACTGTGTGAAAAAGATAGCTGTATCGATGTAATACCTGTCGTACTCGGCAAGGCAATAAATTTTCAGGACGCTTTCGCTAATGTTGTCGAGCGCACGCGCAAAGGCAGGACCGGGAAACTCGGTGTCGTAACGACCATCGTTGTCGGTAGCGCCGGGCATCAACACCATCTGCCTGCTGCAGGAGGCGCCAAATCCCACCAGCATGAGCAAGAGTAATATTGTTAAAAAATGATTTTTCATTTTACAAAAATGTGTTTCAGTTTTGATATCTTCGAATTATCCGGAAAACTATCAAATAACAAATATCATAGCTTTTGTATCACAGCTTTTTTTTAAATTAAGATATTAATTCCCTGATATTATCCACATTCATCTCCTTAAGCGGGTTGTTGGTGTTGATGAAGATGTCGGCAAGTTTGGATTTTTTCTGCTGAAGCAGCATAATTTTCTCCTCCACGGTGCCCACGGTTATAAAACGATACGCCATCACAGGATGCGTCTGTCCGATGCGGTGCGCCCGGCTGATGGCCTGCAGCTCCGCCTGGGGATTCCACCAGGGGTCGAGCAGAAACACGTACTCGGCGCTGGTGAGGTTAAGCCCCGTTCCACCAGCTTTCAGCGAGATAAAAAAGATATTGCGCTGCTGCTCCTCCTCTTCAAAACTACGGATGGCTGCCGCGCGGTCGCGGGTGCTTCCGGTGAGCAACGAATAACCGATTTTTTGCGTGTCGAAATAATCGGTGAAGATGCGCAGATGCTTTACAAACGACGAAAACACCAGCACTTTATGACCTTCAGCAATCAACGTTTCGATGTTGCGCACCACTTCGTCAAACTTTCCTGACCCCGCCTGATACTCTTTATCGGTAAGAACGGGGTGGCTGGCCATCTGCCGCAGCCGGGTAAGCGCTCTTAGCACGATGATGGCTGATTTGGCAGGGCCTTGCTTCTCGATATTGTCGAGGATAAAGTTACGGATTCTCGTTTTTTCCTGCTGATATACCTGCTCCTGTTGGGGCGTCATCTCACAATAGATATATTCCTGGCTAAGCTCGGGCAGCTCTTTTTCGACCTCTCGCTTGGTGCGTCGCAAAATGAAAGGACGAATGAGCTGCTGCAGCTTTTCCTGCTTGGCGCGGTCGTCGTGCTTTTGGATGGGCGTAGCAAAAAATCGTTTAAAAAAAGCATGCTCACCCAGCAGGCCGGGGTTTAGAAAGTGCATCTGCGACCAGAGGTCGGAGAGCGAATTTTCGATGGGCGTTCCGCTCAGCGTCACGCGGTGTTCGGATTTGAGTCTGAAAATAACGCGCGCCGTTTTGGAAGCCGGATTTTTTATCACCTGGCTTTCGTCCAGAATGATGTATCCAAAATCAAACTTTGAAAGCGCATCAAAATCGTTGCGTATAGTACCGTAGGTGGTAAGCACCAGGTGCGCATACTGAACCTGTGGCAACAACTCGTGGCGCTGCGACCCGGTGTAAGTAAGGTAACCGATGTGTGGGATAAACTTCCGGATTTCGGCTTGCCAGTTATGAATAAGTGAGGCAGGCATAATGATCAATGAAGGCTTGCCTGCGCCAGATTGCTCTGCCACGGGGTTAAACAAATCGAGCTGTCCGCCTTGTGCCGGCGGCGCTGCTGCAATGGATTTTGTGGTTTTGCCGATATAGTTCAGCAGCAAGGTGAGCGCCTGCAAAGTTTTGCCTAAACCCATGTCGTCGGCCAGGCAACCGCCCAGATGCTTTCGTCGAAGATGGTCGAGCCACCGGAAACCCTCTAACTGATAGCTGCGCAACTGTGCCAGCAGCCCATCGGGAGGATCGGGGGGCGCCGTGTCGGGCGGTAAATCTCCGGCCTCCGTAAGCCGTTTGCCGCCATCGAAGCCACTGATAGAAAGCGCCGACAGCAAAGAGCCGTGCCACCTGCGCACACGTATCATATCTTTTTCGCGTTGGCCAAAAGTCAATAAATCGCTGAAATCAGCAAACCACGACTCCGGAAGCACTGCAATGCGCCCATCAGGCAGTCGGTACTCGCGGATGCCCTCGAGCAGGTGCTTGCGCAATTGCACCACGGGAATCTCAAAATCGTTTCCAAACCTGGCCATGGCATACACCTCAAACCAATCATTCTTCTCTTCGGCACGCATCACCATTTCCATCTGATCAGTGAAGTAGATGATATTTTCGATCTCCTGCGAAAGCAAAAAATTCCGCTCCTTCAGTGTCGCGGAGTGTTCGTTGAGCCAATTGACCACGCGGTGGGGCGAAACTTCTGAATCTATCTGAAAGGTGTTTTCATACACATTTTTCAGACCGAGGCTTTCCAAAAACGACACTGTTTCTGTTTCCCAATTCAGATCCCGATAAAAGAAATCGAAAGCATAGGTGCCTTCTTCCTGCGAAAAACGCACAATTTTTATCTGCCCCTGCCGCGATTTCAGGATTTGGTTACCATATTTAAATTGCAGGAAAAGCGAAGGCAAACCTTCCAAATCCATTTCCAGCGTCAGCATTGGATGTTTTTCGGGCTGCTGATGACGCACCGGAAATCCCTGCGCAAGCACCGGGAAGTCGCGGATACACTTTTTCACGAAAGTGCTGTAATACCGCTTTTCGTGCACCGGCGGCACAGTGATAAATTCTTTATTAAAAAAGATAGAAAGCTTGCGCCCGTCAACCTTCTGCTTAAAGTGATACAAGGTTCTGTTGAGCAAAAGCCAACAGGGGCTGTCGGTTAAAATAATACCACCGGTTCCGGTAAGATGCATGCTTTGCCCCAGGTGGCTTATGTTTTGGTAATAGCGCGTTTCGTCTTTAAGTTTTATAAAATTAAAAACCACCTCGGCAGGCTCCTGGGCTATGCAAATAAAATCTTCTTTATAGACCACATTTTTTGTTTCTCTTAAGAACACCGGCACCATGTGCCGACGTACCAGCTCCAGGCATTGGTTCATCTGCTTTTCGATGTAAGGGCGTACAAACTGCGCGATGTAGTGGTCGGTAAGTTTGTCGAGATAAGTGCGGGCAGTGGCTTCCCCCTTGGTAAATCTGCGTGCCAGGCTGCGATCGGAATAATTTTCGGTAAGGCTGATGATCTCTTCCTGGTGCGGCGCCAGCATGTCGCGATAGCTGTGACTTTTCTCCACCGACAGCCGGTCGTGGATGGTGTAATAATGTTTGCCGCTGCCACTGATAAGGTAAGGATGCAGGAGCATCCCCAATTTTTCGTGTGTTTGGATAAAAAGTGAAAATTCGATTTGCATGTTCTTATTGTAAAACCTGCAAAGGTAATGGCTTCTGTACTTCCAAAAACAAACATTTTGACAAATATTTTATTTTCTTCTTGTTTAATTCAAAAACACGCTGCTATATTTGCCGCGCCATTTTAAAAAAATAAGGCAAAGCAGTGTAGTAATAGTAAGAATCAGTTGTTTATAATAAAATCCTGATAGTGAAATGGAAAAGAAAAGAGTGATCAAAAACATCGACACCATCTCCGATGAGGTAAGAGAGGCTATTCGCGCCAAATATCCTGATGGCTGGGGCAACCATGTGCAACGCGTGAACAAGGGAAACAATGAGTTTTTTCATGCCATCACCGTGGATACTGCCGACACCAGCTACATGATTCGTGTTAATGTAAAGGTTGATTCGGTAGAGGAGCTTGAAAAACTCGAAAGCCAGGAGAGCGGCGGCAGCGATGACGACGACGACGATACCATTGCCGGCGGCGAAGAAGACATCGCTGATGTGAGCGACGAGGATTAGATAAAATCCAAAAAAAGCATGTTAAAGTTTTCTAAATCTAAATCTTACTGCGCCATTCATAACATTTACGGGTAATTTTGCCGTCTCATTTTAACCCGTAACGAATGCGTTGTATCGAAAGAGAACATACCGATCCTTATTTTAATATCGCTGCCGAAGAGCATTGCCTGCGCGAATTCAGCGACGATATTTTTATGTTGTGGCGCAACGCTCCCTGCATCATCGTGGGCAAGCATCAGAATACGCTGGCCGAAATAAATGTAGCGTATGTAGAACAGCACAACATCCCGGTGGTGCGGCGTATCACGGGCGGAGGCACCGTTTTTCACGACCTGGGCAACATCAACTTTACCTTTATCCGCAACGGACAAACTGATGAGCTGGTGGATTTTCGTGGCTTTACAAAACCCATCGTGGAGGTGCTACAAAAAATTGGCGTCGATGCACGCTTTGAGGGCCGCAACGACCTGACCATAGAGGGGAAAAAGTTTTCGGGCAACGCCGAGCATGTGTACAAAAATCGCGTGCTGCACCATGGCACCCTTCTTTTCTCATCACAACTCACCGACCTGAGCAGCGCGTTGAAAGTTGATCCGCACAAGTTTACCGACAAAGCCGTAAAGTCGGTGCGCAGCCGCGTTACCAATATTGCCAGCCACCTGAAAGAACCCATGGATGTGCTTGCTTTCAAAAATCTTGTCCTCGAACACATCCGGCAAACGCATCCTGAAATGGAGATTACACGATTTTCGGAAGATGATATTTATAAAATAAACCAGCTTGCCGACCAGAAGTACCGCACGCGCGAATGGAACTACGGCTACTCGCCGCGCTACAATTTTCAGCGTAAGCTAAAAGCCAGTGGCGGAAATATCGAGTTCAATCTGGAGGTAAAAAACGGCATCATCGAAAAAATAAAAATCTTCGGCGACTATTTCAGCCTGCACGATACCACCGACATTGAGCATCTGCTCGAAAATGTGCCGCACGACCGCCAGGCCATCATGCACCGTTTGCAAGACACCAACCTGCAGCACTATTTTAAGAACGTAACCACCGAAGAGTTTTTGGATGGCATGTTTTGATTTGAAATAACGCAGGCGACATTGATTATTTATGAAAAATTAAAAACCATAAGACGATGAAAAAAGAAGTAATTTTTGAAAAGCTTTGGAAAGATTACGCCGAACAAAACCCTTCGGTACAAAAGATTCACGATCTTTTTGAGGCTTCGGGCGAAACCGTCCACAACGACCACATCGCCCTGCGCACCTTCAACGATCCGCGCGTAAACATCGACGTGCTGGCGCGACCTTTCATTGAGGCCGGCTACCAAGCCAAAGGCGAATATCAGTTTGAAGCCAAG
>JAAYIU010000195.1 GCA_012523265.1 Bacteroidales bacterium | reverse complement strand
GCGTTTCGGAACGCTTAACGATGGTGGAAGCGATATGGGACAGCATTGCAAAAAACGATGAGCATGTAGGGCAATCTATAGAAATCAAGCAAATGCTGGAAGATAGACTTGAGAACCATCGAAAATCCCCAAATGAAGGTTACCATTGGAACGACGTTAAAGCCAGGATAACTAATACGCCCTCACGTTGCGGTTTTCGACGTAGTTGATAAAGGCGCGGTTCACCACTTTGTTGCCTCCGGGCGTGGGGTAATTGCCAGTAAAATACCAGTCGCCGGTGTGGTTGGGCAAAGCAGCGTGCAGGTCTTCGATAGATTGATAAATCACCTCCACAGTGGCGAGGGTGTGTTCGGGCGTCACCAGTTGGGCGATGCGCTGCGATATTTGCCTTGCGGAAAAGGGTTCGTATATGCGTTTCACATAATTCACCACCTGCTCTTTGGGCAGATGCTCCTGCGCTTTGGCTTTTTTGTACACCTCGTTGATGATGCTTTTTTGGTTGGTTTCGTGCAGCAAGCTGATGGCCGCTTTGAAAGCTATAAAATCGCCGAGCTTGGCCATGTCGATGCCGTAGCAGTCGAGGTAACGTATCTGTGGCGCCGAGGAGGCAATAATGATCTTTTTGGGACCCAGCCTGTCGAGGATGCGGATAATGCTTTGGCGCAGCGTGGTGCCACGCACAATGGAATCGTCGATTACCACAAGGTTATCTATGCCCTCGCGCACCACGCCATAGGTAACGTCGTACACATGGCCCACCAGGTCGTCGCGGCCTGAGTCTTTGGTGATGAAGGTACGCAGCTTGACATCTTTCACAGCAATATCTTCCACACGTGGCGCCATGCTAAGGATTTCGCCAATCATTTCGGGCGTAGCTTGCGCACCCAATGCGCGGATGCGGTCGGCTTTGATACCGTTGCAAAACTTATTAACTTCCTCAATCAAACCCTTAAAAGCTACCGTGGCCGTGTTGGGGATATACGAAAATACGGTATTGCCAATGTCGTAGTTGATGGCTTTGAGCACTTCAGGGGTGAGCAGTTTGCCAAGCATCTTTCGTTCGCGGTAGATGTCGCTGTCGGTGCCGCGCGAGAAATAGATGCGCTCGAACGAGCAGGCTTTCACTGGCTGCGGCTGTGCAAAAGGAAGCACTTCGACAGTACCATTTTTTTTGACGACAAGTACATGGCCTGGCTGCAGCTCTTTTACCTGATCGCTCTTCAGGTTGAAGGTGGTTTGCAGCACCGGACGCTCCGAAGCTGCGGCCACCACCTCGTCGTCGATGTAATAAAACACCGGGCGGATGCCCACAGGGTCGCGCATCACAAAAGCGTCGCCATGACCCAGCAGCCCGGCGATGGCATAGCCGCCATCCCAATATTTGGTGGCTTTTACCAGTATGTCGCGGATGTTGAGATCGGCGGCAATTTTTTCGGAAATCTCTTTTTTTACAAACCCCTGCTTCTTGTATTTTTGATAATGAATCTCGTTTTCTTCGTCCAGAAAATGGCCTATTTTTTCAAGGATGGTAATGGTGTCGGTAGTTTGGATGGGATATTGCCCTATTTCCACCAAAGTGGCAAAAAGCTCATCCACGTTGGTCATGTTGAAGCTGCCGGCCAGCACCAGATTTTTGGTAATCCAGTTGTTTGCACGCAGAACGGGGTGTAGATTTTCGACACCGTGGCCACCAAAGGTTCCGTAGCGCAGGTGTCCCAGAAAAAGCTCGCCGGTAAATTCGATATTTCGCTTCAGCCAGCCAACATCACGCAAAAGCTCAGGGCGTGTTTTTTCGAGCTGCTGAAACGCTTCATACACATGCTTGAAGACGTCGATGATGGGTGTAGACGAGCCGGAGCGGTAGCGGCTGATGTACTTTACGCCCGGCTCCATGTCGAGCTTTATGTTGGCCAGCCCGGCGCCATCCTGCCCGCGGTTGTGCTGCTTCTGCATCATCAGATGCATCTTGTTGAGGCCGTAAAGTGATGTGCCGTACTCGCGCAGATAGTGCTCCGGCGGCTTGCGAAGTCGCAGCAGCGCTATTCCGCATTCATGTTTTATCTGGTCGCTCATGCTATTACTCCTTTATCTAAACTCAAAAATTTGAATCATCAGCAAACCGCAAAACTAATAATTATCACAGTGGGAGGAATTGGGATGATGGAAGGAGCTGCGTCGCCAAATTTATTAATATGATCATCCCTACCCGTAAAGACGCAATGCATCGTTACGTACAGAAGCGATGCATCAAGCCTCTGCATTCGCCAACGCCGTACATTTTGCAAAACGCATCTTGCATTTTTCCCCTATTTTTGTCATCTGTACTTTGCAAAACTCACAATTCAAATTTATTAATTATGAAAAAACTTATCATTCTTTTCGTTTTGTTAATGCCGGCTCTTCTTGTCAGGGCGCAATACATCACCCCCGGCACCGGCGTGCTTTTTACACTCGACAGCCTGACTGCTTATTCGTCTGGCGCGGTAACGTTTGATCCTGATGGTCAGTACACTTTTCACCAGGATGTGACGCTGTCGGCAACGGATACGTTGAGCATCCTCACCGATGCAGAAATCAATATGGCCGACAATGTGCTCGTCACCGTCAATGGTACTATGATCGTCGATCCGCAAAGTGGTATTGTTTTTTTTAAAGCTCAAAACGATCATTTTAAGGGTTTTCGTTTTGACGATAGTCCCGGCTCGCTGTTTTACAATACCTATTTCAAAAAAGCGGGTGGCATCCGGCTGCTGTGGTCGGATGTAATGTTTACCCAATGCGACTTTACCGAATTTGATCAGCAGTATTCCACAGGTACCATTAATGTTTCACAAAGCGCACCGATGATCGAACTTTGCACCTTTACCTACAACGGCGGCCCGGCGGTGATGTCGGCGGCCAATGGCAATGCTTCGCCACAAATTATCAACTGCGAGATAAAATATAATGTGACTGCTAATGGAAACACGCCGCAGATCAACCTGGGAACCTCCGGCGCCGACAGCATCCGCATCGTTGGGAACCTTATTGAGGGAAATCCTGACAATTTTATGGCGGGCGGAATAGCCCTGACCACGCTTGCCGGCGGAAATATTACCGCACGTGTCGAAGGCAACATTATCCGCGACAACCGCTATGGCATTACCGTTTTCGGGCATAATATCGGTGCTGTGCTGCAAGGCAATGGAATTTACAACAACAACACGCAAAACCTCCCCATGCAGGGCGGCAGCGGAATAAACATCTATGGCAACGAAACCAATCAGGCCATCCTTTCCGGAAATATAATTACCGGAAACCTGTGGGGCATCAGCCTGCAGGGAACGCCCGCGCCCAACATCGGTAATCTGGATAGCGCAAACTACAACCCCGG
>JAAYIU010000245.1 GCA_012523265.1 Bacteroidales bacterium | reverse complement strand
TCTCCATGGGTATAATCCTAAGCACCATTGCATAGGATCCCCTCTGCCTGAAGGCATTTACCCTGAACCTGCCTACGCTGGGTATGGAGTACGAAAAGTCTATTTCCCCTGTTTCATATAGCTTGTTGAGCTTCTTTTCATCCATAGCCTGCTTTATCAAATACAGGGTGTCTTCCTGGGTTAATTTTCTTTCCACGGATGGAACCAGGGTTCCGTCTATCCTGTAGGTAGGGGGTATCCCTACGGTCAGGTGCACGTCGGATGCCTTCCTGTCTATTCCGATGGTCAATAGTTCTACTAAATCCATATTATTTTCCCTTTTCCCTTTTTATTTATTTTGTTAGATTCCGCAGTCTCATTTGCAAGTATATTTGCTCCTATCGTTGCATATATTTGGAATTCCTTGCAAATGATAAAGTGCTGTGATTCAGAATGACACATTTGAGGAATTTATCCCAGTGTGTATCCTGCCCTCATTATTTCTTCAAATGATGTTTCTCCTTTGAGGGCTAAAGCAACTGCTGACTGTAAAAGGGTTGTCATCCCGTCTTCCAGGGCAGTCTTTCTTATGTCGTCCGTGCTTGCCCCCTTGTTTATGAGCCTTCTTATATTTTCATTAACCAGCATTACCTCGTGGACGGATGCCCTCCCCCTGTATCCCTTGTTGCAGGAGTTGCAGCCCACGGCTTTGTAAAGTTTTGCACTCTCTGTGCCGTTAATACCCATTATTCTCTTCTCTGAATCACTTGCCTGGTATTCTTCCTTGCACTTGGGGCAGAGGGTTTTTACCAGCCTCTGTGATATGATTCCTATTATTGCCGATGATACCAGGTAGGGTTCCAGTCCCATATCTATGAGTCTTGCTATGGTTGAGGGGCTGTCGTTGGTGTGTAAGGTTGACAGGACCAGGTGGCCTGTGATGGCTGCCCTGACTGCAATCTCCGCTGTTTCCGAGTCCCTTATTTCCCCTATCATTATGGTATCCGGGTCCTGTCTTAGGATGGACCTGAGGCCTGAGGCAAATGTAAGACCTGCCTTTGTGTTTACCTGGACCTGGTTTATTCCTTTTAATTTGTACTCTACCGGGTCCTCCACAGTGATTACGTTTTTGGTCTGAACATTGAGCTCTCTTAAAACCGTGTAGAGGGTGGTTGTTTTGCCGCTCCCTGTAGGTCCTGTCACTAAAAACATGCCGTAGGGCTGGGCTATCATCTTGTCTAATTTTTCCAGATTGGCCTTGCTGAATCCTAAGCCGTCCTTGGTGAAGTTGAAATTGCTCTTGTCCAAAATCCTGAGAACTATCTTTTCGCCGTATACTGTTGGCAGGGAAGAAATTCTTAAGTCAATTTCATTTTCATTAAACCTCATCTCAACTCTGCCGTCCTGGGGGATTCTTTTTTCAGCTATATCCATTTTCCCTATGATTTTCACCCTTGTTACTATGGCTGAAAGATTTGACTTAGGGAGTACCATAATTTCTTTTAAGTCCCCGTCTATACGAAATCTTACCCTGATGTCGTTGTAGCTTGGTTCTATATGTATATC
>JAAYIU010000185.1 GCA_012523265.1 Bacteroidales bacterium | reverse complement strand
TGCCTGTTTCTGGTATTGATGCAGTTTCTGTGGAAATATGTAGATGAGCTGGTAGGCAAAGGCCTGGAGTGGTACGTCATCGGTGAGTTGCTGTTTTATGCTTCGTCCACTTTTGTGCCCCTGGCACTACCGCTGGCTATTTTGCTCTCGTCGCTGATGACTTTTGGCAACCTGGGCGAGCAATACGAGCTGGTAGCCATGAAAGCTTCGGGTATTTCGCTGCGCCGCATCATGAAACCACTCGTGCTGCTTTCGGTGCTGATCAGCATGACTGCCTTTTTGTTTTCTAATAATATCCTCCCCATTGCCAACCTGAAATTTCATGCGCTGCTTTACGACGTCAGGCAGACCAAGCTTACGCTAAATATCAAAGAGGGTGTATTTTATAATGGTATCGACGGTTTTACAATCCGCATCAACAAGAAAAACGACGACGACAATACCATTCACGATGTGATGATCTACAACCATACCGACCGCCAGGGCAACACAAAACTTACTACTGCCGAACATGGCAAAATGGAAATAGCACCCGACAAGAGCACCATGCTTTTTCATCTTTACGACGGCTACAACTACGAAGACGTGACAAACCGGACAGGATACCAAAACAGCCGGCCGTTTCAAAAGATGAAATTTGGCGAACAAACACGGCGCTTCAGCGATCTGGGCGCTTCGATGAATCGTACCGACGAAGAGCTTTTTCGCAACAACTACCAAATGATGAACCTGGAGCAGCTAAGCTCCTACCGCGACTCGCTGCAGGCCGAGCTGACGCTAAGGCAGCAAAATCTCCTGAAATCTATCAACGAACGTTTTGTAAACTTCACGCACTACGACACGCTTGCCACCGACACCGCCCGCCAACAATTGCCGACAATATTGCCTGACACGGTTTATCGCCTGGAGCACGTCGACAAAAACATCCGCAAAGCTGCGCTCGACTTTGCGTTGCAATCAGCTCGCTCGGCCAAAACCAACCTGGAGTTTAGCATCCCTGATTTTGAAAAGCGCCGCGAACGCATCCGCAAGCACGACATCGAGTGGCACCGCAAGTTTACCCTCTCCATCGCCTGCCTGATTCTGTTTTTTATCGGGGCACCCCTGGGAGCTATCATCCGCAAAGGCGGGCTGGGCATGCCCGTGGTGGTGTCGATACTGTTTTTTGTAATCTACCACATCATAAGTATCACCGGCGAAAAATATGCCCGCGCCGGCATCCTCGAGCCAGAGGTTGCCATGTGGCTCGCTTCGGCAATATTGCTGCCCGTGGGTATTTTTCTTACCTACAAAGCCACCACCGACTCGCCCTTGCTCGACGCCGAAGCCTGGAACAAAATATTGCGTAAGCTGCTCTTTTTTGTAAAAAACAAACAATAACACTACTCATTTTTAAGATGCATAAAAATGAGCCACCACCACGATTCAAGACCTTTGGAAATTTTAAATTATTGAGATGAAAATATTGTTTCTGTGCAACAAGTCGCCGTGGCCACCGCGCGAAGGAGGCCCCATTGCTATGAATGCCATGGTTGAAGGCATGGCCGCTGCCGGTCATCAGGTGAAAGTGCTGGCCATCAACACCAACAAATATCAGGTGGACGTCGAAAAAATTCCGCAGGAGTACCGGCAAAAAACGCAAATAGAGACCGTGTACCTCGATCTGTCGATCCGACCCGTCGACGCATTTCTAAATCTTTTCAGCAGCGCCTCTTATCATGTGCAACGCTTTATAAGTGACGCCTTTCGCGATAAGCTGATCGGGATATTAAAAAACGACAGCTACGACATCGTGCAGTGCGAAACACTCTACCTAAGCCCTTATCTGCCGGTAATCAGAGCGCATTCCAAAGCCAAAATTGTATTGCGTGCCCACAACATCGAGCATCTCATCTGGCAGCGCGTAGCTGCCATCACCGGCAATCCGTTAAAGAAAATCTACCTGAAACATCTTGCTGCCAAGCTCAAACGCTATGAGCTGAAGGTGCTCTCGCAATACGACGGCATAGCAGCCATTACGGCCACCGACGCTGCCTTCATCAGAAAATTTGCAGGCGCCACTCCTGTAACGGACATCCCTTTTGGTATTGATATTTCAAAATTTTTGATTCCTCAAAATATTACAGAAGAATTTCCGTCGCTGTTTCACATCGGCGCCATGAACTGGATGCCCAACGAGGAGGGCATGAATTGGTTTTTGAAAGAGGTGTGGCCGCAGGTGCAGGCGCGTTTTCCCGGTCTAAAATTTAATGTCGCCGGACGCGCCATGCCCGATTGGTTATTAAATCTGAAAACGGAAAATGTGGAAGTAGTGGGCGAGGTGGACGATGCCGCAACTTTTATTGCTTCCAAAGCCATAGAGGTGGTGCCGCTGTTTTCGGGAAGTGGCATCCGCATCAAAATCATCGAAGGCATGGCGCTGGGTAAAGCCATCGTAAGCACCACCATTGGCGCCGAAGGCATCAGGGCTACGCATGCAAAGGAGATCATGCTGGCCGATACTGCCGACGGCTTTGCAGAAGCCATCAGCCGCTGTGTGCAGGATGCAGACTTCTGCCGGCAGCTTGGGGATAACGCCCGTAAGCTCATCCATCAGCACCACAACAATGCCCACCTGATGCGTAAGCTTACCGATTTTTATAAAAGAATCTGATGGGATTATTCTTTGAATTATAAAATAATTTCTCCGCCAACGGGCAGGTAGCAATAAGGAGTTTTTTGTTAATAATTGAAATACATTTCGACCGGAAAATTTGCAGAGCCAATTCGATGGGAGAAAACTATTGTTTTGCTGATTTTCAAACGGAAGTTCTTATTTTTGCACGATGAAACTGCTCGTTGTACTTCCCAGGGTTCCTTATCCGCTCGAAAAAGGCGACAAACTGCGCGCCTATCATCATCTAAAGCACTTGTCGGCGCATTTTGAGATTGTGCTTTGCGCCCTGGCCGACGAGGAGGTTCATCGCGATGCCCTCGCCGAGCTGCAACCATTTTGTAAGCGCATCCATATTTTCCGGCTCACCAAGCCTGTGATTTTTCTCAACCTCATCAAAGCCATCTTCACCGGCATCCCTTTTCAGGCAGGATATTTCAACAGCCAACGCATCCAACGACAGATTGATGAGATCGTCCGCCGGGAGCAACCCGATCATATCTTTTGCCAGTTGCTGCGCGTGGCCGGCTACGTTTCGCGCCAGCCAATTCCCAAAACCCTCGACTATCAGGATGTATTTTCGATGGGCATCAAACGGCGCATTCCGCGTGTAAGCTGGTACCTTCGCCCTGTGTTCGGCCTCGAATACCAACGCCTGAAACGCTATGAGCGCGATCTCTTCGAGCTATTCGACAACAAAGTAATTATCTCGGCGCCCGACCGCGAGCTGATCCCCCACCCGCGTCGTTCCGAAATCCATGTCATCCCTAATGGCGTTGACCATGATTTTTTCCATCCCATCGACAAACCAAAAACCTACGATCTGGTTTTTATTGGTAACATGGGGTATCCGCCCAATGTGAATGCTGCCGAATATCTGGCCAACGAAATTTTGCCGCTGGTGCATCAGGAAATGCCCACGGTGCGGCTGTTGCTGGCCGGCGCCACGCCCGACAAACGCGTGCAGGATCTGGCCGGCGACCAGGTAACGGTGACCGGATGGGTCGACGACATCAGAGACTGCTACGCACAGGCCAGGATTTTTGTAGCGCCCATGCAAATCGGCACGGGGCTGCAAAACAAACTCCTGGAAGCTATGTCGATGCGGATACCTTGCATCACCTCGCCGCTGGCCAACAGTGCCCTGCGCGCAGAAGATGGAAACGAAATAGTGGTGGCCGAAAAGCCCGCGGAGTATGCAAAACAGATTTTGGATTTGCTAAAGGATACCGACCATGCCGCCAAAATTGCTGCAGCAGGATACAATTTCGTTATTAAAAACTATAACTGGAAAAATGCTACCGATGAAATGGCGAAGATTATGATGAACTACGATTGACGATTTTAGATTTACGATTGACGATTTTAGATTGACGATTGACGATTTTAGATTTACGATTTTAGATTTACGATTTTAGATTTACGATTTTAGATTTACGATTTTAGATTTACGATTTTAGATTTACGATTTATAAAAACAAAACATTCATCAACAAAAACATCTTTTATTATGGAAAACAAATTAAAATCTTACCGTGTCACACTTGCCATCAATGGTGTGGTGGCCTTGCTTTTTGGCGTACTCGCCCTTTTCGTTCCCAACGAAACCATCCGTGTGGTTGCCATCTATTTTGGCGTGCTGCTGATGGTAGCCGGAGTGATTGGCGTTATCGTTTCGATACAAAACATGCGCAAAGAGAGACCCTATGTTTCTGCTCTCATCAATTCGCTGGTGAGCCTGATCATCGGCATTTTTGTGGTTTTCAACACCCAGCAAAGTCTCATTGTTTTTGCCATCATCATTGGCATCTGGGCTTTGGTGATCGGAGCCGTTCAACTTTACATAGCACTGAAAATGATTAAACCAGGCACCTCGCAACGCCTGATGATTATCAACAGCGTGGTGACGCTCGTATTCGGACTGCTGCTGTTCTTCAATCCTTTTGAATCGATCGTTGCTTTCGTTTACATCATTGGTGTGATGGCTTTGTTTTTCGGTGCCATTATGTTGTTTTTTGCCGTTTCGATACGCACCGCCGAAACGAATCCTGAGGAGTTGATTTAGCTATGGTTTTTTTGAGGAGAAGCATCGTTCGGAAAGTTCTTATTTTTTTAATCGCATTGTTGCCGGTGCTCTCCGTCGAGGCGCAGATCAACACGGAGAAATACCGGAAATATTACGAAAAGGAAGGGTTTCTTTTTAATGCCTCCACCACGCTGGCACTCAAAGACGGCAATACTGAATACATTGCCCTGAAAGGTACCGGACGCATCGACTACAATGGTAAGGCTTTCGATTATTTTGTTGTGGGCAATTTTGAATACAAAAGCAGCAGCGACGAAAAGATCGAGAACCAGGGATTTTTGCATCTGCGTTCGATGTGGAATTTCGCTCCACGGGCTGACTTAGAGGTATTCGCCCAGCGACAATACGACGAATTTATCGACCTCAACGCACGCGACCTCGCAGGAACAGGAATAAAATATGGACTTGTGCGGGCCTGCTCGCGCAAAGACAGCACCCATACTTTTGATGTAAACCTAAGCGTGGGAATTATGTACGAAACCGAGGAGTATGATGTAGATGAAAGGATAGTAAGTTTGTATTTGTGGCGCAGCACCAATTTTGTCAGCTTCGACTGGTTGCTAAAGGAAAAACTTAACCTTACAGGCGTCGTTTACTATCAGCCTGCGCTGAAAGATTTTGGCGACTATCGCTTATCGGTAGAGGCCGGGCTGGAAATACAAATTGCCAAACGTTTGTTTCTGATCACCAGCTTTACCTATCGCTACATCAGCCGACCCATTGCCAAAGTAAAGAATTTTGATCTTTCGTTGGAAAACGGAATCCGGTTTCAGTTTAATTAGCGCTTGGCGCTTGGCGCAGAGAGCAGGGAGCAGGATACGGCGAAAAGCCTAATTTTGCTTTTCATTTTAATACATAAAAAACAGCAACACAAAAAGATATGGCAGACGATAACAAAATAATTTTTTCGATGTCGGGCGTTGGTAAGATATTCCCGCCCAACAAACAGGTGCTCAAAGACATCTATCTTTCGTTTTTTTATGGTGCTAAAATCGGCATCATCGGCCTGAATGGTTCAGGAAAATCCACACTGCTGCGCATTATCGCCGGAACGGAGGCGTCGTATCAGGGCAACATTGCCTTTTCGCCCGGCTATGAGGTAGGCATGCTTGAGCAGGATCCGAAGCTCGACGCCACCAAAACGGTGAGAGAAATTGTGGAAGAAGGCGTTCAGGAAGTGGTGGATCTGCTTAAAAAATATGAAGCCGTCAATTTAAAGTTTTCGGAACCCATGAGCGATCAGCAGATGGAAGACCTAATTGCTGAACAAGGGCGGCTCACCGATTTGATCGACCACAAAAACGCCTGGGAACTCGACAGCCGCCTGGAGCGCGCCATGGATGCGCTGCGTTGTCCGGAAGGAAGCACACCCGTAAAAAATCTTTCAGGAGGCGAACGGCGCCGCGTTGCTTTGTGTCGGTTGCTGCTTCAGGAACCCGACATCTTGCTGCTCGACGAGCCTACCAACCACCTCGACGCCGAATCGATAGAATGGCTCGAGATGCACCTGAAACAATACGCCGGCACTGTGATAGCCGTGACCCACGACCGCTACTTCCTCGACAATGTGGCCGGTTGGATTCTGGAACTCGACCGCGGCGAAGGCATCCCCTGGAAAGGAAACTACAGCTCATGGCTCGAACAAAAAACCAAGCGCCTGGCGCAGGAGGAAAAAACCGAAAGCAAACGCCGCAAAACGCTGGAGCGCGAGCTGGAATGGGTGCGCATGGCGCCCAAAGCCCGCCACGCCAAAGCCAAAGCCCGTTTGTCGGCGTACGAAAAAATGCTCGGCCAGGATGTGAAACAAAAAGAAGAACGCCTGGAGATATACATCCCCAACGGCCCGCGCCTGGGAAATAATGTGATAGATGCCGAAAATGTAAGCAAGGCTTTTGGCGATAAGCTGCTCTTCGACGACCTGAACTTCTCGCTGCCACCAGCAGGCATCGTTGGCGTGATAGGCCCCAACGGCGCCGGCAAAACCACTTTGTTTCGCATGATCATGCAGCAGGTACTTCCCGACAAGGGAACCTTTAAAGTGGGCGAAACGGTAAAGCTGGGCTATGTGGACCAGGCGCATACCGAAATAGATCCCGAAAAATCAGTGTGGGAAGTCGTGTCGGGAGGCCATGAAACCATCCAACTGGGCAACCGCGAGATGAACTCACGTGCCTATGTGGCACGCTTCAACTTTAACGGCGCCGACCAGCAGAAAAAAACCGGCATCCTCTCCGGCGGTGAGCGCAACCGTCTGCATCTTGCGCTGACGCTGCGCCAGGAAGCCAACGTGCTGCTGCTCGACGAGCCTACCAACGACATCGACGTGAATACCTTGCGCGCACTGGAAGAAGGCCTCGAAAACTTTGCCGGCTGTGCCGTGGTGATCTCTCACGACCGCTGGTTCCTCGACCGAATCGCAACGCATATCCTTGCCTTTGAAGGCGACTCACAAGTGGTTTACTTCGAGGGAAGCTATTCCGAATACGAAGAAAACAAAAAGAAGCGCCTGGGCGACGTTGGTCCCAAGCGCCTGAAATACCGTAAACTTACCGTCTGATGCCCTCCACAACAAAAACTTACGCCGTCATCACCGGCGACATCGTCGATTCGTCGCGCTTTACAGGCGAAGCGCGGCGCCAGTTGCTGGGTTATTTAAAACTTGCGCTTACTGTTCCTGCACAGATTTTGGGCAGCGCGGTGATGGCTTTTCCTTTCGACATCCATCGGGGCGACAGCTTTCAGGGCGTATTACAAGAGCCGGCAGAAGCGCTTAAAGCCGCCGTCATCATTAGGGCAGCTTTGCGCAGCAGCTTGAAAACCGCACTGAGCAATATCATTGATGCGCGCATTGCCATCGGCATTGGCTCCATCACACTGATGCCCGATGCAACCGGCGGTGAAGGTGATGGTGATGCTTATCGCAACTCCGGCCTCCAACTCGACCTGATGATGCAAAACAACCGCATGCTTTTCGTCAAAACGCCCAAAGAAGAGATTAACAAAGAACTCGACGTGGAATGCGCACTGCTCGACACCCTCATCAACAAATGGTCGGCAGAACAGGCATTGGCAATCATCGAGATTTTGAAAGGAAAAACACAACAGGAAATGGCAGATATTTTCAACATTTCACAGCCTGCCATCGGCAAAAGATTACTGTCGGCCAACCTTTACGCCCTTGAACTCATGCTTAACCGATACGATGAACTCATGCAAAGAATGTGAATGCATTATAACCCTGTGGGGTTATAATTGACCTTTATAACCCTGTGAGGTTATAATTGATGATTACAACCCTGTGGGGCTATATTTTCCCGGGACGTGTTTTTAAAAATTGGATACACTTAAAAAGATGAATTATGACTGTCGGTACTGACGACCTACAAATCGCTTTATTGCTGCGGCTCCTGCTGGCGCACCTGGTAGCTGATTTTATGCTTCAGCGCAAGTCGTGGATTGTGGCCAGAGGAGAGCGGCATTGGCGAGCCGGCTCGCTTTATCTGCATGCTACAATTGCGGCAGTACTTGTTTATCTCTTCTCCGGGCATTATCAAAATTTCCTCATCCCGGCCTTTGTACTAATAACCCATCTGGCAACTGATCTCTGGAAATCCTACACCAACAACTCTTTGAAATATTTCCTGGCTGACCAGTTCATCCATTTGTTGGTAATTGCCGCTGCGTGGTACATGTACACCATGCCGGGCTGGAACATTTTGGATAGCGTGGCAGGCTATTTTACCAATACGCGCTTGCTTGCCGTGGTGTTGGGGTATGTTTTTGTAACCAGGCCTTCGGGGTTTCTCATTGCCAAAATCACCGCGCCCTGGCAAAACCAAATCAAAGACAACCAGGGACTTGCCGACGCCGGCCGCTGGATTGGCATGATCGAGCGCATCCTTATCCTCACTTTTGTGCTTATCCATCAGTTTACCGGTATCGGTTTTCTTATTGCTGCCAAGAGCATCCTGCGTTTTGGCGACATCCGCAATCCTGAAAACCGAAAGGACGCCGAGTACATCCTGCTGGGAACCATGATCAGTTTTATCATCGCCATCTTTACTGGTATCGCCGTACAATACTTTTCTGCTTAGCGCAAAAAATTATTTAGCGAAAGCGATAACGGCATTTTAACACATAAAAAAAAAGCCCTCCTGATTGGAGAGCTTTGTTTTTGGCCTTTGGGCAAATCTATTAATACATGCCACCCATGCCGCCGCCCGGAGGCATTCCGCCAGGCATCATGTCGGCTTTGTCGTCTTTTATGTCGGCAATTACACACTCGGTGGTGAGCAACATACCGGCAATAGAAGCGGCGTTTTCGAGGGCAACGCGCGCTACTTTGGTGGGATCGATGACACCAGCGTCGTAGAGGTTTTCGTAAACCTCGGTGCGGGCATTAAAACCATAGTCACCTTTGCCTTCTTTTACTTTATTTACAACCACTGACCCTTCCAGGCCTGCATTTTCTACAATCTGACGCAATGGTTCTTCCAAAGCGCGACGCAGAATGGCAACACCGGTTTCTTCGTCATCGGTTTCAGTTTCGATGTGGTCGAGGGCTTCGATGGCACGCAGATAAGCTACGCCACCGCCGGGGATAATACCTTCTTCGATAGCAGCGCGTGTGGCGTTGAGCGCATCTTCAAAAAGGTCTTTCCTGCTTTTCATCTCCACTTCGCTGGCAGCACCAACATAAATCACAGCTACGCCACCGGCCAGTTTGGCCAGACGCTCCTGCAGCTTCTCTTTGTCGTAGTCGCTGGTAGTGGTTTCTATCTGTTTTTTGATTTGTGCAACACGGCCATTGATATTTTCTTTTTCACCTTTGCCACTTACGATGGTGGTGTTTTCTTTATCAACAGTAATTTTTTCGGCATGACCGAGATATTCGATGGTTGCATCTTCAAGTTTGTAGCCTTTTTCTTCGCTGATAACAGTACCACCGGTGAGGATGGCGATGTCTTCGAGCATCTCTTTGCGGCGATCGCCAAAGCCGGGAGCTTTTACAGCAACTACTTTAAGTCCGCCACGCAGTTTGTTAACGACCAGAGTAGCCAGCGCTTCGGTTTCTACATCTTCTGAAATAATCAACAGCGGACGACCGGTCTGTGCCACTTTTTCGAGGATCGGGAGCAGGTCTTTCATCACAGATATCTTCTTGTCGTGGATCAGGATGTAAGGAGATTCGTAAACGGCTTCCATTTTCTCGGTGTCGGTAACGAAATAGGGAGAGATGAAACCACGATCGAACTGCATACCTTCTACCACGTCTACATCGGTCTCGATTCCTTTGGCTTCTTCCACGGTGATAACACCCTCTTTTTTCACTTTGCCCATCGCCTCGGCGATGAGTTTACCCACTTGGTTGTCGTTGTTGGCCGCAATGGCAGCTACCTGTTCAATTTTTTGTGTGCTGTCGCCAACTTTTCTCGACTGGCCGTGCAGATGTTTTACGATAGCCGTCACGGCTTTTTCGATGCCGCGTTTCAGGTCCATCGGGTTAGCGCCGGCGGTAACGTTTTTCAGTCCGGTGGTAACGATCGCCTGTGCCAACACAGTGG
>JAAYIU010000267.1 GCA_012523265.1 Bacteroidales bacterium | reverse complement strand
TTTTAAATCCTCGAAGAGTTTCATAGTTAAATAATTTCTTCAAAGATACAAAAGATAATTTCACAAATTCGTATATATCTAATTAGTTATCAACAATATAAAGTTAATAGACAGACACTAAATAGTCGTCGGGATTGAAGCCAAGCGATTCAGCAAAAGTTTTGGGAGTATAGCTGCGACCGTCGTAAATAAAGTTTTCAGGAACTACTCCGAGATATGCATCCAGCAACCCATCGAATCCCTGCTTCCATACCGGCGAAAGGCGACCATTTTTGTTTTCGGTAACGGCTTTGACGTAGGCTGCAAAGTTGTTGTCCATTTCGCCATGTACAAAATGTTCGTCGTCGGTGGTCAGACCCGAATAGACCTGTTCGGGCACCATACCGTCATGCGTCAATACCTCCATCACATCGTGGAAAGCACCACCACCGCCAAAGTTGATGTTTCCCTGCCAGCGAACATATTGTTCAGCTTTGCGAGCGTAGACATTGCGAATCACGAAAGCCTCCGAGAAATCGTACGTGCCTTTGCCGCTGTTGAGCAGCTCCGACTCCAGAAACGACAACCCGCCATAGCTCCAGCAGGTGCCCGAGCGGTATTGATTTTTTACCGGTGTAGTTTTCAGCCTGATCTGATCTGTGAAAACGTAACCCGTTGATTTCTCGGCGTCTTGCTGGGCATAGGCTCCCGGCAGCGCCAAAAGCAGTAAGCTCACCAGAGCTATCGATTGTAATGTGCGCATGTTTTATAATTTTTTGTTTTGATGAATAAAAAAATCGTGCTGCAAAAATCAATAAAAAAAGGCTGCCAAAACTAATTGACAGCCTTTATAAATACCGAAAATCCTTATCGCCCCCTTTTGATAAAAGATTTCGTTTAGAATTGCTTTCGCTTGCGTCTGTAAGGAGAATTACAAGTTTGGAAAAAAATTACAAGTCAGTTAAAAAAATCACTTTTCTTCGGTAACAGACACACTCCGGCATTTATCAACCTAAAAACCCAGTCATTATGAAAACCTCATGAAAAAAATTCAAATGCAAAAATCAAAGAACTAAACCGAACTCCGTTGAACGTTTGGTGTAAATCAAAAAAAGAACTGCGATGAAGTAAGTAAAAGTAGTTACAGTGTAGTGTTGGCAGTTTTAATAAATCATCTTAGTGTATCGTGCAACAAAATCCCATTCGGTAGATTGTTCAATTTTCACCTCAAGCAGAATCAGTTTGGGAATCATCGCAGGTTCTTTTATGATTTGATTGTCAAGAAATTCGAGTGTTTTATCAGTGTAGTTTTAGATATTTTCCTCGTTTAAAAGAACTGTTGTTCAAAGCGTATCGGCATCAATTTTCTTTATCCTCTCCGATTACTTCTTAAAACTATTGCAAAAGTAACCTCCGCTCACATGCTGGTAATCCCATAAAAAGCTTATTTTAGAAAATAGGTGTTTATACCTATTCGGGCTAAATTTACTTACTTTGGTCAGCTTATGCCTGGACCGATGTACATCTCTCCATCCAACAAATGTTGCATAGCCCTGATCAATTCGTTGCGTGTGGTGTCGATTAATAAATAGCCTTTGGCACCTGCTTCCAGGTATGCCTCCACCAGATTTTTCTCTGTGTAGTAGTGCATGGCAATGATGCATGCACCGGGAGCCAGTTGCAAAATTTCTTTGATAAAAAAACGCCCCTGATCGTCCAACGTAGTGAGGTCGAGAATAATAAACTGGACATGCTGCAATTGGTACTCGTAATTAGAGAGCTGCGGTTTGGAAATATTGATATAGTCGATGTTAAAATCGAATTCATTTTCCAGCAAACCACCAATAGCATGTTTTACTATGGTGTTCTTACCAATTATCAGGGCGTTCATTGTTCCTTGTATTATCATGCAAAAGTAGCAACAACCGATGGGAAAACCCATAGAACAAAAGGCCTATTTTTCGATAGGTAAAAAGCCTATCGGCGAATCCGCGGAATGCGGCGGAATGTAGAGACGCACGGCCTGTGGGAACGTAGAGACGCACGGCCCCCGCTTGAGCGGGGCAGGCTGTGCGTCTGTGCATCACGGGCACCTGTATTATTCGGCGAGGTGGTTTTCGATGGCGTATTTTACAAGGCCGGCGGTGTTGCGGGCGCCAGTTTTTTCGAGCAGATTGCGGCGGTGGGCGTCGACAGTGCGTACGCTGATAAAGAGTTTTTCTGCTATTTCGGAATTGGTAAATTCCCGGACGATCAACGAGAGGACATCTTTCTCGCGCAGCGTAAGGGGAATGGGTTCTCCGGCCAGGCGGTCGTTGGCACTCTTTTTTTTCATCATCTCACGCACAATGGCATCTTTTACCTCTCCGCTAAAATATTCATGCCCGGCCAGGACTTCGTTTATGGCGGTGACAAGCTCTTCTTTGCCTGAGTTTTTAAGCAGATACCCGCCGGCGCCGGCATCTATCATATTTTTGATATGCTCCAGCTCATTGGTCATGGTAAGCGCCAGCACTTTTATTTCGGGATATTTTTCGCGGATGAGCCGTGTGCTGGTGATGCCGTCCATTACCGGCATGCTCACATCCATGATCACTACGTCGGGATGCAGCTCACCGGCCAGCTCCAAGGCCATTTTTCCATTGCGTGCTTCGCCTGCAATTACAAGATTTTGGTCGCTTTGTAGCAGCGCCACGATGCCATCGCGCACAATCTGATGATCGTCGACGATGAGCAGCTTTATTTTTTTCTCTTCGGAATTCATAGCTTTATTTAATGTCCTGTAAAAGTTACTGTTTTAATAATTTACCCGCTGCCTCCTGCCGGCTATTGCTGCCTGCCAGCCGCTGAGGGCTGGCTAATGAGGGCTGGCTACTGCTCCGGGTATTACAATGGTAATAATGGTGCCGTGGCCCGGGCTGCTGTCGATGTCGGCATATCCCGACATGGCGATGGCTCTGTTGGTAATGCTTTTTAGCCCAATACCCTTTTTGCGTGTGCTTGTATTTAATGTATCAAAACCTTTTCCATTGTCCTCGAAAGTGAAAATGATCTCGGCGGGATGCAGGATCAGTTGCACAAATACTTCTGTGGCTCCGGCATGCTTCAGCACATTGTTGAGGGCTTCCTGGGTAATGCGGTAGAGGTTAAGCTCTACTTGTTTGTCCAGTCGCATCTCGCCGCCCATGTTTTGATAAAAATCGATTTTCAGGTCAGAGGTTTTTTCTATTTGACTAAACAAGGAGTGGAGCGAAAGCACCAGGCCAAAATCCTCGATAGCTTTGGGCATGAGGTTGTGTGCTATGTTGCGGCTCTCTTCGATGGCAATTTTAAGAAAACGAAGTCCGTTGGCAAATCTTTCAGCATTTTTCTCGCCCATTATCTGTGGCGGAGTTTCGATGGAGTTAAGGTTGAGGCTCACCGCCGTCAGGTTTTGCCCCAGGCTGTCATGAATTTCTTTTGCCACGCGTATGCGTTCTGTGTCGGCGCCTTCTATCAATGACTGGATCACTATTTTTTCAGCATTTTTCGCGGCAGTCAAATCAGTGAAAGCCACCAGAAAGGCTGGTGTGCCGCGATGCTCAATTTTATCGAATTTCACATCAGCCGGAATAAGTGTCCCCGATTTTGCTTTAAGCATCATTTCCGCAATATGGGTCGGTTGCTGCATCATAATGCTAAAACTTTCGTAGTCGGTGGTGGTGGTGGTGCTTTCGCGCAAGCTGCCAACATTTATACTTGTAAATTCTTTTTGCGTGTAGCCGAACAACTTGCAGGAAGCCTGATTTACATCGAGAATTGTGAAGTCGTCGCCTTTGAAAATGATCAACGGCACCGGGTTGGTTTTAAAAATCAACCGGTATCTCTTTTCTGATTCTTCGATTTGCTTCTGTGCAAGCACCTGCCGTGTTATGTTGCTTTGGCTGCCCCAGGTGCGCAACAGTTTTCCGTTTTCGGTAATGCCCACCACATTGTTGCTGATGTAAAGGGCGTTTCCCTCTTTGTCGTTTTCTTTGGTAACCCTGTTCATAATGCGATAGCCGCCTGTGATAAAGTCGCGCAAGAGGGCGATGTTGTCGGGGTTATCGTCGCTGCCGTGCATGGCGGCCATGTCGAGGCCTTCCATGGCGGTAGCGTTTGGGTACCCGTACATGCGGGCAAAGGCATCGTTGCAGGTACGAAGGTAGCCGGAATGATACATCAGGTGGATTTGCTCATCCACGGGAAGCTCGACAGACATGGGCTGGCTCATCTCGTACAAATAGATGCCTTCGCTGGAATAGCGGATAAAGCTGCTGTAAATCTCTACGAGGTCTTTTAGCTGAAGTTCCAGTTTTTTGGTTTGGGTAACGTCGGTGACGGCGCCCATCATGCGCGTTGGCAAGCCATTGCTGTCACGCTCGGTAATATTGCCACGGCTGTTCACCCAGCGATATTTTCCTTCAGGGTGTTTGATTCTGAATTCGGAATACATAAATTCATCGGATACATCCGTAGGATTGAAGGCCTGAATAAATGCAGCGCGATCGTCGGGATGGATGGCCGGTGTTAATTTTCTGATGCTGACAACGTCGCCCTGCACGTCCATGCCACTGATCTCTTTGAAGTGCTCGTTGACGATGAGCTTCTGCGATTGATACCAGTAATCCCACACCCCTATTCCTCCGCCATGCATGGCCAGTTCCAGGCGCTCGTTGTTGTCGAGCAGTTTTTTTTCAAAAATCTTGTAACCGGTAATATCCATCGAAGCGCCCACGAGCATTTTTGGCTTGCCGCTGTCGTCGTAGGATAAGGTTACCCGGTCGCGCAATACTTTGCCACGGCCATTGCGATCGGTAATTTCGGTGTCGAAATCCACAGTTTGTTTGCCTTGCTTTAATGCATCGAGAAATATTTTGTGGTTTTTTTCAAACTGTTTTTCGCCAACAAATTCGTGAAAGTTGTGACCTGTCATTTCTTGTGGCTTGTAGCCATAAACTTCTGTGCTGGCTTCGTTGATGTAAATGATTGTGCCATCCATGTCGGTAGCCCAAATCAAATCGTGGCTAACATCGAGAATTTGCTTGTACTGCAACCGCGATTGTTCGTACTTGTTGGCAATAACTTTCATTTTTTTCATCTGCTGCTTTACCAGCAAATAAATCAAAATGGCAGTGGCTACGATAAAAAACCAACCTTTTATTGTCTGTAAATGACGTATCTGTTCAAGCCCTGGCGCCAAATGATTTACCAGCGTGTCAGAAAGCAATATCCACAGAAATCCGAAAATAAAAAAATACAATGCTGTGCGCAATGCCGGCCGCGGTGGTTGTGGCGCAGGTATGTCCTGATTGTCTGTCATTGTTTTTTTATTAATAAAATGATCGCTATTAGACTTTATTTCTAATTTCTAATCTCCACCTTCTTTCTATATTATCAACCCTTCGGGGGTTTAGCGTTACCGATCAAAAGTTTCCGCCTGCGGATTATCATTTATCCTTTGTGTAGCAGGTTTTTAATTTGATTCAATTTCATGAGCGCCTCCACGGGCGTAAGTGTATTGATGTCGGTGTTGACGATATCTTCTTTGATTTGCAAAAGCAGCGGGTCGTCGAGTTGGATAAAACTCAACTGAAAATCGTCTTTGCTTCTGCTGCCACTCTTCAGGTTTTTGTTGATCTCTTCTTGGCTATGCGTTTTTTCGAGTGTCTTGAGCAGGTTTTCAGCTTTGGCAACTACCTGCGCCGGCATGCCGGCCATTCTGGCTACATGAATACCAAAACTATGTTCGGTGCCGCCGGGGACGAGCTTTCGCAAAAAAATCACTTTGTTTTTGATTTCCTTTACGGACACGTGATAATTTTTGATGCGCTTCATCGAAGAGGCCATTTCGTTAAGCTCGTGATAGTGCGTGGCAAAAAGCACCTTGGGTCGAAACATGGGGTGCTCATGCAGATATTCGGCTATCGACCAGGCAATGGAGATGCCGTCGTAGGTGGAGGTGCCGCGGCCTATCTCGTCGAGGATGATAAGGCTGCGGTTGGAAATATTGTTGAGGATGCTGGCCGTTTCGTTCATCTCTACCATAAAGGTCGATTCGCCTGAGGAGATGTTGTCGGTGGCACCCACCCGCGTAAAAATTTTATCTACCAATCCTATCTCAGCAGCCTGGGCAGGCACATAGCTGCCCATTTGTGCCATCAGCACGATGAGCGCTGTTTGTCGCAGCAGTGCCGATTTGCCCGACATATTGGGGCCGGTGATGATGACGATCTGTTGCTTTTTGGTATCCAGAAAAACATCGTTGGGAATGTAACTTTCGCCCGGCGGCAACTGGCTTTCGATAACCGGATGGCGCCCATGCCGGATGTCGAGTTTGTAGCCATCGTTGATTTGCGGACGCACGTAGTTGTTTTGGGTGGCGATGGTTGCCAACGACAACAGGCAATCCAAGCGGGCGATGAGGCTGGCGTCGAGTTGTACAGGTTCGATGTAATCGGCCAGGCTAAGCACCAGATCGTTGAAAAGTCGTGTTTCGATGGCGAGGATTTTTTCTTCGGCGCCCAGGATTTTTTCTTCGTAGGTTTTAAGCTCGGCGGTGATGTAGCGCTCCGAATTTACAAGCGTCTGTCGCCGTTCCCAGGTGACGGGCACTTTGTCTTTGTGCACATTGGTCACCTCGAGGTAGTAGCCAAAAACATTGTTAAAACTGATTTTAAGGCTGCTGATGCCTGTATTTTCGATTTCGCGTAAGCGTATTTTTTCGAGATAATCTTTTCCGGAGTAGAGCAGCTCGCGCAGGCCGTCAAGCTCTTCTGATACGCCGGGTTTTATCACATGCCCTTTGTTGATCATAGCCGGCGGCTCCTCATGGAGTTCCTGCTCTATCTTGTTGCGGATGAGCTGGCAGGGATTAATCTGATCGGCAATTTTTTGCAACGGCTCACAGGTGGTGGTGGCGCAAATGGTGCGGATATTTTCTACAGCATACAAAGCGCGCATAATCTGTATCAGCTCGCGCGGGTTGATGCGTCCGGTGGCTGCTTTGGTGATAAGTCGCTCCAGATCGCCGGTTACTTTGAGGTGCTGCTGAATCTTATCGGAAATTTGCGTATCGCCGATCAGGAACTCCGTGATGTCGAGGCGCTCCTCGATAGGTTTTTTTATTTTTAGCGGAAGCGAAATCCATTTGCGGATCATGCGCGAGCCCATGGGCGTTGTAGTGCGGTCGATGAGGTCGAGCAGGGTGGCGGCATTTTCGTTGGGTGTTTGCAGCAGCTCCAGGTTGCGGATGGTAAATTTGTCGAGCCACACGTGTTTTCCCTCTTCGATGCGTGAGATTTTACAAATATGGCCCACCTTGTCGTGGTGTGTTTCGGCCAGATAGTGCATGGCTGCACCGGCAGCTATCACGCCGTGAGGAATATCCTCCACGCCAAACCCCTTGAGCGAGGTGGTGTTGAAATGACGCAGCAACAATTCTTTAGAGAAATCTTCGGTAAACACCCAGTCGTCGAAAGTATTCAGGTAATGCTTTTCGCCAAAGAGATCGGTAAATTGGCGGCGTTTGTTTTTCTGGATGATAATCTCGCTGGGCTTAAAGCTTTGCAGCAGCTTGTCGATATATTCTGTGCTGCCCTGGGTAGCATAAAATTCGCCGGTAGAAACATCCAGAAAGGCGATGCCGGAGTAGCGCGCTAGCAGATGCACACTTGCCAGGAAGTTGTTTTCGCGGTGCTCGAGAACCTTGTCGTTGTAGGAAACACCGGGTGTCACCAGCTCGGTGACGCCACGTTTTACAATTTTCTTGGTAAGCTTTGGGTCTTCCAGTTGGTCGCAGATGGCCACGCGCTGGCCGGCACGCACCAGCTTGGGCAGGTAGGTGTCGAGGGCGTGGTGCGGAAAACCTGCCAGCTCCACATAAGCAGCCGCTCCGTTGGCGCGCCGTGTAAGCACGATGCCCAGAATGTTGGCAGTTTTGATAGCATCGCTGCCGAACGTTTCGTAGAAATCGCCCACTCTGAACAGCAGCAAGGCATCAGGATATTTCGCCTTGATGGCATTGTATTGCTTCATCAGAGGGGTTTCTACTATTTCGGTGGAGGTTTTTTCGGCCAATGCTTTTGAATTTTTAATATGTGCAAAAATATAATTTAATCCCTCTTGGTCAGGATTTAGCTGCTATCGAATATTAAGGTGGCAAAAGATTTTCATTGGTGTACTTTTGCAATTTTTAAAATAAATGCCTTTCAAAAATGCGCAAACTACTCAACAGCGAGCTTGACCGTCCGGATACGGAAACCTACAAGCAGTTAGAAAAATTGCCTTGCATTGTGGTGCTCGACAATATCCGGAGCCAGCACAACATCGGGTCGGTGTTTCGCACAGCCGATGCTTTCAGGATGCAGGCCATTTATCTGTGTGGAATCACTGCCACGCCGCCACATCGCGAAATTCACAAAACCGCACTGGGCGCCACCGAATCGGTAGCGTGGGAACATTTTGACGACACTCTGGAAGCGCTCCGGCGGTTGAAAGCTGAGGGTTACAAAATTTATGGCGTCGAACAAACCACCGAAAGCATTGCGTTGAAGGAATTAAAAATTGCGCAAAGCGAAAAAATTGCGCTGGTATTTGGCCACGAAGTGCATGGAGTAAGCCAGCAGGTGGTGGATGCCTGCCATGGATGTATCGAAATAGAACAACACGGCACCAAGCACTCGCTCAATATTTCGGTGTGTGCCGGCATAGTGATTTGGGAAGTTTTTGGGAAATATGATAACATTTCTTAAAAAAATCTTTCAATGGCTTTGCAAGCTGCGAAAATTTCTAAAATTACAGTACATTTGCCAACAGTTTTGTTATAGAGATAATCTCAAACAATTCTTACACGCTGAAAAGTATTTATTGACATTAATAACTGAATTATGAAAATGAAAGTCAACTTTAAATTTTTATCTATAGCTTTGGTCATGAGCATGATGCTGGGAAGCTGTGGTGTAAAAAAAATGGTTACCAATTACGAAAAGGTCAATTTTGAAGTTACGCCCGAGGTGCTCCGAACCGACGCCGGAAAGATAGATTTCACTATCAAAGGCACCTATCCGCCCAAATACTTCAAGAAAAAGGCTGTTGTTGAGCTACGCCCTGTGCTGGTTTATAACGACGGCGCCGAACGTCTGGAGCTGGAGCCGGTGATGCATGTGGGTGAAAAAGTAGCCAAAAAAATTCGCCGCACCGAAGCTAAAAATGTGGAGTTTAATTTTAAGGATCTCACCGACGACAATAAGGTGGTGCCTGCTAAAGATGTGCTGGACCGCACCATTCCTTTCAAAACCGGTGGTTCATTCACCTACTCCTCCACACTCGACTACATGCCCGCTTACAACGAATCGGAGCTGATGATGGACGGTGATGTGTCGGGGAAAAATAAAGTGGTGAAACAAGACCAGGAACTCACCAAAGTCGACAGCAGATCGCAGCTTGAACTGGGGTCGGTGAAAATTGCTGACGGTGTCATTTACACTGGTATGCGTCTGGAAGCTGCCGACAATCTGCCCAACTTCCGTTGGGAGCTTGACGAAAATGGCATGCCACGCGACATCAACTCCTGGAGCACTTCTGCACGAGGCGGCCTGGAAGCCAACCGCATGATGTATTCCAACGACGCAGCCAACCGCTATGGCCTGGGCGAATTGCTGCTGGCAAAATCAGGCTACGAGAAACAAACACTTGTTGCCAAAGAAGCTTCTATTTATTTTGCTAAAAACCTTTATGCCCTCAACTGGAACCTGCCAGAAAATAAAGCCAACAACGTTAAGCAGCAACTCAACAGCCTCAACGACTTTATCCTGCAGGGCTGGGAGATTAAAGATATTACTATCGACGGATGGGCATCACCCGAAGGTGAAGAATCCTTTAACGAAGGCCTTAGCGAACGCCGCGCCAATACCGCCAAGCAATATCTGCTGGGTGAAATGAAAACAATGGCAAAGAAAAATCCCGATAAGGTGAAGTTTAAAGAGCCGCAAAACGATCTGGATTGGAAAACAACGGCCCACGGCCCCGACTGGAACGGATTTCTGGATAAAGTAGAAAACTCCAACCTCGACGACAAACGCGCCATTATGAACGTGATAAAATCGTCGGGACAAGATAAACGCGAGACCGAGATCCGCAACATGATTTTGATTTACGAAACTATGGAACAGGATATTCTCCCTCCATTACGCCGCAGCGAGATAAAAGTTACCGCCTACGAGCCTAAACTTTCTGACGAAGAAATCGCACGCCTCTCCACCACCACACCCAACGAACTGAACGACAAAGAGCTGCTTTATTCGGCCACACTTACCAACAACCTCAAGACTCAGCTCAACATCTATAAGTCGGCTACCCGTATCTATCCCAACGACTGGCGCGGATACAACAATGCCGCCTACGCCGAGCTTAAACTTGGCAACGTAGAGGATGCCTCCACCTATCTTGAAAAAGCCAAAAGCATCGATCCGGCAAACGGTATCGTCTTAAATAACCTTGGCGTAATGGCTGCTCTCAACCGCAACTATGACCAGGCCGAAGGTTATTTCAAAAAATCGCAGGATCTGGGCATCTCACAGGATTACAACATGGGCGTGCTGATGATTCCCAAAGGCGAATACAACAAGAGCATTGAAATGATGCGCGGCAAAACCTGCGACTACAACCTGGCGCTGGCACAAGTGATGGCCGGCAAAGAAAGCGACGCAGCTAAAAATCTGGAGTGCGCTCCCAAAACTGCTGCTACATATTATCTGTTGGCAATAGTTGGTGCACGCACCCAGAACCAGACGATGATGTACAACAACCTGCAGAAAGCCATCGACGAAAACTCTGCATACCGCGCCACAGCAGCAAAAGATCGCGAGTTTGTGAAGTTTTACGAAGATGCTGAGTTTGTAAGAATTGTTCAATAAATCAGATTAGTATAAAAAACCATCAAGATTCCCGGTACGCCGGGAATTTTTTTTTCAGAGTACGTTGATTCCAAAACATTACGATATGTTAAAAAAATAAGCTCATGCATTCGTTTGTTTTTATATTTGCACTCAAATTTCTTTATTATTGATTTTAAATTAACTAAATGATAAAATTATGAAAAAAGCTACAATCTTTAAATTCGCAGGGATGCTGCTTTTGGCTGTCACACTGGTGAGCTGTAACGGGCTTAAAAAGATGGCCAAAAATTACAACAACGTAAATTACGAAGTTACTCCGGAGGTTCTCGAAGCCAATGG
>JAAYIU010000462.1 GCA_012523265.1 Bacteroidales bacterium | reverse complement strand
CCCTATCGTAATCTACGACGAAGATGCCGACCGCTGGATAGCTTCGCAATTTGCTATTGAGCTTTCTAACGGCAAAAGCTATGAGCTGGTTGCCGTGTCGGCCACCGGCGACCCGCTGGGCGAATATTACCGCTATGCCTTCGAGTTCGATCATTTCAACGACTATCCAAAACTGGGCGTGTGGGGCGATGGCTACTACTGCACCTTCAACTTTTTCAGCGGCGGATTTATAGGATCGGGTGTAGCCGCTTTTGAACGCGAAAAAATGCTCGTGGGCGACCCGGATGCCAACATGGTCTTCTTTGGATATTTCCCCGGCAAATTCAGCCTGCAGCCTTCTGACTTCGATGGCGGCCTACCACCCGAAGGCTCGCCGGCTTATATTGCTACAGCTAATATTTTTAATAATAAACAATTGGAGATTTACGAATTTGCTGTGGATTGGGACGAGCCGGCCAACTCAACTTATCAGTTGGGCGTATCGCTCAATCCGGGATATTTCAATGCAGATGTGGATGGCATCCCACAGCCGGGCACCAATACCCGCCTCGATGTGCTGTCGCAGATGCTCATGTTCAGGCTGGCTTATCGCAATTTTGGCACTTACGAAACCATGCTGGCCAACCACACCGTAAAAGTAGGCAACCGCGCCGGCATCAAATGGTACGAGCTGCGCAAAGACGACACCACCAACTGGTACATCTATCAGCAGGGGGTGTATGCTCCCGACGACGACCTGCACCGCTGGATGGGAAGCCTGGCCATGAACGCCGACGGCACCATAGCACTGGGATACTCGGTGAGCAGCAGCAGCCATTTTCCATCTATCCGCTACACCGGACGTCCGGCCGACGCCCCGCCGGGCGAGATGACCTACGACGAAATAGAAGCTGTGACCGGAACCAGCAACCAAAGCGGCATCTCGCGCTGGGGCGACTACGCCAACATGAGCGTGGATCCTGTGGATAGCACAACTTTTTGGTTCACTACCGAATATAGCCGAAGCGGCTGGAAGACCCGCATTATCTCTTTCAACTTCGACTCGCTGATGCCACCCGTGGCCAATGCCGGCCAGGACGCCTCCGTTTGTCAGGACACACTTTTCAGAGCTTTCGGCAGCGTCACCAACGCCAAGAGCCACCTATGGACAACCACAGGCGATGGCATCCTGCCCACACCGCAAAATTTATCAGTAGTATATTTCAGAGGAAACGGCGACCTGGCAAATGGCGAATTCTGGCTCACCCTCACCGCCGAAGGCTACGACGAAGGAATGATTAGCTCCGACAGCATCCACGTAGAAATTGTTTTTCGCCCCATAGTTGATGCTGGAAACGACACCACCATACACCTCGACGCTGCCTTTCAGGCCGACGCACAGGCCTCCAACTACGAGAACCTGCTGTGGAGATCAAACGGCGACGGCATCTTTAGCAACGAAAGCTCCCTGCAAACGATCTATACACCCGGCGAACAGGACAAATTAAACCGCACCGCTAAGCTCACGCTAATAGCATCGCCTCTTTCGCCCTGCTCTTTCGGCGACAGCGACGATATGAACCTGGCGCTCGATCCAACCATCGGTATCGCCGAGGAACGAGCATTAGAAAAAATTTCGGTTAAACCAAATCCCTCTTCCGGGAAATTTACCGTCACCGCCAGCGGCATCAACCGAGATGCGACCATCAGCATTCTCAACTCCGCCGGCGACATCGTATTTACCCAACACATGCAACCCGGCGATTACTCCAGAGCATTCGACCTGCGCTACCAACCGGCAGGCATCTATCTTGTGCAAATCAACACAGGAAAAACTACGGTGGTAGAAAAGGTGATTATCCAATAGCGCGAGGCGCGGGGCGCGAGGCGCAAGGCGCAGGGAGCAAGACGCAACACATTTCCAATAACACTTGAATTACAAAAAAAACAAAAAAGCCTCAGATGACTGAGGCTTTTTTTGTTTTGACGGTATTGCGGCGGAGATGCCCTAATTGGGAATCTGCACGAGATCGTATTTCCGGGAAGGAAGCAAAGCTGTGCGCTGTGCTCCCGGTGCAGGCAGAGGGCTATTTAAACTCTTTCTTTAGCATTTTTACCCAGGCGGTGACGCGCTCGGCGGTTTTTTCTTTCTGGTTGTCTTCGTCGATGATCAGGCCAACGAACTTACCATCTTTCACTGCCATCGACTCGACGAAATCATAACCCTCGGTGGGCCATGCCCCGATTATTGTTGCTTTGTCGGCTACAGCATCGTATAGACGGCCGGCGCCATCGGCAAAGCTGTCGGCGGAGGCTTCCTGGTCGCCGAGGCCAAAGATGGCTATCTTTTTTTTCTTCAGATCGGCTTTTTTAAGTTCACCAATAAAATCCAGCCAGTCTTCCTGCATCTCACCGATTTCCCAGGTAGGCGTTCCGAGCACCAGATACGGATATTTGTTGAGGTCGGCTTTTGAGGCATCTTCAACATTTATCACCATGCAGCGCTCCTGCCCTAAAGCGTTACAAATAAGCTCTGCAACCTTTTCGGTGCTCCCGGTGGAGGAGCCATAAAATATTCCAATATTTTTTTCCATACTAAAAAAGTTTTATTTGTCAGCAGTATTGTGCCCGACACATTCGATATAGACGAAAAAACATGTTGTGCGTGCCTTTGTTCAATAAGGCTATCCAAAGATGCCCTGCATTACGCCGCCGTCTACGCTGATGGTTTGTCCGGTGATGTATGCCGACTGTGGCGAGAGTAGCCAGGCTGCCAGGGCAGCGAATTCTTCAGGCTGACCCATACGCCCCACAGGGATGTGTTGTATGATTTGCTGCTGTGCCTGCTGCTCGCTTATTCCCGAGGTTTCGCTGCGTTTTTTCACCACACGTTTTACGGCATCAGTAGCATGGTAGCCAGGTGCCATAATGTTGACGGTGATTCCTTCCTTGGCCACTTCGCCGGCCAGCGTTTTGGCATATCCTGCCACGGCCAGTCGTAGTGCATTGCTTAACACCAGGTTTTGGATAGGTTGTTTTACCGAAATGCTTTCGATGAAAAGGATGCGGCCATAATTCTCTTTACGCATTTGCGGCAACAATCGGCTCACCAGCTCTATCTTACATCGCGCTACCGACAACCAGGCATCGTCCCATTGCTGCATGGTGGTATCGGCAGCGGCTGTGGGTGGCGGGCCACCCGCATTGAGCACCAAACCATGTATGCTGCGGGACGATACCTTATGGACTATGGCATCAAGCGTAGCACTTTGCGTGATGTCGCCATTGATGGTTTCTACTTTGGTGGGAAATTCTTTGGAGAAAGCTGCCAATTTATCGGCATTACGGGCTACAGCAAGCACCTGCGCCCCTTCGGCAAGAAGAGCCCGGGCAATGGCGCCGCCAAAACCGGCGGTGGCACCACCGACAAAAAAAAGTTTGTTTTCGAGATTCAGATTCATAACTCTATTTTATTAATAAAAAAAACAGGGGATGACGCACATAATTGGTATATTAACAGCCCAGGTTTCCCTGTTGCCAATGCGATCCCCTGTATTTTGTTGTGATGTGATTTCAGATTACAAGGCTATGCCTCGTCGTCGTCGTCTTCTTCTAATTCCAGATCCATCATCATGCCCCAGCTGATGGCTGTAAGTGCGCCTTCGTCGAAGTAGAAGTCGATGAGTGCGTCGTCGAACGAAACACGTTTTTCGTTTTCGTAGTCTTCGTCTTCCATCATTTCGGTGTCGATGTCGTCGTATTCGTGGTCGTTCATCAGCTTAACGATTTGGGCCTCATTGAGGTCGAAAAGCTTTTTGCCGAAGAGTGTTACGCCACGGTTTTCAGTCTCGAACTGTGTGAGCACAGGCTCCTGGTCTACTTCAAAAAACAACGACAGCTCCATGTCGTCGTAGTGATAGATAATGCTATCGCCCATATCCTCATCTACGATTTCTTCTTTGTCGTCAGGCTCGCCCAGGCGTTCGACGATTTGTTTGGGTGTGTTACCAAATTTAAGCGCACCAAATCCCTCCAGTGGCTTAATCTCGAATGACATCTCTTTCATAATTTGTATTAGTTTTTGATGAATTATTTTAATGGTGAATTTGGTTCGTGCACAAAATGCTTGAAAACCATCTTGTTGAGAAATTGCGGTATAAATTTATTGAGATAAACGGTTGCTTTGCCCTGCGCGGTGAGGATGATGTTGTTTTTGCGATGATGGATGGCGCCGGCAATTTTATGGGCTACCCTTTCAGCGCTCATGAGTTTGTTTTCGTCGAGTGGCGACTCACCTTGCTGCGAGCCATTGGCAGCCAGCGCCACATTGCGGATGTTGGAGCTGGTAAAGCCGGGGCAGGCTATGAGCACATGAACGTTGTTGTGAAGATTTTCGATGCGGATCACTTCCATCAAACCGTTGATGGCAAACTTGGAGGCAGAGTATCCTGTGCGTCCCGGCAAACCCTTGTAGCCCGCCACCGAAGAAACAGCTACCAACGAGCCTTGCGTGGCCTGAAGGTAAGGCAGGGCATATTTGGAGCAATAGGCAGTCCCCCAAAAGTTGACATCCATAACCCGCCGTAGCACGTCGAGTTCCACATCCTCAAAAAGCGCACGCATGGAGATGCCGGCATTATTGATCAGCACATCTATCTTTCCGTATTTGTCGATGGCAGCCTGTATCAGATTCTGGCAGTCGCTCTCGATGCTTACATCGGTGGGTACGGCAAGCATTTCCTGCCCTTTTTCGGCCAACGACTTTTGCATCTGCTGCAGCTTGGCCGTATTACGGGCAGCGGCTACCACCCGCGCGCCATGGCTGGTGAGTTCGTTGACCAACGCCTCCCCTATTCCGGAGGAGGCTCCCGTTACCACGACAACTTTGTTTTTAAAATTCATAATTGCGAAAACAACGCTGTAAACTGCATCTAATTTTATCTGATAGAAAACAATTGTTTAAAACTTCTACAATTGAGCCGAACGTTGCGTATTAATTGTGTCTGAATGTTAACCCGGCAGCGGCACCTAATCAGGAAACTGCGTAAACCATCAACTTTACAGGTACCCCCTTAATTATCTCCCAAAGTTTTGTCGGCGCGCTGCTGTGCATCGGCCTTCATCTTTTCGGCCTGGCGTCGGGCAGCGTCGATCATGCTATCCGATTTCTTTTGCGCTTCCTTTACCAGGTTGTCGGCAGTATTGTCAGCTTCGGCCAACAATTTTTGAGTTGTAGCTTTGGCGGCTGCTTCGGCAAGCGGACCATTCTTTTTGGCTTCGACCATCAACTTATCAGCTTGTTTGCGGGCTTCCTCTTTGGCTTTTTCGGCGCTTTGGCGTGCTGCGGCCATCAGTGCATCAGCCTGCTTTTGTGCCTCGGCAATAACTTTCTGCGCCTGCTTGTCGGCATCGTCGATGATCTTTTGTACTTCGGCACGTGCCTCGGCTTTGGCCTCTTCCATCTTTTGACGGGCTTCTTCTTCGAGCCTTTGCTTTTGCCGCTGCAGCTCCTCGAGTGCTTTATTTTTTAAATCATCAATCATCGATTTTCCTGAACCTTCGCCCGGAAAGATGCGCACGTTAGGATCGCTGAGTGTTCCGCCGATATTGGCTTTTACGTTCACGGTTTCGCCCAGGCTAAAGTTGGTTCCTATTTTATTGGCTTCCTTCACCAGGTTTTCGAGGATGTCGTTGGCGGCTCCGCCAAATTTCGCGCGTGGTATTGTCAGTATCATGTCGTAGCTGATGGTTTGATCCAGCGCCGTCCAGCCGCCGATGCTGGCGCTCATGTCGGCATATTTTATGTCGAAAGGCTGCACATGCAATTTGCCATCGATAAACTCAAATGAAAGATCTACCGGTCCCATCTGCAGTCGCTTCAGGTCGGGCATTTTGAGCAGGTCGGCCAATTTATTAAAGGTGTTCACATTTTGGATGGTGATGTCGGTAGTTTTCAGGCTTCCCTTACCATTGAGGCTGTTGTAAACGGGCATCATTTCATTATCCAAAAGCGTGGTCATGTTAAAGCTGGTGGTGAATTTCCCCTGTGTTTTTTCGGCTATGGGTGTAAATTTCTCGATGGTGCCAAAGCTTTTGTAAGCCGACTGGATGTCGATATTCGCAATAAGCATATCGAGCTGCGCCTGTGGTTGAGCGGGGTTTTTCGTATCATATTTCCCCGAAAGGGTGGCAGTACCTTCCAAAACTTCCATGTTGAGCTTGTCGAGCAGAATGGCTTTATCGGCCACCACCACCTTGCCATTAACGTTGGTCAGTTCCAGATTATCATAAATCACTTTAGCAAACTGAGTAGTGAGGGTGAAATGGATGTTGGCCGGGATTTCTATAGCACCCGCTGAAGCAGTATCTGCCGGCGTTGCGCTTTCTACCGGAGAAGGACTTTCTGCGGGAGAGGCCTGCTCTGTGGCAGGCGGTGTGGCGTCGGCAGGCATCAGATCGGTGATGTTGAGATACGATGACCTGGCCTCGAGCTGTCCTCTCAGGATTCCATCCGACAAGAAATAAGGCATAAAGTTCTCGATGCGGCCGGTGGCGCTAAAATCATTTTTACCAATATTCATTGCCAGATTTACCAGATCGAGATAAGCCGGCGAGAAGTTGAGCTGTGCATTGGCAATATGTACTGGAGCTGTGAGGAATTCCGTCGGATAGTTGAAATCTTTCATCAACAACGACCCGATAAATTTAAAATCTTCATAGCGTTCCTGCTCGATAGCCGACATGCTTCCTTCAAATGATACGTTGGCGGTAATCATTCCGGTAAGGGCGTCGGCTTCTTCGAGCGGATAGACCTCGCCAATGCGCGACAAGTCGGCCTCCCCTTCCACGGCGCCTTTCAGGTGCATATCGCTCATTGGATTTTTAATAAATAGATTTGCTGAAATTTCGTTGCCGGCCATCACCAGGCTGAAGCGGGAGACATCTACGGTAAGATTGTCGAAGTCGCCGCCAGGGAAGTTGACGCGGGTATCGATATTTACATCACGCACGGCCTGAGGCAGGTCGGGATACTGGAGGTAGCCATCGTTCACCTCCAGGTTTATAGCAAAAGCAGGATAACTCGTATCGGTGTACATTCCCTTCACGTTGCCATTGATGCTCAGCGTGCCGGAGGTTTTTAGTCCGTCGAAGTTGGTGCTGTAGATGGCCGGCACCATTGAGAGGAAGTTTTTAAATTCTGATTCCTGCGAGGCAAAGGTCAGCATCAGATTCATGTCGCCATTTTCCTGCATGCCTACCGAACCCTCGAATCCGATAAACAATTGGTTTAGCCGCAAGCGGTTTTTTTTCAAAGTATAAATGCTGTTGGCCAAATCGGCATCGACCAGCGCGTTCAGCTCAGCCTCCACATTGCGGAGATATTTCACACCATCGTAAATCACCGTCACGCGTTCTACGCTGGTGTAGGTGTCCAATGAGGTAAAGTCGAGCGTGAAATCTCCTGACATCTTAAAGTCCACACCCTCGAGCAACGCATAGGTGGTAAGGCTTTCGTCGTCGTAGATGATGCGCCCGTCGCTGATGGCCACATGTTGCAAGTCGATTTGAAAAGCTGAAGATGGTTCTTCGGATGTCGTCCCGGAAGTGGGTTCGGAAGGCAGCATAATATCGTAGTTGGCAAGCCCTTCCTGGGTTACACGCACATTTACATAAGGCTGGCTGATATACACTTTGCGCAGTTTGTAGGCGTCGCCCCTGAACACGCTCATCAGGTCGAGGGTAAGGTCGAAATCAGGAATCCACGCCAGCGTGTCGCCCTCAAAAGGCGCTTTGTTGACCACCGAAAGTCCTTCAAGCCGGAAGTTGAAGTTGGGAAAGCTCCTGAACAATGACAGGCTGAAGTCGGTAAAATCTACTTGTGCATTTACATTTTTATTAATCTCCTGTTTTACCTTCTCCACAATCTGATCGCGGAAAAAATAGGGTATGGCAACCATTGCCAGAAAAACCACCAGGATGATAATTCCGATAATTTTAAAAAATAATTTCATAGCTTTTTATTTTAAATTTCAACTGTTTTACGAAAAGGAGTGTAGATTAAATTTCTAAGATAAAAATCAGCGATCACCAGCGCAGCCATAGCTTCTACTACCGGCACTGCACGCGGCACTACGCAAGGGTCGTGGCGACCGGTAACAGATAACTGTACCTCCTTGCCACTTTTGTCCACCGTGGTCTGCTGCCGCGCAATACTTGCCGGCGGCTTAAAGGCCACCTGAAAAGTAACGGGCTGCCCGTTAGAGATGCCGCCCTGAATGCCTCCGGAGTGGTTGGTACGTGTGGTGATTCTGCCATTTTCAACCACAAAAGCATCGTTATGTTCAGAACCTTTGCGCGCAGCAGCAGCAAATCCTTCTCCCACCCCGAAGCCTTTCGCGGCATTGATGCCCATCATGGCAGCGGCCAGAGTAGCGCTGAGTTTGTTGTAAACAGGCTCTCCCAATCCGGCGGGCACGCCAGTGATGGCACATGCCACGATGCCTCCCACCGAGTCGCCGTGCCTGGCAAGCTCCGCAAGCATCTCTTCCATTTGTGCAGCAGCAGCCGGGTCGGGACAACGCGTTGGGCTAACGTCCACGATTGCTTGCGTAAGCTCTGATAAATTCTCTTGCGCAGCAATATTTCCGATTTGATGCGTGTAGGCCAACACCTTAATACCAAATAGCTTTAACAGATGCATGGCAAAGGCGCCCGCCGCAACACGCACCAGCGTTTCGCGTGCCGAAGCACGGCCGCCACCGCGCAGATCGGCATGACCATATTTTTGATGATAGGTAAAATCGGCGTGAGAAGGCCGGTAAACATAGGAAAGTGCTTCGTAATCTGCGCTGCGCTGATCGCTGTTGCGGACAATAAAAGCGATGGGTGAGCCTGTAGTTTTGTTGTCGTAAACGCCGGAAAGAATCTCAATTTTATCAGCCTCACGCCGCTGGCTTACCAGCTTCGACTGGCCGGGCCTGCGGCGGTCGAGGCACTGCTGTACAAAGTCCGGGTCGATAATTACCCCGGGCGGAAAACCATCAATAACACCACCCATGGCCGCGCCGTGCGATTCGCCAAAGCTGGTGATGCGTAAGATTTCTCCAAAACTGTTTGAGGCCATAGCGCTATGTGTTCCTGATAAAACAACAGCAAAGGTCGCGTAATATAGTGTTACAAAAAGTTAATTATTAAAAAAGAAGTTAGGAGATAGAGATGAGAGATGAGAAATGAGAGGTGAGAGGTGGGAATAGTTACACACTATTTAGAGGCTGTCTATAAAGTTAGGATTATCGAGGAAATCCATAGCCCAGGCATTTATGAAATCTGTAGTGAAGGGTTGCCAATCCCAGCGAGGAGCCAATATGTTTTTTCATTTCAAAAACAAAACCCCCGGGATGAATTGTTTCCCGGGGGTTTTAGATATTCTGCTTCCAGAGCGCTGTTACGCTTCGTTGATCAGCTTGAGTTTTGATTCAAGGACTTGCAGTTCCTCTTTTGCGTTGTTGATTTTCTTTTCAAACTCGTCTTTAAACAGGTTGGCCTTTTTGGTGTCGGCCAGGAAGCCGATGTTGTTTTCCCACACGTTGATGTCGTCGCGCAGGCTGCTGATTTTTCCCTGGATGAAGCTGCGCTCGCGCGAGAAAGTGCGCTGGGCATCGGAAGCTTCTTTTACTGACTCCATGCGGCTGCGGTAGTTAGAGAGCGAGATCTCGTGGCTGCTGATGTTGAGCTTGTCGAGCTGTTTATTCACAACGTTTCTGAAAGCGTTCTGCAGGCGGTCTTTGTCTTTGAAAGGCACGTGGCCGATGTCGGTCCACTGGCGCTGGAAGTCTTTGAGTTTGTTGAGATTTTCTGATTTATCGCTACCAAATTCGGTCTCTTCCACCAGCTTGATAAGCTCTTCTTTGCGGCGCAGGTTTTCGCCTTCGTCTTCACGAATGCTGGCGAAATGTTTTGATTTGTTGTTGAAAAAGGTGTCGCAGGCCGTGCGGAAACGCTTCCAAATCTTGTCGGCGTTTTTGCGTGGTACCGGGCCAATTTCTTTCCACTCTTTCTGCATTTCTATCAGCTCACGGGTTGTCTGCCGCCAGTCGGCACTTTCGCTCAGCGCTTCGGCACGCACGCAGAGGTCGAGTTTCTGGTTGTAGTTGTTGATCTGCTGATCTTTGAGCTTGCCAAAATATTCTTTCTTTTCGCTAAAGAAACTATCCATAGCGGAGCGGAAACGTTCCCACACCTCGTCGTTCTGCCGTTTTGCGGCGGGACCTATGGTTTTCCACACTTTAAAAAGCTCGTTAAAATGTTGGGTTTTCTGCTGCCATTGTTTCAAGGTCTCTGCCTGACCTTCGAGCAACTGTTCGGCTTTTTCGCACAGTGCCACTTTTTGTTGATAATTGATCTCGTGCTGATCTTCCATCAGCTTATAGTGGTCGCGGCGACGCTGGTTAATCTTGTCGGTTGTGGATTTAAAGCGTTCCCAAATCTCCTCGTTTTTGTCGGCAGGCACCGGCCCCACCTCTTTCCATTGCTCATGCAGGCGCTGCAGGGCTTTAAAAGATTTGATGATCGACGACTCGATCAGCAGCTCCTCGGCGCGTTCGCACAGCTCTATTTTTTGCTCCAGGTTTTTTTTCAGGTCGAGGTCTTTAAGCTCTTTGTTAATTTTTACTTTATCAAAAAACTTCTCCACCAGAAAATGGTAGTTCTGCCACAGGTTGTTCACTTCAGCTTTGGGAACTATTCCCAGCGATTTCCACTCTTCCTGCAGGGCGCGGAAATCGTCGTAAGTCTTCTTCAGGGTTTCTTCGGAAGCGATAAGCTCTTTCAGCTCCTCGAGTATTTGCTGCTTGCGCGTCAGGTTGTGCTGTTTCTGCACTTCGAGCTGATCCAGGTAAACGCCACGTTTTTGTTTGTAAATGGCAAAAAGCTTGTCGAATCTTTCCTGAAGGGTGTCGTGGATAAGGGTTGCTTGTTTTTCGGCAACCTCTTCTTCATTTTCCTGCCCCTCTTCGCGTCCGGCATCGGCAAGGCTTTCCTGTATCTGATCTTCCTTAAAAGCTTTGGTCTTTTTGATGAATGCGACTTTTATCAAAGCCACCTTCGATTTTATCTCGTTCACGTCGTCGGCAGCCACCAGTTTTTCGAGCTGGTCGATGAGCTGCTCGCGCGATAATTCTTCGTAATTGGGAATTTCTTCTTCGTCTTCTTCCTCCTCGTCCTCCTCTTCGTCATGGGTTTTCTCCAGATCGCTGTCGGCAGTTTCGGCTGCAACGGCCGCAGTTTGCGCTGTCGTGTCAGCAGCAGCTTCAGGTTCGATCAAAGCTTCGGCTTCAACTGCAGTTTCAGATCCAACAACAGCTTCGGGTTTTTCTGCTAATTTTGGCTCGGCATCAGCCTCTGTTTCGTCTGGTTTTTCTGCAACAGGTTCCGAAGTCGATTCATCCACCACCTGATCTGTTTTTCCGGCATCATCGCCGGCAGGTTCGGCCTGCTCAGTTGTAGCGGCAGTCGCTGTTTCACTTTTCGGAGCATCTGCTGTTTCAACAACAGGCGCCTCCTCAGCGGCATCGCTGCCTATAGCCGAAGCGATCAGCTCGACACCCTTATCGGCGTTATCAGCAGATGCAGCCTCACTTGGGGTTTCGTCAGCAATTGCACTGTCGGCGGAACTGTCATCCGGCTGCTGCTCTGATACCGCAGAGGGATTTTGGACTTTTTCGCCGGCAGATTCCTGATCCTGATCTACGGGCTGATTAGCTTCTTCCTTGGGTTGCTCAACCCGGATGGTCTTCTCATCCTGCGTTCCGACTTGGGACTCCTCAGGAATTTGATTGGTTTGATCTTTTGTTTCCATTGACTAAAGAATTTTGTCGTAAGTAACGTTTTGTTTTGCAGTATTCCGGTTTTTATTCGCTAATAAAAACCTGATAATTAGATGTCTGTTTTTTAAAAAATGAGTGCAAAAATAGCATTTATTCGACAGCGTAATAATTCGCGTGGAATTTAACTTTTCTCATCAGGCAGGGCTCATAAATCTGCGTAACGGCGGCCACGGTTTGTAGCGTTTTTTAACCATTATTCATTGGTGGTTTCAATCGCCGGTTTCTATCGAAATACAATACTAATCAGCATTACCCATGTTCGATGTTTCCATACGTGAAACCTGGCACCTTTTTAAAACCTAAAAGGTATCGAAATAAATAAAAACTTGAATTATGCGAAAGGTAGGATTTGTAATGTTGTTTCTGGGGATTATTGGCGTAGCAGTCTTCGGTATTCAAACACTAAGCAATGCAGAAAATTTTTCTTTTTTTGGAATCGTGATCGGACGCGGGGTGGCCGGCTATATGCCCTTTGTGCTAAGTGCGCTGATGCTGGTAGCCGGATTGCTGACATTGAAATTTATAAAACCATCTTAAAGCCCTTTCAGAATTTGTCGGATGTGGAATCAGAAGGAGATTATCTACGCTACCCATCGCTGGCAGGATCTTTCTCTTTAGGCTCTCCGGGAATGCCTTTTATGGATGAAGTTGTGTGCTCGAGGGCAGTGGGATCTTTGTGAAGTCGTGGCTCAAGGTATTTATCTTTTTCGCTGTTGAACTCACTCTGGGTGATCTCCCCGCGACGATAACGGTCTTTAAGTTCGTCGAGTGTGGATTTGCCATCAGGCCCGCGCCCTTTGCCCCGGCTGCGCTGTCGGGTGATCATCACTATTATTGCCACCACTATACCAAGCCCCAGCAGCCATGCCCACATCATTTCCAGATTAAAAGCTCCATTTTCGCTCATCATGATTATTGCCATTGTTTCTTTTTTTTATAAAAATGAGTTTTAAAATCCTCTAAATCATCGTCTTACTTTTACACACCCGACTCATGTTTTTTTTTGATGTTATCTTCAGAAAGCTCTCCCGGGATTTTGCCGGGTGAGGAGTCCTGTTTGCGGCGTGTCGGATTGCGCTCACGCACCGCCTTAATAATTACCCATAGGATTACAGCAAGAAGAAAAACACCTGCAATCCAAAGCCAATTTTCACCCAGGTTTGTCAAAAAATCATTCATATACAAATTTTACTTTCTGGTTTTTAAAAGCAAAAATATCAATCTGCTGATGAAATTATTATTCCAATTCTGTCAGAATCACATTGTTGATTCCGGTCAAATGGGTACTACCTGATACAGAGGGGTTTTATTGCAATCAAGCCGATGTTGTGATGGGTACATTCCTACACAAACTTGTTGCTGCGTTTCCACGAATATGGCCGATCAGACAACAAAATGAAGTGCAAAAGAGATATAATGGATCAACACCCGGAAGGACAGCCTTCGCTGATGTCGTGCTGCTCGATTTGAAAAGTAGTGTGCTCGATGCCGAAATTGTTTTTTAGCTCCTGCTGCAAGTTAAGAATAAATGAATCGTGGTAACCCGCCGGCATAACCAGGTGAGCGGTAAGCGCTACCGCAGTGGTGCTCATGGCCCAGATGTGCAAGTCGTGAATATCGACAACGCCTTTTTGATCTAAAAGAAAATTGCGTACTTTTTCGAGATCAATATGCCGCGGCACTGCGTCGAGCGCCAGATTGATGGAATCGGTAAACAAACGCCAGGTGCCCCACAGCACCACGATGATGATCATAAAACTAATGATGGGGTCGATCCATAAAGCTCCTGTAAGGGTGATGAGTAAGCCGGCTATCACCACGCCCACCGAAACGCCGGCATCGGCAACCATGTGCAAAAAGGCTCCCCGGATGTTCAAATCGTGCTTTTGGCCTTTCATAAAAAGTAACGCCGTAAACGTATTGACGACCACTCCGACGCCTGCAACCCACATCACCTGAACCGAGGCAACCGGTTCCGGATTTTTAATTTTACTCACAGCATCCCAGCCAATGGCTGCCATAGCACCGAAGAGCAGCAGTGCGTTGAGGATGGAAACCAGAATGGTGGTTTTGCGCAAGCCATAGGTGTATTTTCCTTTGGGGCGACGCGTGGCAAGCCAGGCTGCTGCCCAGGCAAATGCGAGGCTCAGCACATCGCTGGCATTGTGCACTGCGTCGGCAAGCAATGCCGAGGAGTTGGCCAGCAATCCGTAAATAACTTCCACAGCTACAAAGCCAACATTGAGCACTATGCCAATGGCAAAAGCGCGTCCGTAACTGACCGGTGAACTTTGCAGGTGCGAATGAGCATGTGAATGATTGAGTGACATTGGGCTAAATTAAAGGCGTTGGCGTAAGAACAACGACAGTTTAAAAAGGTTTGACCATTTTTCTTGAATTCCAATTACAAAACTGTACTTTTGCCCTTCACTAACAATTAGTCATCACGCCATTTCCGATGAATACTGTTAACCCCATCTCTACGAATACCTGCTCCGGAATTTCTGTTACCGGCAGCTCGGCAGCAATAGCTATTTTCGACACTAACGGTATCATCCGGCATGTTTCTGATAAGATGTGCGACCTGCTGCATGCTTCCGCCAATGAGTTGTTAGGTGCTAATATTAAAAGCATTTTTCATTTCGACAATCCCCACACCGCGCTATCGTGCGGATTGCAGGCGATCGAAAAATCGACTTTTGGTTTTATTACCATCGATGTTGGCTATATTTCTGTTAAGGCAACTGCTCAGACAGTTACGCTGCAAGTACAGCAACTCAGCACCCCGCATGGGCTGATGCTTCACTGCACCGCTATAAACATCCAGGCCGCAGACAATACCGCACATCCTCTGGTGAGCGACACGCATTTGTTTCGGTTGTTGCTGGCCGAGCTGCCCGATGCTATTTATTTCAAAGACCGCCAGGGACGATTTTTCCGCACTAACAGGCTCCACGCCAAAAAATTAGGATTCGCCAGCGAAGCGGTTTTCATTGGCAAAACCGATTTCGATCTCTTTGCCGAAGAGCACGCTCACCAGGCTTTCGCCGATGAGCAGCATATCATCGAAACGGGCTGCACCATTTCCAAAGAAGAACGCGAAACGCGAAAAGATCAGCCCGACACATGGGCTTCCACCTCCAAGATGCCGCTGCGCAACGAGCAGGGGCTGATCATTGGCACCTTTGGCATCTCCAAGGACATCACAGCAACAAAAAATGCCGAGATACAATTGCGACAAGCCGAAACACAACTGAAAGAAGCCAACGCGGCTAAAGATAAGTTTTTCAACATCCTGGCGCACGACCTGCGCAATCCTTTCAACAATCTGATCGGCCTTAGCGATCTGCTCGCCGAAGATTTCGAGCTGCTCCACGACAGCGAAAAAATCGATATGATACAAAACATCCAGCAAACCGCAGAATCAGCTTTTGCACTGCTCGAAAATCTCCTCGACTGGTCGCGCGTACAAACCGGATCTATGAAAGTGCACCGCGACCAGGTTGTCATCGATAGATTAATACAGGAAATCATCGGGCTAAACCAGGGTCAGGCATTTTATAAAAATATCGAACTCACCTGGCAGTGCGACCCTGACTTGATGGCTATGGCCGACGAAAACATGGTGCGCACCATCCTGCGCAACCTGGTGAGCAACGCCATAAAATTTACCCGTCCGGGCGGAAAGTCAGTGGTGAAAGCTACAAAAGAAACCGACAAAATCCGCATAAGCGTAACCGATAATGGCGTAGGCATGGATGAAAGCACCTTGATGAAACTTTTCAAAATATCTGAAAAAATCAACACCTACGGCACCAACAACGAATCAGGAACCGGGCTGGGACTTATGCTGGTTCATGAGTTCATCCAGCTTAATGGCGGTTCTATTCAGGTAGAAAGCAAGCAAGGTGAAGGAAGTACTTTTAGCATCTGGCTGCCTGCTGTGTGAAGTGAGTAATGAGTGGTGAGAGATGAGAGGTGAGAGATGAGAGATGAGAGATGAGAAAGAAGCGGGTAGCATGCAGTTGCAGCTTAATATTCCAAAAACAGAGAAAAGGGCATTGCGCACAACGAAAAGCATTACTTTTAGCCATTCATTATTTTTATCAAAATTTTTATGACCCGCTTACGATATTTAATAATTATCTCCACGCTTTTTGTTTCGATACCGCTCTACGGCCAGTCGAACGACACATTGCTGCTACAGCTCGACAAGGTAATTTTGCAAAAGGAGGACTTTAGAAATAAAAAATACCATAACATCGGGCAGCTCAAGCATCGACTTGAAGAAGCACACCGCGCTAAGGATTACGAGCAGGAGTATCAGTTTTGTCAGCAGCTTTTTGAGGAGTATGGTTCCTTTATTTACGATTCGGCTTTTCATTATGCCTGGCGCATGCAGGAGCTGGCGCGTGCTTCGGGGCAGCCCGAAAAAATTGCTACGGCACACCTCAACATAAGTTTTGTGTTGCTTTCGTCGGGCATGTTTCACGAAGCCATCGACACGCTTCTGGCCATCGATCCGCGCTATCTCACCAACGAGCAGCAGGTGACACGCTACAATCATCTGGGGCGCGCCAATTACGACATATCAGAATACGCCAGCGACCCACATTTTACACCATATTATATAGCACGCGGCAACGCATTTATCCGCAAGGCCATCGCCATTGCCGACAGCAGTGCTTATCGCAAATGGGTGCTCACAGCACTGCTTAACCTCAACGAAGGAAATACCGATAAAGCCCGTACATATTACCACAAGGTGCTCGACGAGTTCGACATCAGCACCCACGAAAAAGCCATGATTTTCGCCAGCCTGGCAACCCTCGACCTGAAAGAAGCGGATACCGCTTCCGCCATTGGCAACCTGGCACGCAGCGCCATGGCCGACATCCGCTCGGTGACCACCGAAACCATAGCGCTGCGCAACCTGGCCACCCTGCTTTACCGCCAGGGCAATATGATGCGGCAAGCCTACAATTACATCCTTCTTGCCAACCGCGACGCCGGCTTCTATGGCGCACGACAGCGCACCTTCCAGATTTCGGAGGTGCTCCCGCTGATAGAGGGCGAGAAACTGAAACTTACCGAAAACCAAAACCAACAACTGCAGCTTTACGTGATCTTTTTGGCAATACTTGCCGCCCTGGTGCTGGCCTCGCTGCTGGTGATCATCAACCAACTCATCAAATTGCGCAAAGCACGCAAAACGATTTTGCAAGCCAATCTGAATCTGAAAGCTCTCAACGAAAAACTAAGCGAAGCCAACAAGATCAAAGAGGAGTATATTGCCTATTATTTTAATATCAGCACCACCTATGTGGATAAGCTCGAAATGCTGCGTGACAGCCTGCAGCGCAACATCGACAACCGGCGCTACGAAAACCTGCAACAAGCCGTCGACAAGCTTAATATTAAAAATGAAAGAGTCTTACTTTTTCAGAATTTCGATAAGATATTCCTGAACCTCTTCCCCGATTTCGTCGAAGGATTCAACGCGCTCTTCAAGCCCGAAGACCAGGCACAGCTTACCGACGATGGTGCCATGAACACCGACTTGCGCATCTTTGCACTCATCCGCATGGGCATCACCGAAAACGAAGCCATCGCCAAAATCCTCAACTTCTCCATCAACACCATTTATTCGTACAAAAACCGCATCAAAACCCGGTCGATTGTTGCCAACAGCGAATTTGAAAATCACATCATGGCAATCCGGTCAGTTTAGATTGAGGAATTACGATTGACGATTTTTGATTTGGGAGGTAGCTTCGGATGTTTCAAAAAGTGCCGCCATCCCAGCCCCACAAATCACGAGGTGCATCAACAAATTCGATGTAGATACGATCAGTCGGAACATGCGTGGCCAGCGTAAGAAAGCCGGTGAGTTGTGCCGACAGATCAGAGGTTTGCTCACGAGGCAGGCCAATACTTTTCAGCTCGCAATATATCAAAGGTGCGTCAGTACCACCAAAACGCATCCTCCGCTGATCTTCCACATCAATCATCACATATTTTTCAGGCTTTCGCAAAATCTCAGCTACCAGCTTCGAGAGGTTTGCGGCAAGTTTGTCACCGTCATTCAGTTTTTGGTTGGTTTTAATTTTAAGATAAGGCATAGAGCAAGAAAATTTTAAATCATGAGTCCGGTCTAATAACTCCCAAAATTCAATCTTGTTGAGAGTCGTGTATTTAAAAATATTTTTAGGCTGGCCCGTTTAAATGCCAAATTTCGAGTTGATGAAAACAAACCGGCCAGATTTG
>JAAYIU010000258.1 GCA_012523265.1 Bacteroidales bacterium | reverse complement strand
GCCATAACAGGGCAAAGCGGACACACAAGCAGTGCTGCAAAACTTTGTACCGATTACACCAATGCCAACTTTGGCACAGGCACATACAGCGACTGGTACCTGCCAAGCGTTGCCGAGCTAAACCATGTATGGAACAATTTTTACGAAGTGCAAAAAGCGCTAACCAATGATGGAAATGCAGCAACAACGCCTTTATTAAGACAGGCTTACTGGTCGTCGTCGGAGCGCAATGCAAGCCTCGCATGGGCCTTCAACTTCAGCTACGGCGCCACGCTCAGCAGCACTAAGAGCAATACCTACTATTTTCGTGCCGTGCGAGCTTTTTAACTATTTATCTATTTAACTATTTATCCGCCGGAGGCGGCGAAATTTTTTTTGAGATATGGCCTTATCGGAGGAATTACCCATTTACAAAGACACCTACAAGTTGATACAGTTGATTTTCCAATACACGAAGGAATTTTCGAGGGAATACAAATATACCCTCGGGCAGGACATGAAACGCGACAGTATTAAGCTTGTGAGGTCGATATACCGGGCAAACCGCAATACTGATAAGCGTCAATATCTTGAGGAATTTTTGGATAACTTTGAGATATTAAAACTTGCAGTCCGCCTGTGTGCCGATTTAAAGCTGATCAGCATCAGAAGTATGGCTGAAATAAGTAAAATGCTTGAAATAATCGGCAAGCAGGCTACCGCATGGAAAAACAGGTATAATTAAGCCGGAACCGGGCAAGACAAGTTTTGCCCGGGAGAGCAAGGATTTGTTGAAAAAGGACAACCGGGCCCCGCATTTAGCGTGGCAAAATTGTATGCCATGCCAATCGGCAAAAGCATCAAAACACGGTTGTATATGCTGGTCGTCGTCGGAGAACAATGCAAACAACGCATGGAACTTCAACTTCAACAACGGCAACACGAACAACAACAATAAGAACAATACAAACTATGTTCGTGCCGTGCGAGATTTTACTGCAAAACCATCATTGTCACTGGCAGGCGAAATGCCTGCCAGTTTTTTAACTTTCTTAAAAATGCAGTTATCGCTTTTTGACATATCTCAACCCATAATTGAGCTTCACGAAATCTTTGAAGCATATTTTGCCTGCCGGAAAAACAAACGAAATACGGCAAATGCACTCGCATTTGAAATAAATTACGAGAGCAATCTGGTTCAACTGTACGAAGAAATAAACAATGGGACTTATGAAATTGGACGTTCCATTGCCTTTATAGTGGATAAGCCGGTAAAAAGAGAAATATTTGCAGCCGATTTCCGCGACAGGGTAGTACATCATTTAATCATTGGTAAACTAAATCATCTGTTTGAAAAACAATTTGTACACGATAGTTACAGTTGCAGGATTGGCAAAGGCACTCATTTTGGCATTCACCGGATAGCCAGGTTTGTCTGTCAATGCTCAGCCAATTACACTAAAGATTGCCACATCCTGAAACTCGACTTGCAGGGCTTCTTTATGAGCATTAATAAAAACATACTTTTTGCAAAACTCAAAAAGTTTATCAAAGAAAAATATCTGCAACCTGATAAAGAGCTGGTAATAAAACTCTGCAAGCAGATTGTTTACAACAACCCTACAAAAAACTGCATAATAAAAGGCAAAAGAACAGATTGGAATGATCTGCCAAAATCGAAAAGCCTTTTTCAAAGCAAACCAAATTGTGGATTACCTATAGGCAACCTTACCAGTCAGGTATTTGCCAATTTTTACATGGACAGTTTCGACCATTACGTAAAACACGATTTGAAAATTCGTTACTATGGCCGCTACGTGGATGATTTCGTAATAATACATGAAGACAAAGAATATTTGAAAAAACTTGTTACAAAATTATCGGCATTCCTTCAATTGGAATTGCAAGCAACTATTCATCCCAAAAAAATATACCTTCAACATTACAGTAAGGGAGTAAGTTTTTTGGGAACAATTATTCTTCCTAACAGAATTTACATTGCCAAACGGACAAAGGGAAATTTTTATGAAGCCATCGAAAAACATAATAAAATTGCCCGAGACCACAAACCAACGAAAGAGGAACAACAAGCGTTTCAAAGTAGCATGAACTCATATTTGGGAATAATGAAACCCTGTAAGGCATCGCAACAGGGTAAATATTACAAAAGCTACAAACTACGAAAACATATGATTAACAAAAACCTGAGTGGCTGGTGGTGGAATTATGTTTACCCTGTTAGATATGAAAAATTTGTATTCAAAAAGCGGATAGTAAAAAAGCCTTATCCAGCGGGATAAACAATTCATGTAGAATGTCTGTATTTGCACTGGAACAAAGAATTACGTTGGGCAACACGTGTTATATTGCATGCCTGGGATTAAAACACAAGGGAAACTAATCATGAACCTGAAACGAAACTCAACTAAAGAAACTGAACGGATAGCAGGCCGCCACGCTTCATACACCAACCGTTGAACCACATCCCTCTATGGCGTTTTCATCCCATGAAAGGCTTTCTGTTAATTTTGTAAACCTGTTTTGGGTAACTATCCTTCCGCTGCGGCGGTGGGATTTAGTTCAACCTATCGGCAGCGGCGCGCCTTACTCAACATTTTGGCACCCCCAATCGTTATAAGTCGATGCGAACTTTTATCATCCTCTTATCATTTATCCTTTTGTCGTCAACCGTTGCCCTGGAGGCGCAGTCGTTCGACATTCCGGTTTTTGCCTACCATCGTTTTGGCGACAGCCGCTACCCCAGCACCAACATCCCGCTAAGTGTTTTCGAATCGCAATTGCAATATCTGGCCGACAACCATTACACGGTGCTCACGTTGGGTGAGGCTGTAGCCAAATGGAAAGCCGGAAAGGCGCTTCCCGACAAAGCTGCCATCCTCACCATCGACGACGGCTATCTGAGTTTTTATGAAAATGGCTGGCCATTGCTGAAGAAATATGGTTTTTCGGCTACCATTTTTGTACAAACCGGTACCATTGGTGGCAACGACTTTATCAACTGGCCACAAATTAAAGAGATGCAAAAGGCCGGCATCGAAATCGGCAACCATTCGCATGATCACAGCCAATTTCTTAACCTGGATGAAACGGAACGTAGTGCTGTTTTTCTCAGAGATTTGGCGGAAGCCAGCGACCATTTTCAGGAGCATCTGGGCAGCACCCCTGCATTGTATTGTTACCCTTACGGGGAATGGACGCCCGACATGGAACAGATGCTACGCGCCGCGGGCTTTGCAGCGGCCACGGTACAAAAGTCGGGTGTGTTTTCGCAAAGCTCCGACGCGATGGCCATCCCCCGCTTCCCGATGGGCGGCCCATTCGGAACATTACAGGGATTTAAAAATAAAATTGTGATGAAGGCGCTGGAGGTAACAGAAGCCTCGCCGGCATCGCCTTTCTTTAGTGACAATCCACCCACACTTAGGCTCACCATAAAACCCGGTGAAGTAAACCTGAAAAATGCCCAGTTTTTTGTGGATGGCACCAAAACCGAAATCAAAAAAATAACCGCTGATGGCGACCAGCAAATCGTAGTGTTACAAGCCGTTAAAAAGCTCACCCAACGTCGCACGCTTTACACCCTTACCGCACCTTCTGCAACCGGAAACTCCTGGCATTGGTACAGCCATCTGTGGGTAAATCCCAAAGTGGCGGAATAGGAGGGTTGTTCGGTGTTCGGTGTTTGGTGTTTGTTGTTTGAGCTGGCTGTTGGGCAGTAGACTGAGCCTGTCGAAACCTGTCGAAACCAACCTAAGCTGAACGCATCAGAGAAACTACGACTGAAGGCTGCCTGCTGAGAACTCTCTTCCGGGTTTGAACGAGGCTGTGCTTCGTCCTTTCTATTTTTACAGGCTTTCCTGTTATAATGATTTTAGAAAACGCAGGCACAGGCTGCAAGGATAAATACAGCTTGGGCGGTGCCGCCAATGGCAGCGCTTAACGCCACTTTACTTCCAATGTCCATGTTTCCATATTTTATCATTGCTGAACCACCGGGCGAAGATATGCTTCGACTGGTTTTTTGTTGTTGAGTGCATGCTGAAAATCATTTCTGCTGCCAAATAATGCCATCAAATTTACCCTGGTTTATTCACAAAAATTTATAGAACATGGATAACATAGATGTTGCAGATTTACACGGATAAAGACAAAAATCCGCGCAAATCAGTTGTATCTGCGTCACCTGTCCGGCAACTGACGGATCAGTGTACTATTGAAGCAGGTGATGAATTATTCAGGTTACAGAATAACCCTAGCGTTTTACAAAACCCTGTCCACCCTGCCACTTGCCGGACAACGCTTACTGTTTTACAACTTTCTCGATTTTGATGGTGCGACCATTGAGTTTAACAGTCAATACATATACACCAATTGGCAGTCCGTCCAGATTGATTTGTCGCTGACCGGCAGCAAGTTTTCCTGATTTGGAACTGGTACCGATTATTTGCACGATTTCCCAGGTAATTGCTCCGGCAGGATTATCGGTTTCCAACTCGATGTTGATAACGTCCGCTGCCGGATTTGGGAACAGATTCAGTCGTTCGCTGCGTTCGATAAAAATATTTTCGCTTGAAGAAATCAGGTCGTTTTGTATGATGTCGAAACCTGCCCAAGCCGGCAAATAGCTAATACCATTGGCGGTTGCAGGTTTTCCGACAATATATATGTAGTTGCCATAAAAGCCGCTCAAAACAGGGTAAATATCCTGTGTATCATAGATTTGAAGACCCACATTTCTTTCGATTATATACAAATAATCGCCTTCAATCTCAACATATTCAAATTGTCGCCCCTGATCCCGGCTGGTCTCAAGAAATACGTTGCCCGGGTCTTTAATGTTGAATACTTTCAAAGAACCCCCAGATGTCTGAGGATAATTGCTACACACCACATAAGCCAGGGTATCTTTAATGGCTATTGAAGATATCGTCATGCACAGTGTGCTTGACACCACGTTAAGGCTGGACGGATCGCTGAAATCAATAATTTTAAGGTACACTGACTCTACGCAATAAAGGTAACTGCCTACAGCAGTTATTTCCTCGATACTTCCGTATGGATAAACACCCAAAGGTATCGGGTTATCAATATCCGAAATATCAAAAACCTGGAGATTGTCATAGTCGTTGACAAACAGCAGGTGGTTATGTTTTAGAACACAGGTTATGGTGGTAGTAGCTTCAAGCGTATTAAGGTAAACAGGTTCAGATGGTACCGAAACCTCATAAACCTGCAGCCAGTGGTAATTATTGGTAAAAAGCAGATCATCATTTACATGAATTGTGTGGTGTCCCTTCCCTGCATCTATCTGCGCTACTTTAACAGGTTGTTTAGGGTCGGTTACATCAACCGCCATTATCGAACCATTGTATGAGTCAATAAAAACATGGTTTTCCCAGTAATGCGCATATTGTGCGATGCCTGAAAGAACGATTTGTGCTTTTGGGTTTATTTCGTAAGGGTTGCTAATGTCGACGATGCTAAAATTCCCTCCACTACAATGAAATGCCAAATCGTCCTTTAGTATCGTATTTCGGTTTGGCCATTCGTCGTGGAACCAGCCAAGACTATCGGGCGTTGCAGGTTCGGAAATATCATACAGGCAAAAACCCTCATGGAGCAGAGAAACGGCAAGCAGATCCCCCTGAATATATAATTCTGTTCCCTCGCTTAAGGTTGGGGTGTTTGATAACAATTGCAGTTGCGGCAGGCTGCTGATGTCGAAAACCATAATGCCGGAATATGAATTGGTAGCATAAAGCAAACTACCGGCAACTTCAACGCTACGCATACTGCCGGATTCATTATAGGTGAGGATGGGAACGGGAGAAATTGGATTGGAGAGGTCGTATGCGGTAAGCCCCTCGTAACCGGATGCTATCCATGCCACATCGTTATCAATAACCATGTCGTAATTTACCTGATCATTTTGGTAAAATGCAGCCATCGCTGGATTATACAGATCGCTGACATCGAGAATCAAAATTCCTGCACTGTTCAAGGCCAGATAAACATAACCACTGCTTAAGCAAATGGCATTTGCACGCGATTGAAGATCAAAACTCGAAATGATCTCTGGTTGAGCGGTATTGGAAATGTCGAGT
>JAAYIU010000395.1 GCA_012523265.1 Bacteroidales bacterium | reverse complement strand
CCGGAACCTCCGAAAATATTCAGCCCATGATCTACATCAGTGTGCTGGGCATGGGGGCGCAATATGCCATCAGCAGTAAAATATCCGTCAACCTGGCGCCCACCTTCAAATATTCGCTTACGCCGGTAAATACCTCCAACAGTCTCGGTTACCATCCCTATTCGCTGAGTTGGTTTACGGGGGTGAGCTACAAACTTTAGTAATGGCTGCCCCGGCTCAGCGCCACCCTTCGGTTCCAAAAAATTTACAAAAGCCTTCCCTGCATTATTTTCTATTTTAGCCAATTATTAGTTGGGCATCATTTCTACCATTAGATCTATTTTATGAAAGATGACGCATCATCGTTTTCTGTTTTTGGTTGTTAATAAAAAAAGAAAGAAACACTATGAAACCATCCTCTACCATTCTGTTTTTCGTTTTACTGCTTTGCGCAATGCCACTGGCGGCGCAGATACGGCCTTTTGAAGACAACACCGAAGCAATAGCCAAAGCCGAAAGCCGGCGCTTTTGGCTTCCGGCGCCAACGGACGCTGCACCCGCAGGCCTCAATATCGACATCATCCACACCTGCTTTCGCTGGCAGCTCGATCCGGCGGTACTTTACATCAGCGGAAGCGTAACGCATACTTTTGTCACGCTTGCGGATGTTGTGCAGGAGATCACCCTGAAACTTAACAACATTATGACAATCGATTCGATCATTTTCAGGGGAGAGCCGGTTGCGCATGAATATTTGTCGGAATATCTTTTTAAAATAATACTGCCTGAAAGCCTTCCTGGCGGCACCACTGATTCTCTTCAAATTTTCTACCAGGGTGCTCCGCAACAAGGTACGGGCTTTGGTGCCTTTGAGCAGGATTATCACGACGAAGTACCCATCATCTGGACACTCTCCGAACCCTATGGCGCCAAAGAATGGTGGCCCGGAAAAAACGATCTGACCGACAAGATCGATTCGATAGATGTAATTGTTACCACCCCCGACGCTTACCGCGTGGCAAGCAATGGCATGCTGGTGAGCGAGACCAGCGCCAATGGAATGGCTACCTTTCACTGGCAGCATCGTTATCCTATCGTGAGCTATCTGGTGGCCATCGCAGTGACCAACTATGCCTGCTTTACGCAATACGCCATTTCCGGCGGCGACACTGTGCCCATCATCAACTACGTTTATCCCGAAGATTCTGCCACGGCGGTGGCAGAGATTGCCTACACCGGCGAAATGATCCGCATCTTCGACAGCCTGTTTGGAGCATATCCTTTTGCCCGAGAAAAATATGGGCATGCGCAGTTTTCGTGGCCGGGCGGCATGGAGCACCAAACGATGAGTTTTATGGGCGGCTTCGGCCACGACCTGATCTCGCACGAGCTGGCGCATTCCTGGTTTGGCAACAAGATCACCCTGGGCACCTGGCAGCATATTTTCCTCAACGAAGGCTTTGCCACTTATGCCACCGGCCTCACCTACGAGGAGATGTACGATGGTTTCTATTGGGATATCTGGCTAAACAACACCATCACCTCCGCGCTCAGCGCCCCCGACGGATCCGTGTTCGTGGATGATACCACCGACATCAGCAGGCTTTTCACCGCGCGGCTGTCGTATTACAAAGCAGCCCTGCTGCTGCACATGTTGCGCTGGGAGATCGGCGACGACGCGTTTTTTACGGCCTTGCGAAATTATGTGGCCGACCCGGTGCTGGCATACCGTTTTGCCACTTTACAGGATTTGATTTATCACCTGCAAAGTGCCAGTGGCATCGACTTAACCGGGTTTTTCAACGACTGGTATTATGGCGAGGGATATCCACGCTATGGCATCAACGTGACGCAACTCGACGATGGTAAGATAAAAATCACCATCCAGCAGCAGCAGTCGCACCCCTCGGTAGATTTCTATGAAATACCCGTGCCGGTGGCGGTTTACGGAGCTACCGACAGCATCATTTACCGCTGCGAGCCGCAGTTTTCGGGACAGGAATTTATTTTTGAAAATCCCGGGTTTGAAATGATTTCAGCCAGCTTCGATCCGGAGCTTTGGCTGCTGGCAAGCCTCGATTACCTCTCGCTCTCGGCTGATGAACCTGTTGCTGAAATAATAAATATCTATCCAAACCCGGTAACCAGCACGGTGCAGATTTTTGTTCCTGATCTCAAAATCAAAAAAATCATCATCACCAATGCCGCTGGCAAAAAGGTTTTTGACCAAAATTACAATGTGATGAATGAAATGATTGTAGTGGATGTTTCAGCCTGGAAGCCGGGCGTGTTTTTCGTAATCATCGAAACGGATCAACACGTGGTGCACGGGAAAATCGTTACGACACGGTAGATCAGGAGGGCTCTGATATAAAATTTTGTGGCCATCTAATCACTAACCCCGGCCTTTAGGCCGGGGATATAGGCAAAAACATTTCAGTGGGCTTTAGCCCCAATAAATAGAAATGTAATGATGGGCTGATGGAAAGACCTACAAAATATTATTGCAATAAAACCTTTCCGGTCATCTCTTTTGGGATATCCATATCCATCAGCGCCAGGATGGTTGGGGCTACATCGGCAAGGATGCCGTCGTTGATTTTTTTATACCTTTCGGAAACCAGAATGCATGGCACGGGATTAAGCGAGTGCGCCGTATTGGGCGAGCCGTCGGGATTAATGGCATTGTCGGCGTTGCCATGGTCGGCGATGATCAATACTTCATAACCATTTGCTTTTGCTGCATCCACAACTTCGTGCACACATTTATCAACGGCTTCAACCGCTTTTAAAATAGCTTCATACACTCCGGTGTGCCCCACCATATCGCCATTGGCAAAATTGAGGCATACAAAATCAGCCTCCTGTTTTTTTAATTCCTCCACAATCGCATCCTTTACCAGGAAAGCGCTCATTTCGGGTTGCAAATCGTAGGTGGCTACTTTGGGCGACTGTTTTAAAATGCGTTTTTCGCCTTCAAACTCTTGCTCCCGGCCCCCCGAAAAGAAAAAGGTAACATGGGCATATTTCTCGGTTTCGGCTATCCTTATCTGCTTTTTGCCCGCCGCCGAAATTGTTGCGCCAAGGGTATTTTCAACATTGTCTTTGCTGTAAATTACATTGATCCCTTTGAAAGAATCGTCGTAGTTGGTCATGGTGTAATATTTCAAATCGAGGGTGTGCATGCCATGTTCCGGAAAATCCTTCTGGGTGAGTACAGTAGTGGTTTGGCGTAGCCTGTCGGTTCTGAAATTAAAACAAATTACCACATCACCCTCTTCGATAACGCCAACGGGCTTATCATTTTGGTTGACCATCACGATGGGTTTGATGAATTCATCGGTCACGTCTGCATCGTAGGATTCCTGCATCGCTTTTAAAATATCGGTAGCGTGTTTTCCAATTCCTTTTACCATCAAATCGTAGCCAGCTTTGATCCTTTCCCAGCGTTTGTCGCGGTCCATGGTATAGTAGCGGCCAACGAGTGAAGCAATCTGTCCGTTAGAATGCTGCAAATGGTCGAGCAGGTTTTTTACAAATCCTTTCCCGCTTTTTGGATCGGTATCGCGGCCATCGGTAAGGGCGTGGATAAACACATTTTCCAAGCCATAGTCCATGGTCAAATCGCAAAGTTTATAAAGATGTGTATCCATCGAATGTACGCCGCCATCAGAAACCAACCCGATAAAATGAACCGCTTTGCCGTTCTCTTTTGCATAGGAAAACGCTTCTGTAAGCTGCGGATTCTTTGCTATCGAATTATCTTTTACAGCCCTGTTGATCTTCACCAAATCCTGGTAAACAATCCTTCCGGCACCAATATTCAGGTGGCCAACTTCAGAGTTGCCCATTTGTCCGTCGGGCAGGCCCACGTTTTCGCCGCTGGTCAGCAATTCGGCGTTTGGATATTTTTCCATCAGGCTGTCGACGTAAGGCGTGTTTCCGTTAAAAATCGCATCAGCTTTCGACTTATCTCCTTTTCCCCATCCGTCAAGGATCATCAATAATACTTTTCTATTGCTCTCTTTTTTCATATTTTCTAAATGTTAAATCTATCATCTAAACAACAATCTGGTGATTTTAGCATCTAAAACCTGCAATTTTAGCTTTTCTTGAGAAAATAATCCGTCGGAAGGCTTTGATTTTGTGGGTGGCTGCGCCAATGTTTCTTTGTATTTTTGCTTCCAAAATCATTGAAATTATGAAAAAGTGGGTAATCCCCGACATCCACGGATGTGCAAAAACACTCAAGGCTCTGCTGGAGCAGCAAGTACAGCCCGCCAGCGATGATTTGCTGATATTCCTTGGCGACTACATCGACCGCGGCCCCGACTCCAAAGGTGTGGTTGATTATCTGATGCAGCTCCGGGCTAACGGCCAACAAATGATCGCCCTGCGTGGCAACCACGAAGAGTATCTGCTGCTGGCAATCGAAAAAGACAAGGAGTTGCGTGCAGGTTCCATTTTCCGGCGGAAGAAAAACCATCTGTTCGACAAGTGGCTACGCCATGGCGGCGACGATACCATGCAGAGCTTCGGTTTAAAACATCCGCGAAAGATCCCTCAGGCTTATTTGGATTGGTTTAACGACCTGCAGCTTTTTACGCAACAGAATAATTACCTCATCGTCCACGCCGGCCTCAACTTCGAGCGGCGCGATCCGCTCGAGGATCAGCACGCCATGCTCTGGAGCCGTTCGTTTGTTGCACAACCCGAAAAAATAGGGGGTCGCGTGGTAATTCATGGCCACGTACCTGTGAGCCTTTCTTTTATCCAAAGCCAGATAGCCGACAAAACAAGCAAATACATTCCGCTCGACAACGGCTGTTATCTGAAAGGTAACGAAGGAATGGGAAATCTGCTGGCTTTCGAGCTAACTACACGTCAGCTTTTGGTGCAACCAAGTCTGGATTTTTTATAGGTCAGGCGCCAGAAAAGCTACAGGCGGGCAGTGAATTTTTGCTATTAATTCAAAGCTCGGGATTTTT
>JAAYIU010000225.1 GCA_012523265.1 Bacteroidales bacterium | reverse complement strand
GCTTTTCAAAATAAAACCCGGCATCACCTCCTGGGGGCAGGTGAAATTTGGATATGCCAGCAATGTGGATGAAATGGTGCAGCGACTGAAATACGATATTTTGTACGTCGAAAATATGTCGTTGGCAATGGATTTCAAAATCATGTTTTACACTGTGTTAATAATCGTGCAGGGACGTGGAAAATAACGTTTTTTTTGACGTTTCGAGGTCCTGCGGACGCTCGAAAGTCTGAAATAAAGCCCGGCGTATCTCCAGCTCCGTAGCCCAGCCATTTATGCTGGGGCTTGAAGCGATCAAACAACTCCTTTTTGAAAATGAATTATCTTCGCATCTTCATACTCATTTAACAACTAAAGTATTTCTACAATGAAAAAGCTATTCTTTCTGATGTTTGTGCTGGCTTCGTTTGCAATTACCAGTTGCAACCAGGCTGCCTCTGAACAAAATGCTTCGCAGGATGAAGTCATCATCGACAAGCCACAACTTACCCTCACCAGCAACCGGATGACGCCCGAAGTGCTCTGGTCGTTTGGCCGGCTGAGCGATCCGCAGGTTTCGCCCGATGGAAAAACCATCCTTTATGGCGTTACCTACTACAGCATCGGGCAAAACAAAGGCAACCGCGATCTCTATGCTGTGGATGCCGATGGCAGCAACCAGCGCCGCATCACCACCACTGCCAAAAGTGAATACAATGCACTGTGGCGCCCCGACGGCAAAAAGATTGGTTTCCTTACCACCGAGAGCGGCTCGATGCAAATCTGGGAGATGAACCCCGACGGCACCGGACGCAAGCAAATCAGCAACATCGACGGCGGCATCACCGGCTTCAAATATTCGCCCGACCAATCGATGATTGTTTACACCAAAGAAATTCCGGTGGAGAATAAGTTTAAAGATATTTACGAAGGACTGCCCAAAGCTACCGGCCGCCTCATCGACGACCTGATGTACCGCCACTGGGATACCTGGACGGATACCTACAGCCATATTTTCCTGGCAAAATACGACGGCGCCAAATTCAGCGACCATAAAGATATTCTTCCCGGCGAACCCTGGGACGCACCTATGAAGCCCTGGGGTGGCATGGAGCAGGTCAACTTTTCGCCCGACGGCAAATCGATCGTTTACACCAGCAAAAAACAGCAGGGGAAAGAGTATTCCATCTCTACCAACAGCGAGAATTATATTTACAACATCGAAACCGGCGAAACAAAAAACATCACCGAGGGCATGATGGGTTTCGATATCGCTCCGCAATATTCGCCCGATGGAAATTATATCGCCTGGGAAAGCATGGAGCGCGATGGATTTGAATCGGACCTGAACCGGCTTTTTGTTTTAAATATTTTTACCGGTGAAAGGACTTTTGCTACCAAAAACTTCGACCAAAACGTCGGCAGCCTGCTGTGGTCGCCCGACAGCCGCTCCATTTACTTTGTGAGCGACGTGAAGGGGACTTTCCAGATTTACGAATATAATATGGATACCAACGAGGTGCGCAAAATTACCGATGGTTTGCACGATTATGGCACCATAGCCTGGGCCGGCGATAAGCTGGTGGCCACCAAACAAACCATGGCGCTTCCCACGGAGCTTTTTGTGGTCGATCCGGTGAGCGGTTCCGAAACGCAAATTACCTTTACCAACAAAGAGTTGCTCGATCAGTTGGCCATGGGTAAAACCGAAGGCCGGTGGATGAAGACCTTCGACGGCCTGGATATGCTTACCTGGGTGATCTATCCCCCCGACTTCGATCCTAACAAGAAATATCCGACATTGCTTTATCTCAAGGGTGGACCCCAAGGCCCGCTTAGCCAAAGCTTCCATTACCGTTGGAATTATCAGATCATGGCTGCCAACGATTACATTATCGTAGCACCCAACCGACGCGGCGTTTCGGGATTTGGCCAGGCGTGGCAGGAGCAGATCAGCACCGATTATCACGGCAAGAGCATGAAAGATTATCTCACCGCCATCGACATCATGGCCAAAGAGCCTTTTGTGGATGCTGACCATCTGGGAGCTATCGGCGCCAGTGCCGGCGGATGGGCTGCCTTTTATCTGGCCGGAAATCACGAAGGCCGTTTCAAAGCATTTATCGCCCACGACGGCATCTTCAACGAAGAAGCCCAATATTTGGAAACCGAAGAGATGTGGTTCGAAAACTGGGATAAAGGCGGCCCTTTCTGGGAAAAAAACAACAAGATCATCAAAGATGTCTATGAGAATTCACCGCATAAGTTTGTCCAAAACTGGGATACACCCATCCTTGTTATTCACGGTGAGCAGGATTTCCGCGTGGTTTACACCCAGGGCATGACGGCTTTCAATGCTGCCATCCTGCGCGACGTGCCGGCAGAATTTCTCTTCTTCCCCGACGAAAACCATTGGGTGCTCCAGCCACAAAACGGAATACTGTGGCAGCGCACCTTCTTCGACTGGCTGGATAAATGGCTGAAATAATAAACCAGCTTCTGTCATTGCGACGGGAGCCGGTTTTTTTTTGGTAATTGTTTTGATAGAATCGTCAAGTTTCTAATTATCCGGATCTCATCCCCCATGAAAGTGAGCGCCGCCGCACTGGCCGCTGCTGTGGATGGATCTGGG
>JAAYIU010000330.1 GCA_012523265.1 Bacteroidales bacterium | reverse complement strand
TTGTGCTCAGCGGTTTATTAGGTTTGCCTGGCCTGCTTACCGTGAATGACGAACTTTACAACGACAACCAACCCGCCGGGAAATCGCGCGCCGAAACCATCGCCGCATGGGATTTTGAGGATACCGGGCAAACAGACATTGAAGGATACACCGCTGATGATGGAATTGCTGCAAATATTGATTTAGCTCAACTTTCCTTATCAGGAAATGTTCGTGAAGATGACTTTTACACCAAGGGGGGAGGTTCCAGGGCTCCATTTGCAGATAGATTCTTTAGATCAAGCACGTATGGTGGTTGGGTAGTTCAAATCTCAACAGAAGGGTATCAAAACATGGTGCTATCATCGCAGCAATATATTTCCGATCTCGATGGCCCTGCAACCTGGAAAATACAATGGAGTACAGACAATATTACTTGGAATGATGTTACAGGTGGGGATTATACAATAGCAGCAGGAACCTGGAACGATCTTTCTGGTCTGGTACTGCCTGCTGATATCAATAACCAACCTGTTGTTTTTATCCAATGGCTTTATCATACTGGAACAAGCAGTGATGAAAGTGGTATAGATAATATAATTATCACCGGCGAAGAAATCCCGCCACCACCCACCGGCATCCTTATCCAATCCACTGCCAACGGCACCGGCTCACTTATCCACAACAACGATGTGGAAGCCACCATAGAGCGTTACATTCCTGCTGTTGCCAGCAATTCGGTGTATCATCTTGTGTCGGTGCCGCTAACCCAGGCTGCTGATCCACGCTCCGGGCTTTTCGAGTGGTCGTACCTTTTTAACTTTGATGTGCCTACGCAGGAATGGGTAGCCATGGGAACTTCGCTTTATAATCCGCTCTATGTGGATCAGGGCTATATGATTTACAAATATCCCGGCCCTGCAAAATGGGAAACCGATACTACCTATTCGTTTGCCGGCCCGATGAACAATGGTGCTTTTGCATGTAATGTCGCTTTTCCGGGTAAGGACGACAACCACAACCTGGTGCCCAATCCTTATCCCTCGGCCATCGACTGGGATGCCACAAGCGGCTGGACAAAATCGAATGTTAACAATGCCATCTGGATTTGGAATCCTGTTTCAGGTAACTATGCATCTTGGATCGCTAATGTAAGTAACAATGGAGGTTCGCGATACATCCCCGTCGGCCAGTCCTTCTTTGTGTCCGCCAGTGCTGCTGCACCAGCTTTATCAATGACCAACGATGTGCGCGTTCATAACGATCAGGCATTCCTGAAAAACAAACAGGAACTTCCGGATTTGTTGCGCGTAAAAGCCCTGGCAAACAACTTTAGCGACGAAGCCGTCGTGCGCTTTGCTGATGGTGCCACCGCCGGATTCGACGGACAATACGATGCCTCCAAGTTTTATGGCAGCCCCGAAGCACCGCAACTGTTCACTATGTCGTCCGACGACAAACAACTTTCCATCAACACCATGGAAGTGGGCACAGGAAAACGCATTGTCGATCTGGGCTTCACACTGGAAGCTGCGGGTTTATGTATTTTGAATTTCTCCGGCATCGAAAGCTTTAACAGCGATATGCAAATCCACCTGAATGACCGCGTTACCGGCCAGACGATCAACCTGCGCACTACGCCTGAATATTCTTTTGCCCATTCACCCGAAAATGCCGCTTTGCGTTTTGAACTCATTTTTGATGGCGTCACAGCCATTGCCGACGCAAAACCTGTAAACCAGGACTTCTTCTATGTTGACGGCAAACTCTACCTCAACTTTGCGCAGGATAGTCAGGGGCCTTTTAATGTAACGGTTTACAATATCAATGGCCAGACCGAATTTTTGGGCGTGGCGCATGAGGCCAGAGCTGTTGTTGATCTTGCTGGTTTAACCAGCGGCTTTCATATCGTGCGCGTGGTTACCAACGACTATTCGGGCGAGAAAAAGGTAGTGGTGAAATAAATAAACTTCATAGAAATAACATAAAACTAAGATACGATGAAAAAGAATTTTTTAAAAACCTGTATTCTCGGATTGGTCTTTACAGCTTTATCACTCGGTGCTTTGGCGCAGGGGCCGGGGTCTCCGCCACCACCGCCACCCGATCCGTCCGGAGGTGGTAGTAACGGCCCTGTTGGTGGAGGTGCGCCCATAGCCGAAGGAATGACCTTTTTGATGTTGCTGGCCGCCGGATACGGCATAAAGAAATACAACCAGAACAGCAACCAAACGAATAAGCAGGACGATGCATTTTAACCAATGTCAGTAAGAAAAATCGTAGTTTCGATTTTCAACAGTTTGTTAATCCCGGCCTTAAGGGTAACAAACTGTTGGAAATCAGAACTCCCGTTAGGGCAGGGTTCGTTCTGATTTTAGATTTATTTCCGTCACGAATAGATATTTTGAATGTAGGAGGATTTTAGTAACTTTGAAGCAAAAAATGCCCGTAATTCCAGCGCTATGGATTTGCCAAGCCAAAAAATAAGAGCTATTATTTTGGATGATGAAAGATTTTCGAGCAATCATCTGGAGCGACTGCTGTCAGGTTTTGAAGAGATAGAGGTGGTTCAGGTGTTTGATTTGCCACAGCAGGCGCTTTTGTTCCTGGCCGACCATCCTGTTGATCTGATCTTTTTGGATATCCAGATGCCACTCATGGACGGTTTTCAGTTTCTGGACCGGCTGCGCGAAAGTCAGGAAATCCCTGCTATCATCTTTGTTACCGGCTTTGAGGAATTTGCTATCAAGGCTATCAAGAGGTCAGCATTCGATTTCCTTATCAAGCCGGTGAATCCCGAAGAGCTGGCAGAAACCATCCGGCGGTTTAAGCTCTACCGGAATAAGCATCACGACAGCCAAAAGGTAATTCATCTACTGGATGCTGTAAACAACCCACGACGGCTCAAGCTTCCCAGCAAAAACGGTGTTCATTTGATCGATCCGGAGGAGGTATTTTTTGTCGAATCAGAAGGGAATTATTCCTGGATACGACTTGCCAACGGCAACAGCGAAATGGTGACTATACAAATCGGCAAACTGCTGGAGATGCTTGATGATGATCAATTTTTCAGAATTAGCCGTCAAAATGTTATCAACCTGCGTTATCTTTACCGGTTGGATAAAAAGAAAGGGCTTTGCTTTTTAAAATACGACACACGCATTGTCGAGCTGTGTGTGGTCAGAAACAGGATTCATAAGCTCCTGGAATCTGTTTAGTACGCGTGCTATTAGGCTAAGTTAGCGAATGCCACCGCAGCAAAGGCTTTAGTCAATTTCCAAAAACAGACTCTTTGCTTCAATGCGAAGCGTGCAGACTAGGAAATTTCGGTATCCACTACCAAAAACAGATTCTTCGCTGCGCTCAGAAAGACAATGCGTTTTCGTCATTGTGTGATGGATGGGTGGGCGGCTGCGCCGCCCACCCATCCATCACCCTCAAACCTTAGCGAAATGGCATTCTTATTCGCCAGCTGGCGCAGAATATTCTACAATTATTCCCTTAATCATTATAGACTTTCTCAATCGATGGAATGCTATCGTTCAGAAATTTCCATCCCGGATTAAACGCGGAGATCAGTTCCTCCTTTTTCTTTCTAATCCATGTTTTAATTTGTTTTTCTCTCGAAATGGCCAGGTTGATGTCAGGAAAGTGTTGATAGTAAATCAGGTATTTGCAGTTGTACCTTTTTGAAAACCCTTCAACCAGTCCCATGCTATGCTCATTTATCCGGCGTGAAAGGCTGTTTGTTACTCCGGTATAGAGAACACTCTTATTGTAGTTTGTAATGATGTAGACGAAATAGTTGTGCGGTTTCATAAAATTCTTTTTCTCAAAAATATGTTTTAATTCAAAAATAGATTCCTCTCCGACCAGTTGGCGGATCGGAATGACACGCTCGATGCGGTCAGGGGGGAGAAAGGTTTGGGCGCGAAGCGCCCAAACCTTTCTCCCCATCCTTAAATTAAAGCCCGTTGTCATTTTGAGCGCAGCGAAAAATCTATCTTTTCGCCCCCTCCCATGTTTGTAGCATCCAGCGAAGAATCTATCTTTTCGTAACTTCTCCTGTTTGTAGCACCGTGTGAAGAATCTATCGTTTCCCATCAGTCCTTCAAAAAAAAGACGGACACAACTGCCCGCCTTTTTGCCAAGGTCGATTCTTTTAGTAGCTGACTTTTAAAATTAGGATTTGTCTATTCCCGATTTTAAACTTTAACAGCCATCTTTTTTATTTCAATTGTCATTTGAACTTTGGGTTTTGAGATTTATTTGCTCTTTGGCATTTGTAGTTTGGACTTTTCAACTTTACTTCCGCATCGTCTCTTCCACCTCCTGGATGGTGATGGGGATGCGTTTGCCGATGAGGCGGTTGCCGGTGTCGGTGACGAGGATGTCGTCTTCGAGTCGGATGCCGCCAAATCCGAGATATTTCTCTGCCTCGCTGTAGTTGATGAAGTCGGTGAATTTGTTTTCTTTTTTCCAGAGGTTCATCAGGGCGGGGATGAAGTAGATGCCCGGCTCGTTGGTGAGCACAAATCCCGGCTCCAGCCGGCGTCCCAGGCGCAGGTAGGCGGTGCCAAACTGCTGGATGCGTTTTACTTCTTCGTCGTAGCCCACATTGTCTTCGCCCAGTCCTTCCATGTCGTGCACGTCCATGCCCATCATGTGGCCGAGGCCGTGCGGGAAAAACATGGCGTGTGCGCCCTCTTTCACGGCGTCGTCCACGTTGCCTTTCATAATGTTTAAATCTTTGAGGCCGGCGGCAATCACGCGCGCCGCCATGAGGTGTATTTGCTGGTAGGTGACGCCGGGTTTAATAGCTTCGGTGGCTTTGTTGTTGGCAGCAAGTACGATCTGGTAGATGTCGCGTTGGCGCTGATCGAATTTGCCGCCCACAGGCACGGTGCGTGTAAAGTCGCTGGCGTATCCGCTGATGGTCTCGGCGCCGGCGTCGGTGATGAGCATGCGCCCTTTTTCGAGCGTCTGGCTGTGGTCGTGGTTGTGCAGCGTTTCGCCGTTTTGTGAGAGGATGATCGGAAAAGAAACCATCGCTCCGTGTGCCAGTGCGATGCCTTCGATGGTGCCGGCGATGCGGCGCTCGGTCTCGCCCGGATGTGCCATCTTCATGGCCGTAACGTGCATCTGGTAGCCTATGTCGGCAGCTTTTTCGAGCTCACGGATTTCGTCGGCCTCTTTGATGTTGCGCAGGCTGATCACCGCTTTGATAAGCTCCATCGAGCTTTTTTCTTGTTGTTGGCTGATGCGGATATTAGTAAGTTGCTCCAGCTCAATTTTTGTTTCGCCACGATAGGGTGGGAGATAATGAACTTTGCGTCCGCTGCTGATGGCTTTTTCCAGAAAGCTTTTCAGTTCATTATGCGGGCGTACGTCGGTGACGGCTACTTTGTCGGCGCGCTCGCGCATGGAAGGCTGCGGTCCCATCCAGATGATGTCGTCGAGTTCCAGGTCGTCGCCAAAGAGGATGTCGCGGTTTTCGTCGAAATCAATAACCCCGGCAAGTCCGGGCATATCCAACCCGAAAAAATACAGGAAGTTGCTGTCCTGCCGGTAGTGGAAGGTGTTTGCCGGATAATTCATAGGCGATTCCTCGTTGGCCAGAAACAGGGCAAGGCCTCCTTTAACTTTCGCTTTCAGCGCATCTCTTCTTTTTTTGTAAACTTCAGCTTTAAACATATTGTGCTTTTTTATTTGATAAACAATGAATTCATTTTTGTAGTGAAGGGGCAAATTTAACTTTTTCTGCCGACCCGGAGACGTCGTGCGACTTTTGAAAACTTACTACCTTTGCAACCATCAGCGCGAGCATCGTGGCATCTCTTTTCTGTGTTTGAACGCTATGGGCTTTTGCTTGTTATTACGGATTGAGATCATTATCATAATATTTAATAAAAAATGAAAGTTACTGCCTGTCGAAAAACACATTTCAACGCTACGCACCGCCTGCACAATCCCAATTGGGATGATGCGCGTAATGAGAAAATATTTGGTTCGTGCAACAATCCCAACTACCATGGCCACAACTACAACCTGACTGTAAAAGTGAAGGGAGAGGTGGACGCCGAAACCGGCTATGTGATGGACATGAAGGTGCTCAAAGATATTGTGAAAGCGCACATCGAAGATCGCTACGACCACAAAAACCTTTATCTGGATGTAGAGGATTTTGCTGACATGAACCCCAGTGCCGAAAACATTGCCATCAAAATCTGGAACCTGTTGCGTGCACAGATTGATGAGAAATACGAGCTGTCGATTGTTTTGTACGAAACCGAGCGCAATTTTGTGGAATACGATGGGAAGTAAGGCTGCATCGGACCGGAATGTCGCCATCACCGCCGATGTGCGTAAGGATTCATGGCTCGCCAGTGTGGGGCGCAGCCTGCTGATAGTTCCTGTACGTTTTTATCAATATACCATTTCGCCATTTACCCCCGCCAGTTGCCGCCACCTCCCAACGTGCAGCGAATACACGGTGCAGGCCATCCGAAAACACGGCATCATAGCCGGTGGCGCCCTTTCGGCCAACCGCATCGCGCGTTGTCATCCCTGGGGAACTTCCGGCATCGACCCGGTTCCCGATTTTATCATTAAAAAAATAAAGCTACATAAAATTACCGGCCACATACCGCGTGCGCCGCGTTACGACCTGCTGCGGCAAAAAATCATTAGCATGCTTGCGATTTTTCTGGTGGTGCTAATGGCAGGATGTAATAATAGTGCGGAGCAGAAGACGCAGCAAAAGCATCGCCGGGTGCTGATGAGTATTTTACCTCAGAAATATTTTGTAGATCAGATTGCTGGCGAGCTGTTGCAGACGCAGGTGCTCATACCGCCCGGCACCAGTCCGCATGTGTACGATCCCACGCCGCAACAGATGGCTGCCATCGCCCAAACCGACATTTACTTTTACAATGGAAGTCTTAGTTTCGAACAAAGCCTGCTGGGCGAGATCAGCGCCAACTTCCCCGCGCTCGAAACCATTGCGCTAAGCAAAGGAATAACATTGCTCGACGGCAGCGAGCATCATCACCACGGCGATGGCCACGGCCACGATCATCAGGGCACCGATCCGCATATATGGCTTTCGCCAAAAAATGTGAAACAGATGGCACACACGATTTACCAAACGCTCTCTACGTTTTATCCGGAAGATAGCCTGCGCTTTCGCGAAAATCTAAACCGGTTTTTATCTGAAATTAAAAAAACTGACCACAGCATTGCGCAAGTGCTTCAGGAGATGAAAAATCGAAGTTTCATGATATTTCATCCTTCGCTTACTTATTTTGCCCGCGATTACAACTTGCAGCAGATACCCATCGAGATGCACGGCAAAGAGCCTTCGCCGGCGCAGATGCTGCAATCGATTCAGCAGGCCAGAGCGGCGGGGTTGCACACCATATTTATACAGGTAGAATTCGATCGGGCTAACGCCGAACTGATTGCCCGTGAAATTGATGGAAGCATTGTGCAGATAGACCCGTTGGCCTACAACTGGCCGGAAAATATGTTGACCATTGCACGCGCACTTAGCCAGAGCGCATTACCAAAGCAAAACTAAACGATGGAAAAACTTGTGGAACTGCAGCAGGTCACAGCCGGCTATGCCGATGAGGTGGTGCTTCGCAACATCAACCTGACGGTGCATGCGCAGGATTTTATTGGTGTGATAGGTCCTAATGGTGGCGGCAAGACTACCCTGGTGAATGTGATTTTGGGCATCATAAAACCCATGTCAGGGAATATTATTTTTCATCCCGACAGCAGCGACCGCCGGCGGCGCTTTATTGGTTATCTGCCGCAGGTGAGCCACACCGACAAGAAATTTCCCATCAGTGTGCGCGATGTGGCGCTTTCGGGGCTGGCCACCAGCCAGCGATTTATGAATCACTATTCTGCCGGCGATAATGAACGGGTGCAGCAGGTGCTTGCGCAAATGGGCATCGAACAACTGGCTGGCAAAAATGTCGGCGAGCTTTCGGGCGGACAGTTGCAACGCGTCTTTTTGTGCCGCGCCATCATCGCACAGCCGCGCTTGCTCATCCTCGACGAGCCGAACACTTTTGTGGATAACAAATTCGAAAACGACCTCTATCTTATCCTGCGTGAGCTGAACAAAGAGATGGCGATTCTGATGGTGTCGCACGACGTGGGAACCATTACCTATTACGTTAAGTCGATTGCCTGCGTTAACAAAACGTTGCATTACCACGATTCCAACATCATCAGCCAGGAGCAGCTGGCCAGCTATAACTGCCCGATACAAATCATCACGCATGGCGACGTGCCGCACACGGTTTTGCGCACACATCAGCAGTAGCCGGCGTGGTGGCAGTTTTATTTATTAATAAAAAAGACATTGGAAACATTTTTAGAATTATTCGATCTTTTGTTTTTCCGCAACGCTGTGTTGGCGGCGCTGCTGGCCAGTGTTTCGTGCGGCATCATAGGCACCTACATTGTGTCGCGGCGCATGGTTTTTATCAGTGGCGGCATCACGCATGCTTCTTTTGGCGGGATTGGCATCGGATACTTTTTCGGTTTTTCACCTATTGTCGGAGCGCTGTTTTTCGGGGTTTTGTCGGCGCTGGGCATCGAATACATGTCGAAAAAAACGGAGGTACGCGAAGATTCCGTCATTGCCATCCTTTGGTCGCTGGGCATGGCCACAGGAATTATTTTCGTTTTTCTTACGCCCGGCTATTCGGCCAACCTGATGAGTTATCTCTTTGGTAATATTCTCACCGTTTCGCAGCTCAACCTCAGGCTTTTGCTCGTCTTGTCGCTGCTGGTGATCGTAGTTTTTTTGTTGTTTTTTAAAACCATACTTTTTGTGGCTTTCGACGAGAATTTTGCCCGTGCCATCCGCTTGCCCGTGGATGCTGTCAATTACCTGCTCATCACTTTGGTGGCGCTTACCATCGTGCTCAACATTCGTGTGGCCGGCATCATTCTGGTGCTTTCGTTGCTCACCATCCCACAAACCATCGCCAATCTTTTTACGCACAATTTTAAAACCATGATTTTTCTTTCCATCCTTACCGGGATGATTGGCAGCTTTGCCGGGCTGCTGTTGTCGTGGTTTCTCGACATACCCTCGGGGGCTGCCATCATATTTTTTCTGGTGCTGATATACCTTTTGGCTCGGGTGGTATTACAGATCAGGATTTCGTTGAAGATAAAACGTCAAATCAACCCTCATTATGAAAAATAAAAAACGATCGACTAAGGCATTTGCCAAGAAACAAGTCAGGCTTGCCATCGTGGCCATCGTGCTGTTGCTGATATTTGTTTTCGTATACGTCATCAGCAACCAGCCCATGTGGGGCGAGCGCACCCCGGCAGAAAAACCTGCAGCCAGGCCTGAGGCCACTGTTTTTGATATCGAAGGACAGCTAACTTTTACTGACGCTGAAGGTGCTGCTATTACCACCATCTACATCGAAATCGCCGACGACGAATATTCGCGCGAACGCGGCATGATGTACCGGCACTATATCCCCGACACGGTGGGGATGCTGTTCATTTTTCCCGACGAAGCCAGGCGCTGGTTTTGGATGCACGACACGCCCTCGTCGCTCGATATTATGTATGCCGATGGTGAGAGGCAGATCACGCGCATTATCGAAAATGCTGTTCCTTACTCCGACGAATCGATGCCCTCGGGCGACCCGGCCAAATATGTGATAGAGGTGCAGGCCGGATTTGCTGCGCGGCATCAGATACAGCAAGGCCACCGCTTCAGTTGGTTTTCTTTTTGATGCCCAAAAGCAATCTCCGATTTACATTATCTTTGTGCATTGGTCGATTGTTCTACAAAAAAACTAATGATGACATGATCAACGAAAAACTATTTCACGAAAAGTACACGCACTTCGACAAAGAGACTGTGGCAGAGATCATTGATATTTTTATAAAAGAATATCAGGAGCGCATTGATAAATTAAACCAAAACCTGGAAAGCCGCAACCTGGAGGAATTGCTAAAAAATGCGCACGCTTTCAAAGGCTCCATTTCCAATTTCGACATGGGAAGCAAGGCCTACAAGGGTATTGCAAAGATGGAGGAGGAGGTGAGGCCATTGTTGCAGGAAATGCAACAAGGAAGGACGCTTTCGCAAAATGAAGAAGAGGCGTTTTTTGAGAGTCTTGAGAATACCTTCGAGGATTTTAAAAGAGATTCGCGACGGCTCACAGGCCAGATCAAAGAGCTAAGAAAACACTACGTTTCCTGACCCAGTGCCTCCAGCGCCTGCTGCTGCGTAGCGTAGATCCTGAATATTCCCGTAAATCCTGAGATGTCGAAAATCTCTTTGATATTTTCGCGCAAAGCGCACAAAGCCAACTGCCCGCCGGCGGCTGTGAGCTTTTTGAGTGCCACCAGAAAAATGCGTAAACCCGCGCTGCTCACATAATCCATCCCACTGCAATCGATCATCAGCGTAGTGTGATTTTGTTGGAGATGATGCATAACTCTGCCCTCGAGCTGCTGATAATTGGTGGTGTCAAGACGCCCATCGATGCTGATGATGACGATCTGCTGTTGTCGTTTTTCGGTTAAAGTCATTGCCTTTGTTTTGGGTGGCTAAAGTAATAATTCATCGGGCAACCGGTACAAACATTTTGGGAATATTACACAGAAAGCCTATTGACAGCAAGATAAGTAATAAAAATGCTGTGAATCCCCTTGGTTTTTTCAACTTGTCCTGAAACTTTGATGATGAAATTTTTGTTTAGCAGACTAAAACCCATAAAAACTTGTAAATGACATCCGAAACAAAAAACAACCATCATCGCCGCTTTTACCAGAACAAGCGCTTTCTCATTCCTTTCTTTATCGTACTTGCACTTGTTGCGTTCAGGATTTATCTGCCAACGCTGGTCAAAAATTACGTCAACAAAACCCTGGCCGACATACCGGGATACTACGGGCACGTGGCCGACATCGACATTGCACTTTATCGGGGCGCCTACGTCATCGACAGTTTGTACCTAAATAAAGTGAGCGCCGAAACGCAGATTCCTTTTCTAAACTTTCCTAAAACCGACATCTCCGTTGAGTGGCGGGCGCTGTTTCGTGGAAAAATTGTAAGTGAGATATACATGACCAACCCGCAGATAACCTACATCCCCGAAGACCAGAAGCCCGGTGCTGATACAGCCGAAGTAGCCAAAGCCACCGGTAGCGACTGGACGGAAGCTTTGCGCGATTTGGTGCCCATCGACATCAACCACCTGGAGATAAATGGCGGAAAACTCTCCTTTATGAAGGTGCAGGCCGATCCCAACATCGACGTTTTTATCAATAATCTTAGCCTTACCGCCGACAACCTGCGCAACGTAAAAGCCAAAGAGCGCACGTTGCCTTCGCCCATCACCATGCGCGGCACCGCCATCGGCGATGGAAAGGTAAGCCTGGATGGCCGCGTAAATCTTATCAAAGAAATCCCCGACGTGGATCTTTCTTTTGCGCTCGAAGAGGTCGACACGCCCGCACTCAACGACTTATCGAAGCATTATGCCGATGTAGATTTTGCAAGTGGCCAACTGAATATCTATAGCGAAGTAGCTATTGCCGACGGCCACATGACTGGCTATCTCAAAACCATGCTCACCGACACCAAACTGCTGGGGAATGATGAGAATTTCCTGGAAACGCTATGGGAAGGATTTGTCGGCTTTTTCAACTTTGTGCTCAAAAACCAACGCACCGACACCCTGGCTACCAAAGTGCCGCTGGAAGGCGACCTGAACAACGTGGAAGCCGGCGTGTGGCCAGCTATCAAAAACATATTCGTCAATGCCTGGATCGAAGCCTTCACCCGCTCCATCGACAACGAAGTAAAATACGACGACGCCTTCAAAGAATAAAGAAATCCCACGCTCTGCGCCCTGCGCCCTGCTTCACTTCGACAACGGTGGTTGAGCTTGTCGAAACCAGCTCAGTACAGGCATTATTCATTGCGCACGTGCGGGATTCTGCGGTTCGATATTCAAAAATTAAAAATATTGAATAGCGAATACCGGATTTTGACTGTAAAAGTGGATTGATGTTCGATGAATCTGAATTCTCTGAAAATGACAGAAAAAAAACAGCACTGTGTCCCGGAAAAACCAACGGTGTCGCTCTAAGCGACGCCGTTGGTAAACCTTGCGCCCTTCGCTTCGCGCCCTTCGCCCCGCGCCCCGCTTTTTTAATACTTTTGCACCCAAAAGATTATCAGAAAGTATTTACCGATGGAACCATTTAAAGTATTAACAGAACAATTTGCCGACATCCGTATCCTTAGGTACCGCGTGCCCGGATTCGATAATCTGCCGCTGCAAAGCCGCGAGCTGCTTTATTACCTGCACGAAGCCGCGCTGTGGGGACGCGACATCATTTACGATCAAAATTACAAACACAACCTGCTGATCAGGCACATGCTCGAAAACATGTACCTTACCTATCGCGGCGATCGCGGCGGCGAAAACTGGCAGCACTTTGAGGTGTACCTCAAGCGGGTATGGTTCAGCAATGGCATTCACCACCATTATTCGATGGATAAATTCTTTCCGGAGCTGCCCGAAGAGAATTTTCGTGAGATGATGCGCCATTCTGATGCGTCGGGATTTGCTGCTGAAGATGGGAAGTTGGAGGGTTTTATTAATAAAATAATCCGCTTGCTTTACCATCCTGATATAGATGCCAAACGGCTGGTGCAGGATGATGGCGTGGACATGGTAGCGCTTTCGGCTAATAATTTTTATGAAAATGTGACCCAACAGGAAGCCGAGGATTTTTATAACGCTATGAATCAGGCCAACGATCCGGAAGCGCCGCAATATGGGTTGAATTCAAAGCTCATAAAAAAAGATGGCAGGCTGCAGGAGCTGGTGTGGAAAAAGGATGGGATGTATGGCAGTGCCATCAGCAAGATTATTTTTTATTTGCGCAAAGCATTGGCTGTAGCCGATAACGAAAAGCAAAAAGTTGCTCTGGAGAAGCTCATCGAATTTTACACTACCGGCGATCTGAAGACCTTTGACGCTTACAGCATTGCCTGGCTTCAGGATGCTGACCCGCTGGTTGATGTGGTGAATGGTTTTATTGAGGTGTATGGCGATGCCGTGGGGCGAAAAGCTTCGTGGGAGTCGGTGGTGTCGGTGCGCGATGCTGAGGCTACGCGGCGCGCCGCTGCCATCAGCGTCAACGCGCAATGGTTTGAAGATCATTCGCCGGTGCAGCCCGAATACAAAAAAGAAAAAGTGCAGGGCGTTTCGGCACGCGGTATCAACGCGGTGGTGCTTGCCGGCGACTGCTCGCCCTCCACACCCATCGGCATCAACCTGCCCAACGCCGACTGGATACGGGCACGCTATGGCTCCAAGTCAGTTACCATCAGCAACATCATTGCCGCCTACGACGAGGCCAGCAAAGAATCGGGCGCCATCGAAGCCTTTGCCTGGTCGCAGCAGGAGATAGCTTTGGCTAAAAAATATGGCAATCTCGCCGCCAATCTCCATGTGGATCTGCACGAAATAGTGGGGCACGGGTCGGGACGTATAAAAGAAGGTGTTGCCAATCCCGGCGATACGCTGAAAAACTCCGCTTCCACTATCGAAGAAGCCCGCGCCGATTTGTTTGCTTTGTATTTTGCCACCGATGCTAAGCTCATCGCCCTGGGGCTGATGCCGGAGAAGGCAACGGGAGAGGCCGGGTACAACAGTTACATTCGCGGCGGGCTGCTCACCCAACTGGTGCGTGTGGCGCCGGGCAAAAATCTGGAGGAGTCGCACATGCGCAACCGTCAACTGATAGCGCTGTGGGCTTATGAGCACGGCAAAGCCGAAAATGTGATCGAACGCAAAACGCGTGATGGAAGAACTTTTTTTGTTATTAATAACTACGAAAAGTTGCGGGCACTTTTTGGGCAACTGTTGCGCGAGGTGCAGCGCATCAAATCGGAGGGCGACTACCAGGCTGCCCGCCAGCTTATCGAAAGCTATGGTGTAAAAGTGGATCCTGCGCTGCATCAGGAAGTGCTGAAGCGTTGGGAAACATTAGGCATTGCGCCATTTTCAGGATTTATCAATCCGCAATTAGAAGCTCTGACTGATGCCGATGGCACCATCACAGATGTCAGAATTTCGTACCCCGACGACTTTGCGCAACAGATGCTGCACTACTCTCGCCACTATGCTGCTCTGCCGGTAAAGTGAAGAATCCCGAAATTTGTTATTTACCTTTGTTTGGTAGTTTTAATTGTTGTTCTATCTTTGCACCCTCAAAAAAATAGGGTAGTTTTCTAAGTAATTATTTTTCAAAATTTTATCACACATGCAAAATAAAGGATTTATCAAGTTCATTGCCATCCTGTTTGCTTTAGTATCGCTTTACCACCTGTCGTTTACCTTCGTAAGCCAACGTGTTGTGAGCAAGGCTAATAAATACGCGCACAGTGCTGAAACCGAACGTTTGTCGAGTATGATGGCCGATGGGGATGCAGCGCAGCAGCAATTTTTGTACGATTCTATCGCCAGAGCGCGCGAAACGTATTATCTGGATTCGATGTCAAATGAAGTGATTTACAACATCGGTGTGCGCAAATACACTTTTAAAGAGGTGCGCGAGCGGGAGCTTAACCTGGGTCTCGACCTCAAAGGCGGTATGAACGTAACGTTGGAAGTATCGGTGGTAGACATTATCAGAGGATTGGCCAATAACAGCAAGAATCCTGTTTTCCAACAAGCCCTCGAGTTGGCACGCGAAAAACAAAAAAATAGTCAGGAAGGTTTTGTGACCCTCTTTGGCCAGGCCGTTAAAGAAATCGATCCCGACTTCCAGTTGACTTCGATATTTATGGCGGAGTTCAAAGACAAACTGAACTATAATTCCACTAACGAAGAGGTGCTCGATGTGGTGCGCAAAGAATCTAATGCCGCCATCGACCGTACCTACAACATTCTGCGCACACGTATCGACCGCTTTGGTGTAGCTCAGCCCAACATTCAAAAGCTGCAGACTGCCGGGCGTATCCTTGTAGAGCTGCCGGGCATCAAAGAGCCACAGCGTGTTCGTAAACTGTTGCAGGGAACGGCACAACTCGAGTTCTGGACAACGTATCAATTTAGCGATGTCTTTAATTATTTTCAGGCTGCCGATCAGAAACTTGTCGACATCCTGAAAACAGACGACATTCTTACGGATGTTGCCCAAGAGAGTCCCCTGGCCGAAGGTGATGAAATTGCTGAAGATGTAGCAGACGAATTAACACAGATAGATACTACCGCTCTTTTGGCAGACGCAGAAACTGACAGCCTAGAGCAGGATCTGATAGATCAGCTTGCCGGCGACAGCTTGGCCGTTACCGATCGTGACCGTTCACCCGAGGAGATTGCCAAGACCAACCCGTTGTTTGCCTATCTGCGTCCCAATCTGGTGCAAACTGAAAGTGGCTTTGTGCCCGCACAGAGCGCTACCGTTGGTTATGCCAGCATAAAAGACACTGCTATGGTCAACAGCCTCCTGCGTCGCGTAAAACAAGATATGCCGCGCGACATGAAGCTGGCCTGGAAAATTAAACCAGAAAAATATTCGCCCGACTTTCTCGAGCTGGTAGCTTTGAAGGCTTCCAATCGCGATGGCTCAGCAGCCCTGGGTGGCGACGTAATCGTCGATGCCCGCCAAAACTTCGATCAGAACAACCGCGTAGTGGTAGATATGGCCATGAACAGCGAAGGCGCCCGCCAATGGAAACGCCTTACCGGCGAAAACATCAACCGGCAGATTGCTATCGTACTCGACAGTTATGTGTACTCTGCTCCTAACGTAAATGATGAAATCCCCAACGGACGTTCGCAAATCTCCGGAAACTTTGAAGTAGCCGAAGCACAAGACCTTGCCAATATTCTGAAAGCTGGTAAACTGCCTGCACCTGCACGCATCGTCGAAGAAGCTGTGGTAGGACCCTCGCTGGGTAAAGTTGCCATCACCGATGGTTTGAATTC
>JAAYIU010000096.1 GCA_012523265.1 Bacteroidales bacterium | reverse complement strand
GGGCTACGGATTCATAAATGGCTGGGCTACGGATTTTTCTCAATAACCTTTACTTTAAAGACACACAACTAATTCATGAGGCATCATTAACGGCGACGATTAAAGCAAATTCTCGTGACATCATTAATGGCGGTGCCTTGAGCGACGCCGTTAATTGTCGAATTTGAAAGCCCACTCAACCAGTTTCTGTGCATTTGTTGTGTTGGAATAATTCTTCATCAGCACCGCGCGCCGCCTGGCCACTTGCTGCATGTCGAAATCTTTCCGAGCCACCAACGCTATTTTTTCTTTAAGCTCAGCAGCATTGGCGGCAATTTCGCACAGCGTATCCAGCCCTGTGCCCTGCACCATTTCCGGATTTACGATACAAAACCGGCCTTTGAAAAGTGTGTTGAGCAGCTTGAGTTTGAGGCCGGTTGGCTGAAAGGTGACCAGGATATTGGCTTGTGCATCGCGGATAAGTCCAAACATCGTCGCATCGTCGGGGTTGGTGATGAGGCGAACGTTTTTGTGGCTGCTGCATTTTTTGATGAGGTGCGCCGGCGGATCCATGCCCGCAATCACCAGTTGCTGCGGCAGCCCGGCAAAGACTTCCTCCACAAGATATTCGGCAGCGTTGTAATTTTCAGTCACCGACAACTTGCCGTGATAAAGGAAAAAGTCGGATTTTCCGGCCTGAACTTCAAAGTCGTCATTGGGATGAAAGCTCGGAAGGTATTCGACGTGGTGCAGCGGGAAGCAATGTTTTAGATAGGCCGTATCACTGGCCGACACTGCCAGCATCAGATCGGCATGTTTTAGCTTTTGCTGATAAATCTTTAAGCGCCAGCTTTCGATGGTAAAGAAAAGTTTTTTAAAAACGTTTTTTTCGACTTTCGCCAAATGCGCATAATAGTGATGCTCGATGTTGCTTTCGCGATAGATTTTCAGGCGTTGTGCCAGGCACGGATCATCCAGATAAAAGCACGAATGCAGCCCTTCAAAAAGGATTGGATATTCGTCGGCCAAAAGATTATTAATAAGCTGCTCCGATCGACGGCTGTTGACGATGTAGGGTTTCAGACTTATGTTGGTGCGCCATCCGGTGTGACGCGGGTAATAGTAAACCTTCTCGCAAAGTGCTTCAAGTTCCGGTGATTCGTTGCGCCCGTATGCATAGCAATGCAAAATGATACCGACACCTGCTTTTTTTAATGTTTTAATTTTATAAAAAACATCTATCACGCCGCCGTAGTTGGCAGGGTAGGGGATGTCGAAGGAGATGATGTGGAGTTTTTTCTCAGGCATATTGTTTTAAAATCTTTATTAAAACCTGCTTTTCATTTTCCCAGTTGAGCACCTCTGCTGCTGCAATGCAGTTTTGGCGGTAGCGTTGCAACTTTTCGGTATCTGCCAGCATGGTGTCGATGTGGCGGGCGATGCTGCGCGGCTCGTGGCTGCTGATGGTTTCGCCCACCTGCCACTCATCCACTATCTTTTTTATTTCCGTAAGCGGCGACACCAGCACGGGCACGCCGGCATGGATGTAGTCGAAGAGCTTGTTGGGCAACGAATAGCGGTAGTTGATGTTGGTATCTTTGTCTATCGAAAGTCCGATGGCTGCCTGGCGGGTGTAGCTGCGTAACTTTTCGAAAGGCATGGCCGGCATAAAAGTTATTTTGTCGGTGAGCTGCAGGTCACGAGTCATTTGCTTCAACTGCCCGATTACGTCGCCACCGCCGATGATGAGCAACTGACCGTGCTGCACATATTGCATGGCTTCCACCAGTTCCTCGGCGCCGCGCTGTATGTTGATGCCCGATCCCTGCAACAGCACCACGGGCTTATCGTTGGCAAGCGACAGAGTTGCGGGTGCCGGAACCGAAGCATCAGCGCGACGAGGCGGAATGTTGCGCACCACATGAATCTCTTTGTGGTATTTTTCGCCAAAGAGTCGGGCTATCGAATCGTTGACGGTGATCACCGTTTTGATGCGCGGCAGCAGTGAGGCCTCAAGTTTTTTCCAGACGCCCTGCACAAACTTGCGATTAACCAATTCGGGCGTTTCGGTAAAATACTCGTGGCTGTCGTAAATGATCGGGATTTTTTTGATTCGGGAGATCAAATAATTGGGCAGCAGCGTGTCGAGGTCGTTGGCAAAGAGCAGGTCGGCGCGGCGCCACAGCAGCACAAAGAAAAGCCGGACATTGAAACAGGCGTAAAACAGCGGCCCCCGTTCAAAGAGCAGCCGCATGCGGTGCATGGCATAAGGCCGCGATGGCAGTGGCAGGCTTCGTTTGCGGTAGCGCCCCACCAGCAGCACTTCGTAGCCCATTTCCTGAAGCACCAGGCAGCTCTTGTTGACGCGCTGGTCGGTAACGAGATCGTTGATAACCGAAACGATGGCTTTTTTCAAAATAACGGAATGTTCATTTTTAAGCTGCGAAAATAGCTAAAAGATCAAGGAATCCTGAATTTGAAATTAGAGCAGATGCCAGGAAAGCGGAAAATGACTTTACACAGAGAAGCGCGGCTGATGTGAGAAACCTTTATAATTTTGGCGTCGCAAACGCGAAATGCTTAAAGATACCTGCACCGGAGTTGATGTCCATCTACAAACAAAAGACTTACCCACATGAGACAGAAGATCAGGAAGAAAAAACAAACCAAATTATTACGCGAGTTTAGAAAAATCCATAGAATTACCGGGGCAGCTCTTTTCATTTTTTTCTTCTTCGTTTGCACCACCGGGCTTATGCTTGGATGGAAAAAAAATAGTGGTGATTTGATTTTGCCAAAAACACATATTGGCACAGCATCAGATTTCAAAAACTGGCTCCCTGTCGACAGCTTGCATACCATTGCTTGCAACGTCCTTCACGACTCCGTTTCATCCGAACTATCGCTTGAGCTTGATAAAATTGACATACGAAAAAATGAAGGGATTATCAAATTCGTTTTTGCTGATCATTATTTGGAAATCCAACTCGACGGTACTTCAGGAGAGGTGTTGAATATCCAAAAAAGAATTTCCGACCTTGTTGAAGACATTCATGATGGCTCAGTTGTTGACCATTATTTCGGAACTTCCGGTGAGCCTGTCAAATTAATCTACACCTCAATTATGGGGCTGGCCTTGTTCACTTTTACACTTACAGGATTTTGGCTTTGGTATGGGCCTAAACGAATTAAAAAACAAAATCGGGCCGCCAAAAATATAAAACACAAATAGCGCGTGCGGTGGTTTACGAAAGATCTAACCGAACGGGATAACCTTTTTAACCCGCGTTCAACTTTTTTTTAAAGCCAAAAAACAACCCACAAAACCTTTGTCGACATCAAACTATCCGCTGCAAAGAGCGCCAGTACCAGCAGCAGAAAAAGGTTGATTTGCATAAAGGCTTTGCGGATGTTGGCCTGGGGTTTTGTCATGAGGATATAAAAACTATAGACCAGCCACACCGAGGAGAGCAGGAGCGCCAGGATGATGACGCGGGAGGTGACCACGCCGGCTACGGGAATGAGCATCACCGAAAAGACGGTGGCAAGGATCCAGACAAAGATCAGACGCTTGAGCTGCTTCTCGTCGAAATAGGCGGTGAGCGACGAGAAGCCTGCCACCTCGTATTCTTTGCCAAATTTGAGCAGCAGCAGGATAAAATGCGGCACCTGCCAGATAAAAAGAAGCATGGCGATAAGGATGATAGCCGGTGCGAAAACGTAGCCGCCGGCGGCTGTCCAGCCGATCATAGGCGGAAAAGCCCCCACGAAAGCGCCCGCCAGGATGGCAAAGACGGATTTGCGTTTCATGGGTGTGTAGATGCCGTTGTACCACAGCAGCGTCAGCAGTCCGATGAGTGCCGCGATGAGATTGGAGCCAAAAAATAAAATAAGTGTGCCTGCCAGCGCGGCAACGATGGAAAACCATAAAGTGCCGGCAGCGCTGTAGCGTCCGCTGGGGATGGGGCGTCGGCTGGTGCGTTTCATCAGCGCATCGTAGCGGTGCTCCTGAAACTGGTTGAGCGCAGCGCTGCCCGATGCCAACAAAAATACGCCTGCTGTAGATACCAGTGCACCGGCATCCATCCGCCCGCTGTGCACAAGATAGCCCGTGAGCGAACTCAGCGACACGGCCACCGGGATTTTGATTTTGCTCAGCTCGGCAAATAAAGCAACGCTATGTTTTATTTTATTCAGCATTAGCGCCAAGCGATTTTATATATTCGATGATGTGCTCGATTTCCTGGTCGTTGATCTGGTCTTTGTAAGAGGGCATCAGTCCGGCATTAAAACCAACAACTAACTTTGCGTTGGGTTCGTACACCGATTCGCGGATGTAATCGGCGTCGACCGTTACCGTTTGTTCGGTTCCATTCACCATCACTTTGTGTTGCTCGCCCCAGATACCCTTGAAGCTGCTGGCCACCAGCTTAGTGCCGTCCGACGAATGGCAGGCCACGCAGCCGTTCATCTTAACAACATTAAAACCCTCCGATACCTTGTCAAGCTCGCTGTCGCCGGCGGGAGTTTTCATCCACTCCTGCCATTGGGGTTCATCCACTACTTCCACCGTAGTGAGCATGTACGAATGCCGCAAGCCGCAATATTCAGCACAAAAAAGATCAAATGAGCCGTATTCGGTAGCCGTAAACCACATGTAGTTGTCGCGCCCCGGTATCACATCTTCTTTGATGCGGAAAGCCGGAACATAAAGCGAATGAATGACGTCTACCGAGATAAGCTCCAGACGAACAGGCTTGTCTTTGGGCACGATGAGTTTATCGCTTTTCTTTCCATTTTCGTATTCAAAAGTCCAGCTCCACATACGTGCAATGGCCTTTACAGGGATGGCGTCGGCGGGTGCTGCCCGCATGGGTGCAAAGCCGGCCCATCCATAATAAAACATTACCAGCACCAGGATGGTGGGAATGATTGTCCATATCAGTTCCAGCTTTATGCTGCCGGTGATGGAAGTGTCGGCATGGGGATGTTTCGATTTTCGGTACCTGATTACAAAATAAACCATCGTTGCAGTGATGGCCACCAGGAAAAAAGTGGAAATTCCGATGATAATATAAAATGCCAGGTCTACTCCTTCAGCAAAATTTGATGCTCCGCTCATCTGTGGTTCCTCTCTGTTTTTTTTTAATAAAATAAATAATCTGAAAACAATACTATGAGCACCGCCAGAAAGAGCACGCCTACTCCGATGACGACGGCTTTCAAAAACTTGTTTTCAAACTTCAGGTGCATAAAATGAGTGCCCACCAGGTACGACTTGATGGTGGCGATTACCAACGCCACGATAACCGTCAGCGATTGAAAATCGAACTGTGCCACCTCGATGGTGAGCAGCGTTAGTATTAATAAATCGACCCAAATGAGGATGCTAAACCGGTATCCGGTGACGTGCGTATTCTGTGTGTCGGACATGCTATTTCTTTTTTTTATTAAATAATCAGATAAAACAACGGGAAGAGATAAATCCAGATAACATCTACCAGGTGCCAGTACAAGCCACCATTTTCGAGGTAGGTGTAGCGCTGTTGGTTGATGGTGCCTTTCTTAATATAGAAAGCAATCACCATCAGCAATATCGAGCCAATGATGATGTGGATGGCATGAAGGCCGGTCATGAAGAAATAAAGGTTGAAAAATTGCGCCTTGCCGGCAGGAAGCTCTTTGTAATGATCCATGCCCGGAAAAAGTCCGTGTTCCCATTTTGTGTACCACTCGTAATATTTGTTGAACATAAATGTTCCGGCAAGGATCAGCGTCCACATAATCAGGTTGATGGCGCGTTTGGAATCGCCGCGTTGCAGCGCGGTTATCGACATGGCCACGGTGAGGCGGCTGGTAAGCAGAACCACAGGGTTGATGGCGCCCACCACCACGTTAAGCTCTGCCGATCCTTCATGAAAGGCGTCGTGATTCAAAAAACGGTATGCAGCATACACCAGAAACAAGCCGCCAAACAACAGCACTTCGGTGAAAAGAAATATCCACATGCCGAGTTTTTTGCCGTAGGCATCGAAATGCACCGGATGGACATCGTGCGACAAAGTAGTAGAGGTCATATCTTCTTAATTTTTATTATGCTCCTTCAGATATTGTTCGTAGTTGCGGTAGTCGTAAGGGCCTCGTTCCACCTGCGGTGTCTCATCGAAGTTGTAGAGCGTGGGTGGCGATTGTGTATGCGTCCAGTCGAGTGTTACCGACTGCCACGGGTTGGTAGAGGCCTTGGGGCCTTTGCGTCCGTTTATCAGATTAACGAGCATGATCACCAATCCTATTGCAAGCACCCACGAGCCGATGGTAGAAATCAGGTTTGGCAACGTAAACTCCGGCAGATAGTCGTAGTAGCGGCGCGGCATACCCATCATACCCAGCACCAGCATCGGGAAATACACCAGGTTGAAACCAATGAAAAAGATTACAAAGGCAATGTTGGCCCACTTCAGGTTGTACATGCGGCCCCAGATTTTGGGATAGTAAAAATGCAGCGCTCCGAAAAATGCAAAGCCTGTTCCGCCAAACATTACATAATGAAAATGCCCTACCACAAAGTAGGTGTCGTGCACGTGAATGTCGGTGGCGAGCGCACCAACCACTAGGCCCGTCAGCCCGCCGATGGCAAACTGAAATATAAAGGCAAGGGCATAGAGCAGCGGCACCTTTATGTCGATGGCACCTTTATAAAGTGTTGCAACCCAGTTGAAGACTTTGATGGCACTCGGGATAGCTACCAAAAAGGTGAGCACCGAAAAAATTACACGCGCCGGGCCGCTCATACCGCTGGTAAACATGTGATGTCCCCACACAAAGTATCCGATAAAAGCAATGGCCAGACTGGAGTAAACGATGACTTTGTAACCAAAAATTGATTTTTTTACAAATACCGGAATGGTTTCCGAAACGATGCCCATGGCCGGCAGCGCCATGATGTAAACTGCCGGGTGGGAATAAATCCAAAAGAGATGCTGATAGAGCACCGGGTCGCCGCCCAGCGCCGGATCAAAAAGCCCGAGACCGAGCGTGCGTTCGGCAACAATCATTAGCAGCGTGATACCAATGATGGGAGTAGCCAGCACCTGAATCCAGGCCGTAGCATACAAAGCCCACGGAAACAGCGGCATTTTAAACCACGTCATACCCGGAGCGCGCATCTGGTGCATGGTGACGATAAAGTTGAGACCGGTGAGGATGGAGGAGAAGCCGAGCACAAATGCAGCCAGCACCGCCACAGTGACGTTGGTTCCGGTTTTTACGCTGTAAGGAGCATAAAATGTCCAGCCGGTGTCGGCAGGGCCATCACCAAAGAGTAGCGTGCTCAGCGCCAGCAGCCCGCCCAGCACATAAAGATACCAGGAGATGAGGTTGAGTTTTGGAAAAGCTACGTCGGGGGCGCCGATAAGCATAGGCAGTGCAAAGTTGCCAAAGATGGCCGGAATGCCCGGGATGATAAACAAAAAGATCATGATTACGCCATGCAGCGTGAACACTTCGTTGTAAGTCTGCGGGTCGAGAATGGTAGCGCCGGGAGCAATCAGCTCCAGCCGCATCACAAGCCCCAGGCCAAAAGCTACAATGAAAAAGCCCATGATGGCATAGAAATAAAGCAGGGCTATGCGCTTGTGATCCGCCGTTACCAGCCACGACATGAAGCCACGCTTCACTTCAAAGAAGTTGATATAGGTTCCTGATTGTGGTATTGCAGTCATAAGTTTGGTTGTTAATATTAAGATTGATTGGCGGGATGAACCCGGCGTTTTTTATTAAAAATGAGAAATATCAGCAGAGCAACCGCCAGCACTATGATGATGGTGCCGGCTACTTTGGTAATGTTGAAAACATATTTTTTTCCTTCCGGATCATAGCTAAAGCAGTAGTTGAGGATTTTGTTGATGGTAGGGCCTGATTTGCCTTGCTGGGCTTCTACCAGCGCCATCTTCAGGTCGAAGGGCAGGAAGTAGGTGCCATAGAGATAGCGCGTAACTTTGCCTTCGGGGCTTAGCACCATGATGGCGGCGGCATGCACAAAGTCGTCGCCCTCGCGCATAAACTGATAGCCTACACTTTGCGTAAGCCGTGCGATGTTGGTGCTGTCGCCCACCATCCACAGCCACTCACTTTCGTCGATAGGCTTCTTCACCTGTGCCACATAATTTTTCTTTTTGCTTTTGGCCAGTTGATAGGTATCTTTTTCGTTAAAACTCACCGTCAGCACCTGGAAATCTTTTCCCAGCTCCAGATCGGTTTTGCTAATGACGTCGGCGATGCCATCCAGTAGCGGGCTGCAAATTCCGGGGCAGGTAAAATAGACCAATGTGAGCACGGTTGGCTTGTCGATTAACGATTTAAAATTTACCAGCTCGCCGTCTTCGGTGGTAAACATCACGTCGTTGGGGACGTATTCATCCAGCTTTTCGTAGATGCCCAGCAGGTTGGTGGCCGTGTCGACTTTTACCGGTGGCTGCGAAAAACTTAAAAGGCTTACGCTGATTAAGACAATGGTGATGATTTGCTTCATTATAGTTATTTCCCCTCCAAATGTTTGGTTTTGTAAACCGCGCAAAAATAGAAAATTATTTCAGTATTAATACCCAAAAATGAAGAAGGCAATTAAACCTTGTCGGTAATAATAAAGTTGGCAGAGGAGAATTTGCAGAAGAAAGCGGCGGGTTATAACAGGCACACCACAGCAGGCGCTTCTCAGTGGTAATTCAACGAACGGCCTTCGGTTTTCAAAATAATTTAAAACAAAAACAAAAAGACGCATGGCTGTGCGTCTCTATGGGCTGATCGTTCGATTATTATTTAAAACAATAGGCGCACGTCCCCCGCCCGGGTGGGGCAGGCTGCGCGTCTCTATGCAATTGTTTCCGTTGAATGATCGATTGCTGCTTTAACAAAACTTACAAACAAGGGATGTGGATTGGCTACCGTGCTTTTGTATTCGGGATGAAACTGTACGCCTACAAACCACGGGTGGCTGGTAAGTTCTACAATTTCTACCAGGTCGCCACGCGTGTTGATACCCGACTGGATGAGACCTGCCTGCTGGTAGTGATCCAGGTATTTGTTGTTGAACTCATAGCGGTGGCGGTGGCGCTCGGTAATTTCTTTTTTGCCATAAATTTTGAAAGCCAGGGTGCCGGGCGCAATGGAGCATTCGTAACTGCCCAAACGCATGGTGCCGCCCATGCCCGAAATCTTCTTCTGATCTTCCATCATATCAATTACCGGGAAGGGCGTTTCGTTGTTAAATTCAGTAGAATTTGCCTTTTCTAATCCCAGCACATTGCGGCCAAACTCTATCACAGCGCATTGCATGCCCAGGCAAATGCCCAAAAAAGGGATGCCTTGCGTACGTGCATATTGTATGGCTGTTATTTTTCCTTCGATGCCGCGGACACCAAATCCCGGCGCTACCAGGATGCCGTCGATGCCAGCAAAGCACTCGCCGATGTGTTGTTCCTCAAGCTCTTCGCTGTGGATGAGCTTCAGATTCACCCTGCAGTCGTTGACGGTGCCGGCGTGGATAAACGACTCGATGATGGATTTGTAGGCGTCTTTCAGCTCCACATATTTTCCTACCAGCGCGATGCTTATCTGGCGCGAAGGGTTTTTGTGTTTGCGCAAAAATTCTTTCCATTGCTCCAGCTTAGGCTCACTATCAATGGGCATTTCAAGCTTGCGCAACACCTCCACATCCAGCTTTTCGTCAAGCATGAGCAACGGCACGTCATAGATAGTTTCCACATCAATAGATTCGATTACTGATGATTCTTCCACATTACAAAACAGTGCTATCTTTCTTTTTAATGCCTGATTGAGCGGATGTTCGGTGCGGCACACGATGATGTCGGGCTGAACACCTTGTTCCAGCATGGTTTTTACGCTGTGCTGTGTGGGCTTGGTTTTTAGTTCCTGAGCTGCTGCCAGATAGGGCACCAGGGTGAGATGGATCACCACCGAGTTGTGCAGCAGTTCCCATCGCATCTGTCGCACCGCTTCGATGTAGGGCAGCGATTCGATGTCGCCCACCGTGCCGCCGATTTCGGTAATCACAAAATCGTAATTGCCTTTGTTGGCCAGCAGCTTGATGCGGTATTTTATCTCATCGGTGATGTGCGGAATCACCTGGACGGTGGAGCCGAGATAGTCGCCACGTCGCTCTTTGTCGATTACCGCCTGATAAATTTTACCGGTAGTAACGTTGTTATCCTGCGATGTTGGCATATTCGAGAAGCGCTCGTAATGCCCCAGATCCAGGTCGGTTTCGGCGCCATCTTCTGTCACAAAACATTCGCCGTGTTCGTAAGGGTTCAAAGTGCCCGGGTCGATATTGATGTAAGGATCGAGTTTCTGAATGGCCACTTTGTAACCCCGTGCCTGCAGGAGTTTGGCCAGCGATGCTGATATGATACCTTTGCCCAGGCTGGAGGTTACCCCGCCGGTAACGAAAATGTACTTTGTCTTACCCATTTTATTTTGAGATTATAAAAAAACAAAGGGGCAAGTGTTGATGATGCCCCTTTTGTGATGTTGCGTTTTGTAGTTGTTAATAATATCTGTATTTTTTTACCTTTCCGATATGCTTGGCCAGGCGCACACACTGCGACACATATCCAAACTCGTTGTCGTACCAGAGATAGATGATTACAGTTTTTTTGTCGGCCGACACTTTGGTGGATGGCTCATCGAAGATGCAGGCGCAGGAGTCGCCGATGCCATCTGACGAAACAAACTCTGTGGAGTTGCTGTAGCGGATTTGTTCGATGAGCTTGCCGCGCAGGGAAGCATTCAGGAAGAGCTTGTTGACCTCTTCGACGGAGGTCTCTCTATTCACTTCCAGGGTGAGTATTGCCAGCGAAACATTCGGTGTAGGCACACGCACGGCGTTGGAGGTGAGTTTTCCGGCGAAGGCAGGATTAACTTTGGCTGCTGCCGATCCGGCACCGGTTTCGGTGATCACCATATTTAATGGAGCCGAACGTCCACGGCGCGATTTCTTGTGGTAGTTGTCGAGCAGGTTCTGGTCGTTGGTGTAGGCATGAATGGTTTCAATGTGTCCTTTTACAATACCCAGCGCTTGTTCTATTACCGTCAGGCCGGGCACAATAGCGTTGGTGGTGCAGCTTGCAGCCGAAAAGATTGTCTCGCTGTCCAGGTCCAGATCTTCTTGATTGGCGCCATAAACCACGTTGGGAATATCTCCTTTTCCGGGGGAGGTGAGCAGCACTCTGGCGGCACCTTTCGATTGCAGATGGCGGCTTAGTCCTGCCCGGTCGCGCCAAACGCCGGTATTGTCGATTATCAGGGCGTCGTGGATGCCATAGGCAGTGTAATCAATTTCGGAAGGATCGGAGGCACCGATCAGGTGAATGATGTTACCGTTGATGTGGAAGCATCCGTTCTCGACGTCTTCGTTGGCTACGCCGCCAAAAGGACCGTGCACCGAATCTTTGCGGAAGAGCGAGATGCGCTTGCGCAAATCTTCCGGGTTGCTGGTGCGCGTAACGATAGCTCTGAGGCGCAGTTGCGATCCGTTGCCGGTTATCTTTACCAGCTCACGTGCCAGCAGCCGGCCAATTCGGCCAAAGCCATAAAGCACCACATCCTGAACCTGTGAGCTGCGCGGTGGGGCGCCGATAAATTCTTTTAGTTTGGTTTTGATAAACTCATTGGCATTGGCATAATCATTTTTCTCTTTCGTCCACTCGGTGTTGAGCCTGCCGATGTCGATGCGTGCCGGAGCCACATTCTCGGCCAGGATGGCCTGTGCCAGCAGCAACGAATCCTGCACTTTTACAGGTGTCTTCAGGATGGCTTCCGCGCGGATGTGCTTGTTGAGGATTTTGGCAGCGCCACGGTCTATCAGTTGGCTGCGCAGCAGGATCAGCTCGATGGATTTGTCGAACCACAGCTTGGCGATGACGTTAGCAAACTCTACGGCGGCCTTCTCGTCGTCGATCCATTTCTTCAGAGCGTTGTTGTAATTTTCCATGTTTCAGTGTTTGGTTAATGAAATATTTTTTTGTTTTGTTAATTTCTAATCAAAAAATCAAACCCCGTATTGCACGCTTCAACGTGATAGTGCAAAACAGGCAGATGTTGCTCACTTTATTCTGCGCATCAACTCCGGGCAAATGTATAACTTTTTTATATCGAAAAGCATTTAGAAGAAAAACCTATTTTTGTCGCCATCACTAAAAAAATCTATTGTCGATGGCGCTTCTCCATTCCTTCGAAAGCAGCGGGAATTATTTGTTTCGCAACCGGAGCTGGCTTCCGGTTTTTTTGTTTGTTCCGGCGGCAGCCGTAGTATGGTTTACCGATGTTTCTGGCTACGACACACTCTGGCACAGTGCTGTGGTGGCGCTGGCGGTGTTGGTTAGCTTTGCAGGCTTTGTTGTGCGTGCCATCGCTATCGGCACCACGCCGGCAGGTACTTCCGGGCGCAACACCACCGAGGGACAGGTGGCCGAGCAGCTCAATACCGGCGGCATTTATTCCGTCATCCGTCATCCGCTCTACCTGGGCAACTACCTGATGTGGATCGGTATCGTAATTTTTACTTTTAACATCTATTTTGTCATCATCGTCTCTTTGGCCTTCTGGCTATACTACGAGCGCATCATGTTTGCCGAAGAGCGTTTTCTGGAACGAAAATTTGGCGAAGCCTATCTGGAGTGGTCGCTTACGGCTCCGGCGTTTATCCCTTCTTTTAAAAACTATCGCAAATCGCCCATGAGGTTCTCGTTCAAGTCGGTTTTGCGTCGCGAGTATTCAGGCCTGCTGGCCACCGTCATCGGGTTTGCTTTTATCGACAACCTGCGCTGGTATTTCCTCACCCACACCTTCGAACCCTTGCGGACCGTCAACATCATCCTCATTATTACCATCGTGGTAGTGCTCATATTGCGTACCCTCAAACACAATACCCGTTTGCTCAACGAACAGGGGCGGTCGTGATTCCTTCATTGCCCATTAAAAACAATAAAGGCATCCAAACGCCTAAAATGAATGGTGCCCAAAATGAACGCCGCCACGACAAAAATTTTATTTTTGTCAGATCAAAAATTTCATCTACACCAAAAACCTTAAGGCATGAGAAATTCCGGGGGCATTGTGCGATTTGTATTGGATAATAAAATCCAGGAAGTTGATTTTGAAAAATTACAACTCTCGCCCACTACAACGGTGCTTACTTATCTGCGGCAGCTCGACGGACATAAAGGTGTGAAAGAGGGCTGCTCTGAAGGCGATTGCGGTGCCTGCACAGTAGTGGTAGCCGGGCTGAACAACCGTGGCACACTTGAATACAAGAGCATCGACTCGTGTCTGGTGTTTTTGCCGATGATTCATGGCAAGCAACTTATCACCATCGAAAATCTGGCTGTGGCTACACCGTCGCAAATGCAGCTTCATCCGGTGCAAACGGCTATGATCAATCATCATGGCAGCCAGTGCGGTTACTGTACGCCCGGTATCGTCATGTCGTTGTTTGCTCTTTATAAAAACCATACTGATCCCTCACGCGAAACCGTTACCGATGCATTTACCGGCAACCTTTGCCGATGCACCGGCTATCGCTCCATTATCGATGCAGCTCTGGATGTTTGTCAGCATCCTGCCGGCGATCATTTTTCGGCACAGGAAGAACATGTGTTGGCGCTGCTCGGCGAAATCTCTTCCGATGAAACTTCGCTCGATTTGCAAAGCCGCGGTCAGCGCTATTTGAAACCCTTTACGCTGGAAGAGGCTTTGCTTCTGCGTAGCCAGCATCCCGATGCCCTTATCATTGGAGGCTCTACCGATACGGCGCTGCTGCAAACCAAGAAAAATATTACGCTGTCCAAAATACTCGATCTCTCAGCGGTGGACGCCTTGAAATTTATCGTCGAAGATCACCGGAAGGTTTCATTCGGGGCAGGCACTACGCTGCAGGAACTTTTGGAATATGCCAACGATCGGCTGCCCTACCTGCGGGATATGGCAGCGGTATTCGGGTCGTTACAAATCCGCAATGTGGCCACAATTGGTGGTAATGTAGGAACAGCCTCACCTATTGGCGATCTGCTGCCGGTATTGTTGGTGCTTCAGGCGCAGGTGCGGCTGATGAAAAAAGATTTTCAGCGTGACATGCCGCTCCGGGATTTCATCACCGGCTACCGCAAAACAGCCCTGGCCGCCGATGAGCTTATTAGTATGGTGTGGTTTGAAAAACCCGGCAAAAGTGAACTTATTAAAACCTATAAAATCTCTAAGCGCAAAGACCTCGACATCTCCTCGGTTTCGGCGGCCTTGCGTCTGACCTTTTCAAAAGAGGGCAAAATAAGTCGTGCATGTATCGCCTTTGGCGGTGTGGCAGCCATTCCCAAAAGAGCTACACAAACGGAAGGTTTCTTAGTTGGGAAAAGTTGGGATCGTGCTACCGCAATGGAGGCAGCCGCCATGCTTCCGGCAGAATATACCCCCATCAGCGATGCCCGTGCCGATGCTGCTGCGCGCAGCATTATGGTGAAGAATCTTATGATAAAATTCTGGACGGAAACCGCCGGGAAAGAACAAATCTTCAATGCTTCAGATTATGCAAAATAACCAACCTACTCCGCAGCCACATCATAGCGCTTTGCAGCACGTTACCGGCCAGTCAGTTTTTGTAAATGATATGGGTTTTGGCGGCCAATTGTTATTTGGGCGTGTGGTCTTTAGCCAGCAGGCGCATGCAAATATCCGAAGCATCTGCACTCAGCAGGCACGAGCTGCGGAGGGTGTAGTAGCTGTGCTCACTGCCGCCGATATTCCGGGGCTTAACCAGATGGGGCCTGTGGTGCCGGATGAGCCTTGTCTGGCCACGGATCAGGTGAGTTTTTTTGGACAGGCTGTGGCACTTATTGCCGCCCGCACCGAAGCAGCAGCCCGAAAGGCCGCCAGTCTTGTAAACATAGAATATGAACCACTGCCAGCCATCACTGACCTCGGGCGAGCGATTGCTGAAAATAGCTTTCTTACCGGCCCGCGACAAATAGCGACGGGCGATGTGGGAAAGGCTTTTGAAAATGCCGAACATGTTTTAAACGGGACTTTGCACACCGGTGCGCAAGAGCATTGGTATCTCGAAACACAGTCGTGTATGTGTGTGCCTGAAGAAGCCGGACAGATGATGGTTTACAGCTCTACCCAGCATCCTGCCGAAACGCAGGCCATCGTGGCGCAGGTGTTGGCCATGCCCGCCAACGCCGTGACGGTAGAGGTGAAACGCATGGGCGGAGCTTTTGGTGGCAAAGAGACGCAGGCCAACCACATAGCAGCCTGGACAGCTTTGCTGGCACATGCCACGCAGCATCCGGTGAAGACGCACCTCTTTCGAGACGACGACCAGATGATGACCGGAAAACGCCATCGCTTCCGTTCGGAATATCGCGCGGCTTATAATGCCAACGGATGCCTGCTGGCGCTCGACGTGGCGCTGCATTCCGACGGCGGCGCTGCACTCGACCTCTCGGTGGCCATCCTCGAACGCGCCATGTTTCATATCGACAATGCTTATTATATTCCTAATCTGCGCGTGACGGGGCAGGTGTGGAAAACCAATCTGCCGCCCAATACCGCCTTCAGAGGTTTTGGCGGGCCGCAGGGGATAGCTGTGGTAGAAACGGTGATAGATCGTATTGCCCGTACCTTGCACAAAGATGCCGCTGAAATACGAAAACTGAATTTTTATAAAAATGGTCAATCCACACATTATGGCCAGCAACTGAACGAGGTGCGGCTGGAAAAACTTTTCGGCCGGCTGACAGACTTTTCGCATTATCCGGCCTTGCGCCGTGAGACAGAAGTTTTTAATAAAGAAAATGAATTTATTAAAAAAGGATTAGCACTTACTCCTGTGAAATTTGGGATCTCCTTTACCACCAGTTTTTTGAACCAGGCCGGAGCGCTGGTGCACATCTATCGCGATGGCAGCGTGCAGGTAAATCATGGCGGCACCGAGATGGGGCAGGGGCTGCATACCAAGATGCTGGAGGTGGCCTGCCGGTCGTTGGGGCTTCCTCCTGAGCGCGTCATCGTTACGGCTACCAACACTTCCAAAGTGCCCAACACTTCGGCTACGGCTGCTTCGTCGGGCAGCGACCTGAACGGCATGGCCGTAAAAAATGCCATCGACAAACTTATTTCGCGGCTTGCGCCAATAGCGCAATCTTTGATGAAAATTAGCACAGACGATGCGCTTGTTTTTGCTGATGGAAAAGTGGCTCCGAAAGGTCATCCCGACAAGGGCATTGCTTTCGACGAACTGGTGACCCAGGCTTATCTCCATCAGGTGAGCCTGAGCGCCACAGGCTATTATCGTACGCCTGGACTTTTCTTTGATAATACCGCAGGAAAAGGCACCCCTTTTTATTATTTTGCTTACGGCATGGCCGTCTCGCAGGTGCAGCTCGACACGCTGACGGGCGATCACAGAATCCTGAAAACCTATATCGTGCATGATGTTGGTGATTCGATAAATACGGCGATTGATCTCGGTCAGATAGAAGGTGGTTTTGTGCAGGGCGTGGGCTGGTGTACCACCGAGGAGATAAAATGGGACGACAAAGGTTTCCTCACCACGCATTCGCCCGACACCTACAAAATTCCCGGCGTGCGCAACATTCCGGAAGTTTTTGAAGTGGAGATTGCCCGCGACATGCCCAATCCGGGTACAATCCAAAACAGCAAGGCGGTGGGTGAGCCGCCGCTGATGCTGGCGCTCTCGGTTTGGCTGGCGCTCAAAGACGCCATCAGCGCTGTGGGCAACCACCAGCAGGAGCCACCTTTTGATTTGCCGGCAACCAACGACAGCATGTTGAAATGGGTTGAGGAGATGAGAAAGCTGCAGTGAAATTTCAAAAGACAAAAGGCAAATCACAAATAAATCCCAAAAGACAAGAAGACGAAAAATAATGTCTGTGATATTAAATTTTGTAGCCAACTGATCACTAACCCCGGTCTTTAGACCGGGGGTAAAAAGGGTAAAAGAATTTCTGTGGGCTTTAGCCCAAATAAAGCCCAAAAAAAATCCCAACATCAACAACCTGCCAGCTTTGCCTTCTGTTCAGACCTTAATTCGAGTATCTTTGCCGCCAAAAACATATCGATGATCTACCTGCTGCTTGCTGTCCTGCTCTCGACGGCTATCATTATCACATTTAGAATTTTCAACTATTTTAAAATTAGTATCGTGCAGGCCATCACGGTCAACTATCTGGTGGCATGTTTTTTTGGCTTTGCCAGCGAGCCTTTGAGTTTTAATCCGGAGGTCATCGTCGGTGCGTCGTGGTTTTACCTGAGTATGCTCATGGGACTTTCGCTCATCCTGGCGTTCAATCTTTTTGCGCTCTCGGCACAAAATGCCGGCGTAGCCATCACGGCCATCTCCAGCCGCATGTCGGTGGTCATACCCGTATCGTTGGGTTTTATGTTTTTTGGCGATACCGCCGGGATTTTAAAAATAGCGGGCATCATCGCGGGGCTGGCAGCTTTTTATTTTAGTTCTAAAAAGACTAAAAAAGTACACATCAATCAGGCTTATGTCTATTTGCCTGTGCTTTTGTTTTTAGCTGTGGGCATCAACGACTCGCTGATGAAAGTGGCAGAACATGGCTATCTCACCAACGATTTTACGGCTTTTCTTGCTACCTCATTTGGATTTGCATTGCTGTTTGGGTTATTGGTATTTGCCTACAAATCCCGAAAGGAACCTTCAGGCGGAGTCCTTAAAAATATTATTGCCGGCATAGTGCTGGGATTGCTCAATTGGTATTCTACACTTTTTGTTTTGGTAGGACTCGATGTGTACCAGGTTTCGTTTTTTATGCCCGTTTACAACATTGGCGTGGTGGTGCTTTCGTCGTTGGTTGGCTTTGTCGCTTTCCGCGAAAAGCTTACCGCCACCAACTGGGCTGGCATCGGCTTGGCCATTATTGCAATAGCGCTTATCGCCAATAGTGTTTGATTGTTCGTTTCCCGAATCGCTGCGCTCTTCGGCTGGTGGTTTCGACAAGCTCAACTTGCGGCTCAACCACGGC
>JAAYIU010000072.1 GCA_012523265.1 Bacteroidales bacterium | reverse complement strand
CTCTTTTTGTTCATGATTTCTTTTTCTTTTATAATGAGGAATAAAACAGAATGCTGATGAGGTCAAAACATCCCATGAAGCGCAAGATTCTCTATTTTATTGCGCGGGCGGCCTGTTCTTGGAATTTGTAAGTTAGTAATTTATAAACGAGCTTGGCAGCGAGGAAGTCGGGCGCTTTGTTGTCGTCGACAGGTGCCAGCTCCACCACATCAAAACCCACCACATTTTTTTCTTCGACAACGCGGCGCAGGAATTTTATTACCTGGTACCAGTACAATCCGCCAGGCTCGGGCGTGCCGGTGCTGGGCATGATGGAGGGATCGAACACGTCGAGGTCGATGGTGATAAATACATTTTCGGTAAGCTGATCTACGGCGTCGTCCATCCAATCGTCGTTGTCGTAGATATCTTCGGCCAGAAAAAGGTTTTCATCCACCAGAAATGGTTTTTCGATGATGTCCATGCTTCGGATGCCCACCTGCACGAAGGGGCAAATTTCGCGCACCCGCGACATCACCGAAGCGTGGCTGTAGGGCGAGCCTTGATATTCAGGGCGTAAGTCGGTATGGGCGTCGAGTTGCAGCACGCTCAGGTTATCGAAGTGGCGGGCACAGGCGCGCACAAATCCGGTGGTGACGCTGTGTTCGCCACCAAGACCCACCAGAAACTTTTTTTGCTTCAGATAGTTGTCGGCAGACTTTTCCACAGCCTCTACCATCGCTTCGGGCGACGATTTCTCCGTTACGGCTTCGGCGGTATAAAAACCTTTTTTATAAATCTCTGTATCGGTTTCGATATCGTACAGCTCCATGTTGGCCGAAGCTTCAATGATGGCCGCCGGCCCTTTGTCGGCGCCTTTGCCCCAGGTGCTGGTTTGGTCGTAAGGAACCGAAATTACTACCGCCACCGCGTTGGCAAGTAAGGCATATTGCGCATCCACTCCTCCAAAAATTTCAGATGTTTCCATAATAAGTTAAAATTATTTCGATTTTTCCGTTAGATTTTTTGTAAGCTCTCTTTTACTTCTTTCAGCCAGTCGATGGCGCCAGGAATTGCATGCCACACACGATGGGCAAAAGAGGCATAGTAGATAGCTTCCTCTTTGTCGCCGGGACTGTAATATCCCGACAGGTTTTCCAGGGGCTTTTTTCGTGTAAGCAGCGCGGGCACGTATCTGTTGTATTCGATGGCAGCTTTTAGTTTTTTGTTTGCCTGCGCTACGGCTCCTTTGTTTTTGAAAATAAACAGCGCAGCATCAAAGAGCGCAAAAGCTGAATAATCTTCTTTAAAAATCTTTGCAAACTTCAGGTATTTTTCGTCCTGGTTGGTTTGGATAAAATAGAGCATCACTTGATCACGCACGCCCTGGTTATCGTTGGGGTTGAGTTCGAGCATTTCTTCCATCACAGCGATGCTCTTTTTTTGCTCCCCTGCTTCATTAAGCATATCGGCATACAGCAAAAGACAGCGCATGTAAGTGCGCGTTTCGTGCAGACCCCAGAAATATCCCTTGTTCTTGTCGAGATATTCTCCGCCAAAGCGATGCCTGCCTATGTCGATCGCTTTTTTGATATAATCGATTGCGCGTTCAAGTACCGGCGTATGCATCGCCAAAAATTCATACGCCTCGATGCAATAAGGATCGAGCTTGAGGGCTTTTTCGATGTTGGCTTTAGCTTTTTTTGGCGACAGCTCGTAGGCATCGAGAACCAAATCCTGCGCTTTCTCAGCATCGGTGAGCACCTCGTCAGGAAACGAAGGAATTTCTTTTCCTACTATAGTGTCCATAAATTTTTGTGCTTCCTCAAGAGATTTAAAGTTCTGAGCATCGAGCATCCTGTGCAGATCGGTCATTAGTTTATCGTGTTGCTTAGCCATTGGGATCAGTTTAGGTTTTTAAATTTAAAATCACGTCTTGCAAATTTAGAATTATCTTCTAATATTTGTTGTGATAAGAAAAAATCTCCGCATGTTTTTAGGTCTGTCTTTTGACCTACGGTGAATACGATCACCAAAAGTTATGACTTGCGGTGAATACGATCACCAAAAGTTATATTTTTGCAAAAAAATAAAGCAATGTATTTAAGATCATTAAGAGATAAAATCGAAAAAAGAATAGGTTCGGGAAAAGTCATAATCGTTATCGGCCCCAGGCAAGTTGGTAAAACAACGCTAATAGAATCGATTCTCAAAACAAAGGATTATTTGCTTCTTGACGGTGATGATCCTAAAACAAGGACATTATTATCAGCGTCAAACACTGAACAGATCAGATCAATTTTAGGAAATAATCAATTTGTTTTTATTGACGAGGCACAGAGAATTGACGGGATCGGCTTGACGGTGAAAATCATTACCGATAGGTTTAAAGAGGTTCAGTTGTTTGCCAGCGGCTCTTCTTCTTTTGATTTATCAAATAAAATTAATGAACCTCTTACAGGAAGAAAATGGGAGTATCAATTGTTCCCGATTTCATGGGAAGAGTATGAAAACCATCATGGATATTTGTATTCAGAACAACAACTGGAAAATCGGTTGCTTTACGGATTCTATCCTGATGTTTTAAATAATCCCGGCGACGAAATCCCGATTTTGCGCAATCTGGTAAGCAGCTATTTATACAAAGATATTCTGTCTTTTGCTGACCTGCGGAAACCGGAAGTGCTTGATAAATTAGTGCAGGCGCTTGCGCTTCAGGTGGGCAGCGAGGTCAGCTATTCCGAGCTGGCACAAATTGTTAACGTTGACAAAAACACCATTTCTAAATACATCGATATCCTGCAAAAGGGATACATCATCTTTAGATTGGGCAGCTTTAGCCGCAATATCAGAAATGAAATTAAGACCAGCAATAAAATCTATTTCTACGACAACGGCGTAAGAAATATGATTGTTGGAAATTTTTCTCCTTTAGAACTAAGAGGCGATAAAGACGCACTGTGGGAAAACTTCCTGATTTCGGAAAGAGTAAAGCAAATTGAGTACAAACAGAGCCTGGCACGCATCTATTTTTGGAGAACAAAACAACTACAAGAAGTTGACTTTGTAGAAGAAGAGAGTGGTAAGATTACTGGTTTTGAATTTAAATGGAAAAAAAAGACAAATGTGAGACTACCCAAATCGTTTACCGAAACCTATGATGCTGAAAGCAGGATAATTGATGTAGAAAACTTCAGAGAATTTGTTGTGATAAAGCAATAGCAGTGATCTAAAACCAAAAATCCCCGTATGCCTTTTGTCATACGGGGATTTTATTTTTAGGTGAGGAAGTTGCTGATCTTTAGCCCCACATAGATGGTACGCGGCGTCATAGGGCCATAAATGTAGCCCGGGTCGCGGTGGATTCCAATATCAAAATCGTCCTGATAGGCGTTGAATATGTTTTTGATTCCGGCAAACAGCCGAAGCGTGGCGCCGTTGAGTTTGATGTCGTAGCGAACTTTGGCGCCCATGTCAAAAAAGACGGGCGACTCTCTTAGCTCACCGGCCTCTGGGTCGGGGATATTCATACCAAAATAAGGCACAAGCATTTTGCCGGTGTAATTGCCCGAAGCAGAAATGCCCAGCTTTTTGGTCGTTTGCCAGTCGAGGGTCAGGTAGCCATATTGTTCAGGGGTGCGGAAAAACTTTTTCTCGTCAAACTCCTGCGCTTCTTCGTATTTGCTGCTTTGCAGGGTATAACCCGTTTTGAGCGAAAATGGCGTCAGCGGCACCACATTCAATTCTATATTAATACCCTGCACACTGGCGCCACCGTGGGCATTGATGCGTGTATAAATCACCTCCCCGTTTTGGTCGGGAGCGCTGAACTCGTTTACAAAAGCATCGTTGAGCTGTGTATAAAAACCTTCCACAAGCAGCCCGATATTAATCGTACCCACCAGTTTGTTAAAGTCGAGCGAAGCCATAAAGCTATGACTTGTCTCCTGTTCCAGATCGGGGCTGTTGCGGTGAATCACGCGGCGCGAGCCTGATGTTTCGATGTGCAGGTCTTCGTCAAAAATCTGCGGAGCACGGTAGCCCTGCGAGTAGCTCAGCCGGGCCTGCAGGTATTTTTTAACATCATACTTCAATGCAACACGCGGGCTGAACACGTTTCCTGATTTATCTTCGCCGGCTTGTTCCTGGTCGTCTATCTGATAGTGGTCCAGCCGTGCCCCCACCGAAACTTTCCATCTGCGCCAATCAAGCTCGTACTGAGCAAAAACTCCGGTAGTGTTGGTGGTCTGGTCGGCAACAGTGAGCGTAGCAGTATGCGGAATCGTCACAATGGAATCGCCGATGATGACGGCATTTTCGATGTCGGCATAGCCGGGCTTTTTATCGGTGAGCCAGGCGCCGTTGTTTTCGATGCCGGCCACTATTTTGGAATTTTCAAATTCAGTGTTGTATTGCGCACCGAAGGTATATGAAAAATCCTGGGTATCGCCGTAGTCTTTCAGCGACTGGTTGGCGCCATAATACGAATCTCTGTTGATGCGCTGCCCCGAAACAAAAACGGAAATCAGATCATTTTCGCCGATAAAATGCTCATATGTCAAGGCTCCTGTGGTGATGTTGTGATCCACTGCTTCGGCTATAAAGGCCTCGTGCACCGGATAGTCGAATCTGTCGCCGCCGCGCCGTTTTTCGTTGATGTGGAAAAAATCGCCTGAAATGCGTGCTTTGGTTCCAAAGCGATGGTAAACCCGCGAACCGATGGTGGTGTTTTTTAGCGATGCTATCTCGGAGAAGCTGTCGTTGTTGGCATCGAAGGGTTCTCTGTCGCGATAAAAACCGTACAGCGCCATGCCTGTTTTGTTGTCGGCGCTCACGAGCGAGGTATTGAAATTAACAGAATAATCAAGTGCTGCATCGTCCGATCCGGAAATGCCTACGCCGGTCATCCCCGAGTTTATCCCCACTTCGTAGGCATTGTTTATCGGGTCTTTAAGTATCAGGTTGATGGTGCCGGCAATGGCGTTGCTGCCATAAAGTGCCGAGCCGCCGCCACGGATTATCTCCACGCGATCGATCATGTTAGAAGGTATCAGCTCCAAGCCATACACCCCGGCAAGCCCGCTGAAAATGGGGCGGCTGTTGATAAGAATTTGCGAATAGGGGCCTTCCATGCCGTTCATCCGCACCTGCGAAAAGCCACAGTTCTGGCAGTTGTTTTCCATGCGCAGGCCGGGGCTGAAGTTGAGTCCTTCGCTCAGCGTTACCGATTGTGTGGTAGCAAAAAGTTTGGGCGTAAGCGTGTTGACAATCGTTGACGACTCCAGACGGTTGCTGGCGTTTCTGTCGCCGGTAATTACCACCTCTTCCAGCCCCAGGTAGTCCTGTTCCAGCTGAAAGTTCAACTCTTTGGTTTCGTGCGCCGTCGCAGTTATCGATTTTTCCTGTGGCTTATATCCAAGCGCCTGAGCCAGAATGATGTGCTCGCCTTCGGGCAGATGGATGAGAAAGTAATGACCGGTTTCGTCGGCAGTGGTGCCTATGGTGGTGCCTTTGATGCTAACGGTAGCAAACGGAATGTGCTTACCGTTGCACACTACGTGCCCGATGATGTTGGCATCGGTTTTAGTTTTTTGGGCAACAATGATTTGTGTTATCAGTAAAAATAGTAAAACAAGATGTGCTTTTCTCATAATATCAAATGGTGATTCATTAATAAAAAATGGATTGTAGTTACCGGATTGGCATAATTCGTCCGGTGATCCACGGCGGAATAATTCCCGTCGTGAAAAAATAAAATTGGAAATCTGATAAATGATATTATGCGAGAGGAGGCGCCCGCCCATGGTGCAGGGATACAAATACCTGCGGACGAACCTGCGATGGCAACGCAAACGAAATTGCCCGTTTGGCCGGGCCGATCAGTGCCAGCGTGAAGAAGGTAAAGACAAAAAGTAACTGCAGGTTTTGTAAAAAGAATATTTCAGCTTTGGTGTGATGATGCGTTTTGAATGGCTGCCCGTCATCCGATTTGTGGTACGGGTGGGCGTGCTGAACGATGGTGCCGTCGGCCATCTTGTGGGCGTGGACGTACAGCGCCTGGTTGGCAATGAACATTCCCATGATGCCTATCATGAGAAAGATCACAAATTTGGTCGCTATGTTTTTAATCGTCTGCGCCATCGGGCGTGTGTTTTTGGTCTGATAAGTTTTTTATTAAAAAACCTTAAGACCACAAAAATATTATTGATAACGCTGCGGCAGCAATGTGTTGGAAGTTGTAGGTTTAAAAGGTTTGCTGTTTGACCTGTCATAGTATTGGTTGACAAAAAAATGTTTCGTGTGAGTGCACCTTATAAATTGTTGAAGGATTGCTTGTGCTGCCACCCAAATTTCCGACCTACAATGCTCCCACTGCGATCATCTTCCCAATGCCCTAATTTTTCAGTGAAGTCAAAACGCTATCTTTGCGCCTCTTTTTTTTATAAAAATAATCGGGACAATGCATACTGACCAGACAAAGAATTTTAAAAGAACAACGGTAACATCGGCGCTGCCCTATGCCAACGGGCCGCTGCACATCGGTCACATGGCCGGCGTTTATATTCCTGCCGACATTTACGTGCGCTACCTGCGCAGCAAAGACGAGGAGGTGCTTTTTATCGGCGGCAGCGACGAGCATGGCGTGCCCATCACCATCAAAGCGCGACAGCTGGGAGTTAGCCCACAGGACATCGTCGACAAATACCACGCGATGATTCGGGATTCTTTTGCCGAATTTGGTATTTCTTTCGACGTCTATTCGCGCACCTCTGCACCAATCCATCACGAAACAGCATCCGCTTTTTTCAAAAGACTCTACAACCAGGGTAGCTTCATCGAGAAAATTACCGAGCAATACTACGACGAAGAAAACCATCAGTTTCTGGCCGACCGTTACATCACCGGCACCTGCCCGCGCTGCGACTACGAAAAAGCTTATGGCGACCAGTGCGAGAAGTGCGGCTCGTCGCTTAGTCCCACCGAACTTATCAATCCCAAATCGGCACTCAGCGGCAACGTGCCTGTGCTCCGCGAAACGCGTCATTGGTATCTGCCACTCAATGAAGACGAATCGTGGCTGCGCCAATGGATTCTCGAAGGTCACAAAAACGACTGGAAACCCAACGTGTATGGACAGGTAAAATCGTGGATCGACAGCGGCCTGCAACCACGCGCCGTTACCCGCGACCTCAACTGGGGTGTAGATGTTCCCCTGCCCGGTACCGAGGGCAAAGTGCTTTATGTTTGGTTTGATGCGCCCATCGGATACATCTCAGCCACGCGCGAATGGGCTCAGCAAAATGACGGCGACTGGCAAAAGTGGTGGAAAGACCCGCAGTCGCGGCTGATACATTTTATCGGCAAAGACAACATCGTGTTTCACTGCATCATCTTCCCGGCCATGCTCCACGCCGAAGGCTCCTACATCCTGCCCGACAACGTGCCGGCTTTTGAATTTCTTAATCTCGAAAACGACAAAATTTCTACCTCCCGCAACTGGGCGGTGTGGCTGCACGAATATTTGGTGGATTTCCCCAACCAGCAGGATGTGCTGCGCTATGTGCTCACGGCCAATGCACCCGAAACCAAAGACAACGACTTTACGTGGAAAGATTTTCAAACCAAAAACAACAGCGAGTTGGTAGCCATTCTGGGCAACTTTGTTAACCGCGCTTTGGTGCTTACGCAAAAATATTATGATGGGAAAGTGCCGGCGGCGGGTGAGTTTTCGGATTACGATAAAGCTGCTATCGACGACTTAGCCAGTTTTCCCGGACGCATCGGGCGCAGCCTGGAGAATTTCAAATTCCGGGAATCGCTGGCCGAGATGATGAATCTGGCCCGGCTGGGCAACAAGTACCTGGCCGACAGCGAGCCCTGGAAGATTTATAAAACCGACCCGGAGCGCGTAAAAACCATCATCAACCTGTCGCTGCAGATTTGTGCCAACCTAAGCATCGTTATCGCACCGTTTCTGCCGCATACCGCCACCCGGCTGGCAGCGATGCTAAATCTCCCGGAGCTAAAATGGAAAGACGCAGGAAATGCGCAACTGCTGGCCGACGATCATCAGTTAAACACACCTGGATTGCTCTTCGAAAAAATAGAAGATGCTACCATTGAGCGGCAGGTGCAAAAACTCTTCGACACAAAAAAGCAAAACGATGACGCTGCACCCCAGGCTACACCAGCCAAGCCCGACATCGACTATGACACCTTTGCCCGACTCGACATACGCACCGGAACCATTTTGCAAGCCGAGAAAGTAGCCAAAACCAAGAAACTGGTCAAACTCAAAATAGATACCGGCATCGACCAGCGCACTGTGGTTTCGGGAATAGCTGAATATTTTGAGCCTGAAACGCTCATTGGCCGCAAGGTGAGCATACTTGTTAATCTGGCGCCACGCACCCTGCGCGGCATCGAATCGCAGGGCATGATACTGATGGCCGAAAACCACGATGGCTCCCTGGGCTTTGTTGCTCCACCCGACGATTTCGCTAATGGCAGTGAGATAAAATAGAGGCCCTGCAAGGGTTTAAGAAGCGCTTCACTGTTAGGCTTCTACCGAAACCCTGACAGGGTTTAGAGAAGCTCCGCGATGTTCGACGTTTGCCAAAACCCTGACAGGGTTTTAGCAAGGGTCTAGAGACGGTCGTTGAAGAAGGTTGTGATTTTCTCAAAAAGATGCACACGGGCTTTGCCGCCCATGTTGTGCTCGGAGCCGGGATAAACGAAATAATCTAATTGCTTACCTGCTTCGATGGCTGCATCGAGAAACATCAGGCTGTTTTGCCACATCACCACCGGATCGTTGGTACCATGAATGATCAGCAGATGGCCGTCGATCTGATCGGCATAGTTGAGCAGGCTGGATTTGCGGTAGCCTTCAGGGTTTTGCATGGGCGTATCCATATAGCGTTCGCCGTACATCGCTTCGTACCATTTCCAGTCGACAACAGGTCCGCCGGCACAGGCTGCTGCAAAGATTCCCGGATGCCGCAAAAACATCGACATCGTCATAAAACCACCATAACTCCAGCCGTCGATGCCCATGCGCTCCTGATCGATATATTCGAGCTTTCGCAGATAGTCGACGCCAACCATTTGATCGGCCATTTCTATTTCGCCACATTGCCGGTGGATGATGCTTTCGAATGCAAAGCCGCGGTTGGCCGAGCCACGATTGTCGAGCGTAAAAACCACATAGCCTTGCTGTGCCATCAGGTGGAGCCAAACACCGGCTCCTTCTGTCCAGGATTTGTCGATGAGCTGAGCATGCGGACCGCCGTATAAATAGACGAGTACGGGATATTTTTTGGAAGGATCAAAATCCACAGGTTTTATCAGCCGGCACCAAAGATCGGTCTGCCCATCGTCGGCTTTGAGTGAGAAGAGATCCAGCTCACCCACGGCATAGTCGTGCCAGGGGTTTTCATCCTGCAAAAGGGTATCAACGGTATTACCATCATTATCCAAAAGATAATATGCGCGCGCCATGCCGGTGCTGCTGAAGATGTCGAGAAAATTCTTCATGCCCTCCGAGGCGATGATGCTATGAACGCCTTCCTGCCGGGTGAGGCGTTGGGTGTTACCGTTGCCCATCGAAGTTGCATAAAGCTGACGCTCCAGCGGGCTGGCAGCAGTAGATTCGTAATAAACCGTTTTTCCTTCGCTGTCGAGGCCAAGCAGGTCGGTAACTTCCCATTCGCCGTTGGTGATCTGGCGGATAAGTTTGCCATCGGTTTGGTAAAGATAAAGATGGCTCCAACCGTCGCGGCGGCTTTGCCAGATAAACTTCTGTGCATCGCCGGGCAGGAAAAAGAGTTCATGCTGTGGCTCCACGTACCGCTCGTTTTGCTCAGTAAAGAGCGTCAGCAGATATTGTCCGGTGGCGGCATCGTAATGGTTCATGGTAAAATGATTCTGGTCGCGGTTGAGGATGCCCACAAAAATGCTTTTGCCATCAGGCGCCCAGGTGACGGAGGTGAGGTATTGATTTTCTGACCCGGCAGTATTCACATAGGTAATTTCGTTGAGCGCCGTATTAAAAATCCCCAGCTTCACCTTTTGGCTTTTTGCGCCGGCCATCGGATAGCAAATCGGGCTGGCAGTGGCCATAGGATGGTACAAATCTACAAGCGGATAGCGCGCTACTTCCGATTGATCGATGCGGTAAAAGGCCAGACGGCAGCCATCGGGCGACCAGAACGATCCCTGGTTGATGCCGAATTCGTTGCGCGACGGCACATGACCGTACAAAATATCGTCGTCGCCTTTGGCTATCACCGTTTCGTTTCCATCAACAGAAACATACAAACCGCTTTCGATTGTGTAAGCCACGTTGAGGTTTTTTTTGCTGATTTGTAAATTGTCCGCTTCCTCGGGATAATTGTTGGCATCTTGCAGCGTGCTGTCGACGAAATTGTATAGATACAGATGTTGATTGTCCCTAAAATAATACCGGTTGTCGTCGAGCCAGTTGATGCCGGGAAAACGACGCAGGGATTTTGCACCTGCCTTTTCCACGGCCTCATTTAGCGCATCAAGCCGCAACAATGTATCGGCTTTAGCCGGATCATCGCTTTGTTTTTGTATCAACGAATTATTGTCGACGTAGGTCAAAGCCTGCGTAGCGCCGCGCCACTGCAGGTTACTGATGGATTTGGGATAGATTTCCCGGTTCAGGTAGTCGGCGTAGTCGAACAGCTTGTTTTGAGCTTGTGTGGCAAAGAAGCTGAAAAGCATCAGCCCCAGAATGATCTTCTTCATTTTTGGTTTTTTATTAATAAAAATAGAACGAGTTGTAAACAGCGGGCAAATTTATAGATTTTGGCAAGAGGAAGAGAAAGATACAGGCTTTCGGACTCACGCCAACCTATGAACCCAAACTCAACTTTCTCCTTTGTTCCAGTTTTAACGTTTCTATGTCCTTCGGACGATAGAAAGTTCCGGCCTGCCCTCAGACTTTCGAGCGTCCGCCAGGACCTCGAAACGTCAAAAAGACGATAGAAAGTTACCTACTACCCTCAGACTTTCGGGCGTCCGCCAGGACCTCGAAACTTCAACGTTCTAAAGACTTT
>JAAYIU010000465.1 GCA_012523265.1 Bacteroidales bacterium | reverse complement strand
CTGAGCCTCCCGCCCCTACACACAAATTCGTGTCATTTCGACTGAAAGATTTGCGAAGCAAATCTGGAGGGAGAAATCTAAAAAATGCGACAATAACTTTACGATGGGTTAGAATTTCTGAATTTTCCAGTCGAAATGGCAAGCGATATTCAATATCGTGCAGAAACATCGTCCACTGGTGTTTTAAAATATTGCATCCTAACGCTCAAGCTCCTTCGCGGGGTCCCAGAAGTGTTTTACGAAATCAACAATTCTATCATCCACCACTTTTATACCCTCGGCTTGGAGCAACTGCTGCATTACGTCGGGACCACCAAAGGCATGTTTGCCGGTGAGCATACCGTTGCGGTTTACCACACGATGTGCCGGCACATTGCCAACTTGCGTGTGCGATGCCCGCATGGCCCAGCCTACCATTCGCGCCGAACCGCCCATGCCAAGATAACGCGCGATGGCACCGTAGCTGGTAACGCGACCATACGGAATCAGCACCACCACCTGATACACCTTTTCAAAAAAGTTAATGTGGTTCATAGGCAATAAAAAAGTCCCGGCAAATATACCGGGACTTTTTAGAAAAATTTAAATTATGAAAACCAATTATTCGATAACCAGCTTGTGAGTGGATTGTCCGGCTTCGGAGGTAACCTTCACAAAATAAACACCCGCCTGGAGTTGAGCTGTATTTACAATTACTGTTTTGCTGTTTGGTGTTTGCTCCAGCACTACCTGACCCAGTTGATTAACAACTTTGACATTGCTCATGGCATAGTTGGTCGAAAGGTTAACCATGTTGTTGGCAGGGTTGGGGAACATCATCATATAAGCATCGCTGTAAAGGTCTCTCATTCCTACAGGGAATTCAAGCGTTACGGGCACTTCCAACATTGGAGTGGCCGGGTCGTTGGATTCAATCCAGATAGAAGCATAATAAGTTTCATCTGTTGGGCCACCAAAGGGCTCTGTGTCGGCTGTAACACCAATAGCAAGCATCTCGCCAGGGGCAACTACACCCGACATTGGGCTGATGCTCAACCAGTCCACCTGAACTTCACCGCTAAGGGTAGCAGCAATATTCCAGTTGTAGTTAAGGCCTAAGCCCGACATGGGCTCGAAGCTGACGCCATCCAGCGAAATCATATCGCCAAAGCCTGCCACAGCAGGGCCTGCATCACAACCAGGAGTAAATAAACCAGCATCATGGGTTACTTCGTAGCCAATCCAGATATCATTGCCGGTAATAGAAACCGGGGTTGAAAGAACGATGTTATTCCATGCAACCGGATTAACCGAAAGTGTCTGTTGGTGCAGCACCGGACCCGGAGTGGTAGCAGTTCCCTGACCGTAAATTTTAAGGATACAGGAAGAAGGGGGATCGTTGACATAAATTTCGACAGATGTAAGCTCCATACCTGCATATTGTTCCATCGTGGCAGCAGGCCAGTAGGCTGAAACCTGGAAGGTACCACCCCCGGTTAGTCCGATAGCATCATCGTTAACACCATTGTCGTAACGTATTACCGCATCATCGGTAACGTTGGGCGACGGAGTCGGATTGGCGGTGTTGGCAAGGCTAAGCTGCTCAGGGTTAATTACATTTATGTATTCTTCCACCGGAGTGGTTACAGGTGCAAGTGCATCTTCACCATAGGTACGGCTCAAAATAAAGTTAAGATCGATATTACCAACATTTGAAACATTCAAGGCCTGGGTTTCCTGGGAGTTATAACCAAGTGCAAATTCCAGGGATGTCGGATTTACATTGATTTCCGGGAAGTTGACAGCACTGGTAACGTTGAGCGTTACCGGAACCATCTTTTGCGGCGTTACCGGGTCGTTGCTGTTGAGAACGATATTGGCATTGTAGGTTCCCGTGGTCATACCATCGGCATCAAAAGTAACGGTAACGTCGGTCGTGTTGCCCGAATTTATCTGGCCTGAAGCCGGATTTAGTGTCATAAAGCCCGACGCAGGAGTTCCTTCGGCTACGGCGCGGATGTTCCAGTTGGCTGTGAGGGTGGGATTGGCCACGTGCATTGGCACCCAGGCAGCACCCGACTTGAACCAGTCGCCATCGGGAACATTGGGACCCGCATCGCAGCCTGCTACGAATAATCCTTCATTATGCGAGAGGGCAAGCGAAACCCAAAGATCGCCACCAGTGATGGGGATAGGTGTATTAAGACCTACGTTGTTCCAACCAATTGTAGCCGTGAAGTCTTGTTCATACAAAAGCTCACCAGCCTGCCCCTCAGTGCCATGGCCATAAATCTTGATAGCACTGGCAGTAACAAAGTCATTTACCCAAACCTGAACTTCATAAATTAACAAGCCAATGTAGTTGTTGGTGGTTGTTACCGGGAATCTGGCAGCAACTTCAAAAGAACCGCCGGTGGTAAGACCTACGGCATTGGCATTGTCGCCGTCATAATGTAAAATCACCTGGTCGTCGGTAGCATTAGGGCTGGCTGCGCCAGTGGTTTCTACAACACCAACTTCGGGGATACTGATGTTAGAATAATCAACAGGCTTAAAGTTGGCTGCACTTTTGCCGAGTGTGTATTTGGGATAAGCGGCCCAAACGAGTTTGGCAATACCGTCGTTGCCGATGGTAAGGGTTTAGGTGGTAGAGGCGCCGGCTTCCAGCTCGATGTTGAAGGAGGCAGGATTTACAGTGATTTCGGCAGGGCCTACGGCAGGTTCCAGCTCGATAAGCTGAACATCGTCGACATAGAATTTTGGTGTTCCGTTGGTAGCAGCAGCATAAAAGTCGCCGGCAGCCAATGCGTTGATGCCACTTCCTGAAGCACCAATGCTCCATTCCCATGAAGCTACCTCGGTACCATCTACAACGATGGAAGCCTGGTCGGTATTCAGGTTGATGATGTTCTCGATATGCAGCCAAGTGTCGTAGGCATAGTTAAAGGTTTCGTAAGGAGTAGTGTTGGCTGCGGTAATTTTGGCAATTCCGCCCGGATCGAAATAAACTTCCAAACCCCAGGTAGCGCCGCTTCCGCCGGGAGTCCAGCTTTGCAGCACGTTGTAATAACCAACAAATCCAGTGGGTACATACATGTAAAATTCGTAGGAATATTTACCACCGGTTTTGTCGCCAAGTTTTATCACCAGGTCGTTGGTACCATCGATCTTTATCGAATTGCTGCCGCTGTTAGCCTGATCAGTAGTTACAGTAGCGTCTTCAGCGCCACCGGCGCCACCGTCGCCGCTCCAGCAGGTCCAGTAGTCGATACCTTGTGCCAAGGCTTGCTGTACAAGTTTTCCGCCTGCGTTGTAGGCTTCGAAGTCTTCGGTAATTTCAGCACCACTGCCGCCGCCAATTGGGGCGCCATTGTAAATAAGAATGCCACCAGAGTTATTTGCAACCCAAGTGCTGGCCCAGCCAGTCTGGTTGTCGACAAATTCGGGAGCCAATACAGGAACGCCTACTGTAAGGTCGTTCCAGTTGGCGCCATCGTCGATGGTATAACTAATGCCCTCTGCACCGGCTTCGGCAGAACTGCCCACCCATGTTCCTGTAGTTCCGGGGAGGTAGTCGAACCAACGGGCGCGCATGTCACCGGTAACGTTTAATGCTGACCAGGTAACGCCGCCATCGGTGGTAACGTTGAGTGTTGGCTCCAGACCCATATCCAGATACGAACGGAAGGCAATGCCTACATTTTCGTTTTTGAATAGCGGCTGAACAACATTGGTAGCGCCAAAAGGAGTAAGGGTAGCACCCCAGGTCATTCCTTTGTCGGAGCTGTAGAATACACGGCCAGCGTTAGTACCATACCAAATGCTGTTGCCAATGCCACAGTAGTTGCCGGTAATTCCGTACTCACCGGTTGTAGGTGCAGGAATGTTGGCTTGTGGTACGCGTGTCCAGGATTCGCCACCGTCGTTTGTGGTGTACAATTCAAAATATCCACCTACTGGATCGCCTTGCGCAAAGCCATCATTATCATTAAAAAAATGAACAACGTTGGCAAAAGAACTGGCGCCATAAACGCCGCCTTTTTTCGTCCAGGTGGTGCCACCGTCAGTGGTTTTGTAAAGTCCCTGGTTGGCACCTGTATTAAAGATAGCCCAACAGGTGTTGGCATCGATGGCAAACATCATCGAGAGGCCTGTGCCGGCATTAAAAGTGCCTGCTGTCCAGGTCTGGCCACCATCGGTAGAGCGGGTAAAAGCATCCACAATGGCTCCGGTACCGTCGATAGCGGCACCCCAGATGGCATCGCCATCATTCATACCTACCGAAAACTGACCAACACCGCGTCCATTGGCAAGGCCTGAGTTCACTTCGATCCAATCCTGTGCAACAGCGGCAAAGGAGATTGCCACCAGCACTACGATCATTTGTAACTTTTTAAGCATAATGTTTTTTGATTTAGATTTATAAAATTATTGAAACAAGGTTTAAACGAATTAAATGCAAAAGTAAACATTTGAAATTTACTAACACTAAAAATATCTCCATTTTGACAAAGATTCTAACGCGCGTCCCTGCCAAGTATTACGTTGCAGGAGTCGCTTTACGATGGCATTAAGAATCTGATCGTAGCGCAACGAACCCCAGTGAGGGCCGGTAATGAATCGCGGAGGCACCTCACCAGCAAACCTTTCGACAACGATAGCGGGATTAAGCAGCTCCAAAAAATCGATGACCAGATCGATGTATTCGTCGAGGTTAAAAAATCTAAAATCTTCTGGCTGCCGCCGATATTGTCGTTCCATCACCGTATTTTTAATAATCTGTAGTTGATGGAATTTTACAACTTTTCTACGCAAAAGCAATACAGCGTCGTTTGAAGTCTCGTTTAAATTGAAATTCACATCTGCTTTTTAATATTTTCAAGGTCAGCAAGATTGAAAAGTGTAGTTTGTGAAAATTTTTGCGATTTTACAATTTGGTTTGAAAAATATTCCTATTTTTGAATTCTCTTTTTCCCTGCCAGCTATTACGTTCTGCAAGTTTCTTTTCAATTTTTTGTAAAACCTGATCGTACCTTATGACCCCCCAATTTGGTTCACTTAAAAAACGCGGAGGCACTTCTCCGGCAAATCTTTCGATAACAATTTCCGGAGAAAGCTTTTCAAGGAACCCGATTGCCAAGTCGATGTACTCCTCCAGGCTGAGAAATGTGAACTGTCCGGGATCAGCAACAAATTCCTTCGCCATTCTTGTATTCCTGACAATTTGAAGCTGATGCAGTTTTAAAGTGGTGAGCGGCAACCCTAACAAAATCTCCGCTTCCTCAAGCATCATTTGTTTTGTTTCACCGGTCAGGCCAAATATTATGTGGGCGCCGGTTTTTAAACCAAAAGAAGCCGTAGTGAGATCAGTAGCATCGAGTCTTTAAAAGATGTAATTTCGATTTATTAATGAGTCCGGTCTAATAACTCCCAAAATTCAATCTTGTTGAGAGTCGTGTATTTAAAAATATTTTTAGGCTGGCCCGTTTAAATG
>JAAYIU010000310.1 GCA_012523265.1 Bacteroidales bacterium | reverse complement strand
GGCGCCGCAGTTTTCCGACTGGAGGTCTTCACCAAAGTAATGAAGCAACTGCTTGTGGCGGCATATCGACGATTCGGCATACGAAACAGTTTCCAGCAGCAGTTGCTGCGCGATCTCTTGCTCTGCTACCGGTTTTCCCTTCATAAACTTCTCGAGTTTCTGAATGTCGTCGTAGCTGTAAAATGTAATACAGTTTCCCTCTCCATCGTCGCGGCCGGCACGTCCGGTCTCCTGATAGTAGCCTTCGAGGCTTTTGGGCATGTCGTGATGAATCACAAAACGTACGTCAGGCTTGTCGATGCCCATTCCAAAAGCAATGGTAGCCACAATTACATCCACCTCTTCCATCAGGAACTTGTCCTGGTTGTTGCGCCGGGTAGCTGCATCAAGTCCTGCATGATAGGGCAAAGCTTTGATGCCATTCACTTGCAGTGTTTCGGCAAGTTCTTCCACTTTTTTACGGCTCAGGCAATACACAATACCTGATTTTCCTGAATTATTTTTGATGTATCTGATGACATCCTTGATGACGTCGGAAGTTTTGGGCCGCACCTCATAATAAAGATTAGGGCGGTCGAATGATGTTTTGTAAACGGTTGCGTCGAGGATGTCGAGGTTTTTCAGGATGTCGTGCTGCACTTTAGGAGTAGCAGTAGCGGTAAGGGCTATCACAGGCACATCCTGGCCTATTGCGTCGATGATGGGGCGCAGCCTGCGGTATTCCGGGCGGAAATCATGTCCCCACTCCGAGATGCAGTGCGCCTCGTCGATGGCATAAAACGAAATGTTGATGCCTTTGAGAAATTCCACATTTTCCAGTTTGGTCAGTGATTCCGGAGCTACATAAAGCAGCTTGGTAAGGCCGTTGGTAAGGTCTTCCCTTACCTGCGTTATTTCACCGCGGGTAAGGGTACTATTCATAAAATGGGCAATCCCGGGCTTGGAGCCAAAGTTGCGCAGGGCATCCACCTGATTTTTCATCAACGAAATGAGCGGCGAAATGACGATGGCTGTGCCTGGCTGTATAATAGCCGGCAACTGGTAGCACATAGATTTGCCGCCGCCGGTGGGCATGATGACAAAGGTATCGTTGCCCTGAAGTAAATTTTGTATGATTGTTTCCTGCTTGCCCTTAAAGCTGTCGAAACCAAAAATGCGTTTGAGCACTTTGTGTAGCGGCAAGTTTTTGGCCTCGGTAAGTGTCGGTTCGTGGTTAAACATAATTCGATGTGTTGTTACTGCTCTTTAGTCAGTTAGCGAGTTTTTAATATTCTTAGTAGTTGTAGCTGCACGCGAACGAGCGCTGTTGATTATTATTTCTATTTTGCGGTGATTATTAATTCCATCTTTAAGCAAACAAGACAAATCTAATTCATTTTTTCGAGAAAGGCCGACAAATGCTGCTGCTTACATTATTTAACAGCTAATTAGCGTCAGAATCTCTCCTTTTTTTGCAAACCTAAAAATAAAGCTATTTGATGATAAACCAGTAGTTTTGCCGACAGTATTTAACCTTTTTTATTTTCTCTTTATTTTTTTAATGATGAAACTCACCCGCACCCAAATACAGGAAATCGCCCGAAACACGCTTCAGGCGGAGGCTGACGCTATTTTACAACTCAAAGAATATGTAGATGAAGATTTCTACACCAGTATCAAAACTATTTTTCATTGTAAGGGTCGGGTAGTGATAACCGGTATCGGTAAGAGCGCCATCATCGGGCATAAGATTGTTGCCACGCTAAATTCCACCGGCACGCCTGCTATTTTTATCCATGCTGCCGATGCCGTTCATGGCGATCTGGGGGCAATCAGAAAGGAGGATGTAATTGTGTGCATCTCCAACAGCGGAAACACGCCCGAAATAAAAGTGCTGATCCCGTTTTTAAAACTCGCGGGCAACAAACTCATCGCAATGACTGGCCAACGCGACTCTTATCTGGGCCGGCAGGCCGATCTTATCATCAACACAGCCGTAGCACACGAAGCCTGCCCCAACAATCTGGCGCCCACCTCCAGCACCACCGCGCAGCTTGCTATGGGCGATGCGCTGGCGGTGTGCCTACTCGAATACCGCGGCTTCACCATCCGCGATTTTGCCATGGTGCATCCGGGCGGAGCGCTCGGCAAAAAACTCTTCCTGCGCGTAGCAGATTTGTATGTCAACAACGAGAAACCCCTTGTGCAGCACAACACACCTGTACAAAACGCAATTATCGAAATCTCTTCGAAACGCCTGGGGGCGACTGCCGTAATGCACAACGGACAACTGGCAGGCATCATCACCGATGGCGACCTGCGCCGAATGATACAGCAGGGAAAAAGCGCCGAGAATCTTACGGCAGAAGATATTATGTCGCGCAATCCTAAAACCGTGGAAGCCGAAACGCTGGTAGCACACGCCCTCGACATCATGCGCACAAACAACATCACGCAGCTTATCGCCACCGAGCAGGGCCAATACGTGGGCATCATTCATCTCCACGACATCCTTAAAGAAGGGATTTTGTAAAACAATCTTCTGTCCACAAATTTCCGACAATTAAGCGAATGGCCGCGAATTTTATTGAAGTAATAAGGTT
>JAAYIU010000281.1 GCA_012523265.1 Bacteroidales bacterium | reverse complement strand
GTCGAGTGGCTTTTCGTCCATCCATACCAGCATGGCCTCCTGATGACGGCCGATGAGCGGCATATTGTCGGGATGCACGAGCATTTCGCCGCGCGAAATGTCTATTTCGTCGGCAAGGGTAAGTGTAACCGACTGTGGCGGGAAAGCCATCTGTGGTTCGCCGTTGTAGGTAACGATACTTTCTACTGTGCTGGTCTGCCGCGAGGGCAAGGCCATCACCGTGTCGCCTTTGCGCACGATGCCGGAGGTGATGCGTCCGGCAAATCCACGGAAGGTAAGCGTGGGACGGTTGACATACTGCACCGGAAAGCGCAGGTCGCTGAAGTTGCGGTCGCTGCCCACATGCACCGTCTCAAGAAATTCGAGCAGGCTTTTCCCGTGGTACCATGGCATCCTGTCGGTGATGTCGACCACATTGTCGCCTTTGAGCGCCGAGAGCGGGATAAAATTGATGTCGGGAATATCGAGGCCGGTGATGAAGTTGCGGTAGTCGTTGCAGATGTTATCGAACACCTCCTGGCTGTAATCCATCAAATCCATTTTATTGACAGCCAACACCACATGTTTTATCCCCAGCAGGGAAACGATAAAAGTATGACGTCGGGTTTGTGTAATCACGCCTTTTCGGGCATCTATCAGGATGATGGCCAGGTTGGCAGTGGAGGCACCGGTGACCATGTTGCGGGTGTACTGCTCGTGGCCGGGGGTGTCGGCGATGATAAACTTGCGCTTGTTGGTCGAGAAATAGCGATAGGCTACATCGATGGTAATGCCTTGTTCGCGTTCGGCTTTGAGGCCGTCGAGCAGCAGAGCGTAGTCGATGTCGTCGCCGGCATGGCCGATGCGTTTGCTGTCGCGCTCCAGCGCCTGCAGATGGTCTTCATACAGCCGCTTGCTGTCGAAGAGCAACCGACCAATGAGCGTGCTTTTACCATCGTCAACCGAACCAGCCGTAAGAATACGCAGCAGGTCTTTGTTTTGATCCTGATCAAGGAAAGCTTTGATATCAAGTGAGTGAGTTTGCTTCATGTTTTGAGAGTTTGTTTTTGAAGTTGCATGGTGCATGGCGCTTGGCGCTTGGCGCATGGTGCATGGTGCGTGGTGCGTGGTACAGATCAGCTTGCAGCTGAAGCATTCAAGTGCTTTGCAAATTTGTATTTCTTATTTTCGATTAAAGATCAGTAAGATTAAAAACCTAATAACTGTTAGCTTTCGACTGTTTGTACCAAGCTATATGCGCCAAACGCTCTACCACCAGTTAGCACATTAAAAATTATTTATCAGTTGTTTTGAGGAGGGTTTTTCTGAAATTGGAGATCATACTGCTTAGATGATGCAATTTTTCGAAATGCTTCTCCTTAACTTCTTCGGGAATGTATCCTCTCATAAAAGTTATGGCGATAATATTGGCACATTCAAATGTTGATCGTCTTGCAATATTCAAAAAATTAGCAAAATCCTTATCAGAATAAGAGCCGGAACCTTCAGCAATGTTATTGGTAATACTCATGGCTGCCGCATTTAATTGCTCAGCAAATCTGTATTTCTTCTTTTCGGTTAAAAGATCGGCTATATCGAAAAGATGATTAGAAATTTCGCTGGCAAATTTCCATATTTCCATTAGCTCAAACCTAAATCTTGTCATAGAAATATTGGTATTTTATAAATTCTTTTATCTTTTTTAAAACCAATGACTCACCTGTCGTTCCCACTCTAAGCGCCCTATACTAAGCGCCCTATACTAAGCGCCATGCTCTCTGCGCCACGCGCTGGTGTCTTATAAAATTTCTAATCTTTTACAAAACATACATCCTAAGTGAGCCATTTACCGCGCCATGCGCCATGCTCTCTGCTAAATGCGCCATGCGCCACGCTCTGGTGTCCTATAATATCTCTAATCCTTTACAAAACATACATTCTCCGTGAGCCACTCCCCGCACCATACGTCTTGCGCCATGCTCTATGCGCCTTGCGCCATGCTAAAAATATCCTTCCCGCTTCTTCTGCTCCATGCTACCGTCCTGGTCGAAGTCGATGACGCGGGTGGTGCGCTCGCTTTTGGTGGT
>JAAYIU010000164.1 GCA_012523265.1 Bacteroidales bacterium | reverse complement strand
CCCTCATAGAGGCTACCGGATCCACGGCGGCCACTTCTGTTTTGCCATATTCAAGCTCCTGCACAATTACGTTGCAGGGCAGCATGGTGCCGATCTTGTTTTCTGCCTGAAGGGCTTCATAGGCCTTGGGTGGGTTGCAGGCACCCAAAATCCGGTATTTTCTGAAATCCACGTCCAGCTTTTCCTTGAGCTTTTCGTGAATATTTATTTCTGACAATACGCCAAAGCCTTCTTTTTTGAGTTCTTCGGTAACTTTTTCTACAGCCTCATCAAAGGTATAGTTTGTTGTTTTTTCGATGTAATATTTCATGGTTGTTTTATTTTAAATTTTCGATTTGTTGAATGATTTACTTTTCATAATGATGATCTGATTTTAGTTACGTTTTTTTTAAGCTTTCAACTATCCCGCTCTCGGGCATACCCGCCGAAACCAATTCGTCTTCAACGATCAGCAATGGCGAGGTTTTTAAACGGTACTTTTCAACCAGCTCCGGGTGGTCTTCAAAATATTGCAATTTGTATTGCAATCCGGCGTCCTGCAATTGTTCTTCAAGCAAGGGTCGATGGTTACATGTTTTGGTTGCTGCTATTGTTATGTTCATGATTTTACATTTTTAATTTTAAACCGGGGCAAGGCTATCCATTGCCCCGGTTTGTAAAATTATTTCTACATCAAATCTCTTTTGCGGTCTTCAAATTCAGCTTTATCTATTTCACCTCTGGCGTATCTCTCTTTGAGAATGTCGAGCGGAGATCTGCTGGGAGGTAGTTGCGGGCCATTGTTTTTATTTACAGCTTTTGCCGCAAACCAAATAATTGCAACTAAAATCGCCACACCAATCACCCACCACCAGCCCATTCCCATTCCCATTCCCCATCCATGGTTTCCATATCCATCCATCATACTATTACTCCTTTCTTTTTTTAATTATTATCTCTGTCTTGCATCATGCCGCCACGGTTTTGCATCATCCCGTCCTGACCCTGATTCATCATGCCATCCTGGCTTTGCATCTGCATCATTCTGCTTTTCAGTTGCTCTTTTTGATCGCTGTTGAGCACTGCTTTCATTTTACCTATCGTTTCGTAGGCAGCTATTCCCATGTTAATACGGGTTTCGGAGCAAGCTTTCATTTGTTCTTTTACCTGGCTGGCGGAGGCGTTATCTGCCAACAGACTTTTGAGCTTCATCTGTTTTTTGCGTAGCTCCGACTGGAAGTCGATTTGCTGTTTTTTAAAGCTGGCCTGTAAATCATACAGTTGATCTGCCTGGGCATCGGTAAGCGATAGTTGTTGCTGCATGTTGGGCATTTGATTTACCATCATCATGTACTTTTGCATAGGCATATCCTGATTCATCATCTGGCCGCACATGGGGCACATGCCATTGTTCATCATTCCGCCCTGCATCATTCCGCCTTTTTGCATCATCATGCCTTGTTGTCGGGCTTGGTCTTGTTTGTTGTAGTCTTGGCTCGTTTGAGCGTTTACTGTGTACCCTGCCATAAAAAGGAGGGTTGTTGCAATAATCATTAACTTTTTCATGGTTTTGAAATTTTAAATTTATAATACAAATTACGTGGTAATTAAGCTTTTAGCTGTTACATAATTTTTAGAAAGTTTTATATATTTTTTTTCATGTTAATTATCCGGATGAGTTTTACAATATCAAGCCATAAATTTTCAGCCTCAATGTTTTCAGGTTGAAAACCGGCTCTCAGCAGGTTTTGGAATGTTTCGCGGTTAATGTTCGCTCCGTACAGATGTAATGGAATGAAATTAAAGGCATCCATTAGCGGGGCAACTACTTTTTTATTGCTGCGCACATGTTCGAGCATCAAAATTTTACCACCGTCCTTACATACCCTTCTTATTTCTTTTAGTCCCTGCACGGGGTCGGGCACCGAGCAAAACACGCACGATGTCACTACTGTATCGAATGTATTATCGTCAAATTGCATTTGCTGGGCATCCATTTCCAGTAATTGAATATTTTTACTTTCGGTTACTTTCTCTTTGGCTTTTGAAATCATTTTTTCGCTGAAATCAATTCCTGTTAAATCAACATTTTCCGGATAGTAAGGAATGTTTTTTCCCGTTCCGATTCCTACTTCCAGTGTTTTCCCGGATGCATCTTTCAACATTTGCTTGCGCCATTTCGAGAACATGCCCTCCATTGGTGCTTCCATCATATCGTACAACCCGGCAATACGGTTATACCGTTTTTTGATTTTATTCGTCATGCTATTACTTCATAGTTTCGCATCATTCCCATGTCCTCGTGCTCGAGGTTGTGGCAGTGATAGACAAATATTCCTGTGTAGTCTTCAAATTTCAATGCTATCTTTACTTTCATCCCGGGCATGAGCAGAAAGGTATCTTGCCAGCCTTCGTCCACAAAACCGTCGTTTACCGTTTCCCAGACTCCCCGGTCCATTTGGGAAACATCCCTTTCCACAATTTGAAATTGCACGGCATGGATATGAACGGGGTGAGGCATGCGCATCATATCGCTCATCATTCCCATTCTGCGACCATTATCGCCATTAATAAATTCCCAGATTTCGGTAGTGCCCAGTTTCACTTTTTCCCAATCAGCCACTTCGGTCATCCCAAATGTTTCTCCATTAATAACCCATCGCATGCGTTGATTGAAAAAATGGAATTGGCGGGGTGAGTCAGGATTGACAGCCTCTGCCCGGTCTATTTTTTTTATGGATGATAAAAAGGCCGGTAATGTTTTGCGGATGCTCCCACTTTTGGTGATTTTGAAACGAACCAAATTAAACGCGATTCCGTTTTCTACGCCACCTGACTGCATGCCGCCGCCCATCATTCTACCTCCCATTCCCATGGAGGTGCCGTCGTTGAATGCGAAGCTTTGCAACTGCACTTCGTTGCCGGCATCGGGAAAATCTTTCCAGATTTCGGCACGTTGGCCCGGAGCAAGCATCAGGTAGGGTTTTTTGATGGGCTTTTCCAAAAGTCCGCCATCCGTGCCAATTACAATAACATCCGTGCCGTCATCCCAGGCCAGTTTGTAAATGCGCGCGTTAGAACCGTTTAATACCCGAAACCGGTAAGTAGATTTTGAAACCTCGATTGTTCGTTCCGGCGAGCCATTTATCATGATTTGATTTCCCAAAAATCCCTCCATTTGCGCCATCCGGTTATTTTGCAGATAAACCAGTTGATTATTATCATCGAAAGTTCTGTCCTGGATAATCAACGGGATGTCGTATTCGCCGGAAGGCAAATCAGCGTTATCGCCTTCAACTATAAACATTCCGGCCAGACCCTGGTACACCTGCGGGCCGGTAATTTTATCGGGATGCGGATGGAACCAGTAGGTTCCGGGGCGATTGTTTACCTCAAATTCATAAATGTATTGTTCCCCTTTATCTATCGCGTACATAGGATGGCCATCCATTTGGGGCGGAAGGTGCAGCCCGTGCCAATGGATTACGCTTTCGCGCGGGAGCTGGTTTTTAAAGCGGATGCGAATATTTTGTCCTGGTTTCACGCGGATAACGGGGCCAAGATAAGACGTCGGGAGTTTTTGGAGTGAGGCCTGTTGGCCGGTTATTAATTTGGATTGGTAGGAATAGATATTGGTTTTGCTGCCCGGGAAGAGTTGTAGCTCTGATGGTACGGCGGTTAATTCGATTTCGGTGTCGGCTTCAAAGTTTTCGTTTATTGTGTAATTTCCCCGAATTGTTTTTTGTTGACCGTTGTTCTGGCAAAATGCAAGTGAGGGTATTAATGCTATACCAACCAATCCTTTAGCACTGTATTCTAAAAAACAGCGACGTTTCATTTTGTCAAAATTATTGGTTTGTATATCCATGTCAATATTATTCTATGATTGATGGGTGAAAAAAAGCATGCCGGAAAGCCCAACAAAAACTGAAAACCGTTATCTTTTTGAATTATCAGTCAAATAAAAAAAAACATTGTGTGTAACACTGTTAACATTGTGGAAATGGCTGCACACTTGTGAGTAATGCCTTTTACAACCTTAAAGTAAGAACAGCAAAAAAAAGCCTGTCATAAAGCAATAGGCTTTTTCTATCAAATCAGATTAATGATGATGGCCGTCGTGGTTACCGTCATCTTTCATCATATTCTTCCGCTCATACTGGCAGCAACCCGGGAGCTCATCGTAAACTTTGTCATCGGTTTTTACCTTGTCGGTATCGTGGCCAACCTTGGCGATGGCTTTATGAATGTCCATCACTTCTATTTTAGCCGGATCGTATGTTACCTCCATCATCTTGGTTTCCTTGTTCCAGTCGGCGGTGCTTACGCCGTCGAGCGATTTGGCGGCTTTTTCGATGCGGGCTTCACACATGCCGCAGTTGCCGTAAACTTTGAATTCTTCGGTTTTCGAAGTCTTATTTTGCGCATACAGGTTTCCAAAACCTGTCAGCACAATTACAATAGCTAAGATTGATTTTACTAAATTTCTCATAATTATAATTATTTAAATGGTTTAACAATATTGCAAATATACAATGGGCAGCTTACCAGGGCATTACATAATTTCTGTTATCTTTTGCATAGTTTTCAGGTCGATCAGATTTTATCTATGGATACTCTTTTTTTATCGGCCAGTTTTTTGAACCATGAGGGTGTAAAACCTGTGATTCGTTTGAATTGGCCGGATAAATGCGCCACACTGCTATAGCCCATCTCATAAGCAATTTCGCTTAATGTCTTATCATCATACACCAGCAGCTCTTTTACTCTTTCGATCCGGAGGTTGATCAGGTATTTTTCGATAGTAGTGCCCACTACCGACGAAAACAGAGAACTCAGATAGTTGTAATCTTTATTGAGCTTGTCGGCAAGATAGGCCGAAAAGTTAACTTTCATCGGATCGGTATGGTAGTAGACAATGTCGATAACTTCTTTTTTGATATCTTCTATCATGCGGCTTTTGGTGTCTTCGATGATTTCGAAACCGGCTTTTTGAAGTTCTTTTTCTATTTTGTTGCGTGTCTCCTGCTCGGGAGTTTCGGGCAACGAAACTTTTCCCAGTTCCACACGGGCATCCACAATGCCAGCATCCTTAAAAATATCGGAGACTACCATTATACACCGATTAGACACCATATTTTTGATATGGATATCCATTTTATTTTTGAATAATTATCTTCTTTACTTCCTTACCATTATCTCCCGAGAGTTCGAGCAGATAAAGTCCTGGCGTTAAATCCGAAACATCCAGAACTATTTGCCCTCCTGTGGATCGAATCGAATTTTGGCGGATGGCCTTGCCGCTTTCATCATAAAAGATTATTTTATTAATATTAAAATCAGCATTGTCTGGCCGGATAATGAGCACATTATCCATCACCGGATTGGGCATGACCGAAAAACCGGAGGAGCTGTTTTCATTGCTGTTGAAGCCTGTGCTGTTGTCGGTAACCAGGAACTGACCCATCATGCCTTCATCTTCGTGTAGCAGCATGTGGCAATGGTACATAAAGGGAACTTCATCGTCGGCGTAGTCGCTGAATTGTGCAATAAAGCGAACTGTTTCCATCGCGTTCACCAGTACCACATCTTTTCGGCCGGCTTCACTGGCCGGCGGTGCTATCCCGTTTTTGTCGAGTACAAAAAACTGTACATCGTGGATGTGAAAAGGGTGCGCTATGGGTGATTGATTGGTAAGCGTCCAAATTTCGATGTTGTCAAGCGGGATGTTATAATTTATGCTATCCATATGGAAACTTTGTCCGTTGATAAGAAACTTGCCATTAAGTGCATTGGGACCCATCGTTTCAGGTGTGAATATAAGCGTGCGGGTGATGTTTGCCTGCGATTCGGGAATTGGATAGAGCGTAACAAGATTACCAGGAAGAGTTGTGATTGGGTTTGCAGTGGGATTGGTAACATGCATGTTTAATACCACGAAGTCGCTGCCGTTCATGGGGTTTGGGTTGTACCCGTTGAGTGTCATCATGGGCATCAGGCCGGGATAAGTGGCTCCATACATGCCATTGGGAAGCTCGGAAGCATAGCTCATAAGCTGAATATCGCTGCCCTGCATGTTTGTCAGGTCGAGTAATATTTCTGCCCTTTCGCCCGGAGCAAGCCTGAGACGGTTCACCGGATTGGTATGACTTAGCAAGCCACCGTCGCTGGCTATCTGGTAAAATCCCGTATTGTTGCTCAATCCCAACTGAAAAACCCTTTGGGATGAGCCATTGAGCAAACGAAGCCTGATCACCTGAGCAGGTAACTCTAGCAAGGGATCGATCGTGGCATTCACCATCAATACATCATCCGAATTGGAATGTACCATGATTTGATTGTTCTCATCAAAACACTTGGTCTGGATCACCACCGGAAAGTCGTCCACAGCATAAGTGCGTGGAAGTTCAAGGGCGGCTTCCTCGGCATCCTTAACTATGATGAGGCCTGCAATACCTTTTGAAACATGTTTATCTGTTCTGGCGTGCAAGTGTGGGTGATACCAATAAGTTCCGGCTTTATCCAGGATGGTGAAAACGGGATTCCATGAGGTATTTGGCGGGATAACTGAATGAGGTCCGCCATCGCTTGCAGCCGGCACGTGCATGCCGTGCCAGTGCATGGTGGTAGTATCTTCGAGCTGATTGATTACCTCGATGCTGACTTCTTCGCCTTGTTCCATGATGAGCACAGGCCCCAGAATAGGACCGTTTGCACCCATGGTTTCGGTAGCTGTGCCGGGGAAAATTTGCATCTCATGGTTTTCGAGCGTAAGGGTAAAGTTGTTGCCCATTAATGTGTCAGGAATCAGGAGCATATTTTGGGCTGTTGCAGCGGATACTAGGGCGAGTAACAGGATAATCGCGGATCCTGATTTTACAGAATATTTCATGGTTTGATTTTAGTTTTTGTAATTATTTAATCACTTCCCTTGTTTCTCCACACTTGAGCATCACCTCCCCAAAGTAGGGATTTCTTATTTCTTCGATTTCGCTTAGCCAGTAAGCACCCTGGTTATCGAAAGCCATGGGGCAGTATTGATAATAGATGATTTTTCCATCCAGGCCAAAGGTTTTCAGGCTGTTGTAAAGTGCCTGATTAAAACGGTGGAATGCTTTGCGTTGTTCATCTATATCGGATGATTGGCTTATCACCTTTAAGGCGCTGTTTAATTTTTTCGATTGATCCATCCATAATAAATGGGCATCGCCTTTTAGCAATTCCATGTTTACGTTGTCAACGGCTGCCATTACATCTTTAGCTTTAGCGCTTGCCTTTTTCGCATCGGTATCCACAAAAGCATTTTTCATGTTGATGTAGGCATCGTAAACGCGGGTAAGCTGCGCGATGAATTTGGGATCGGTGTCAGTTGCTTTGCTCGTTGTCTTTGGACGGGTGTTTTCGTCGGTTGCGGAATGTTGGTTTTGGGTATCGCTTCCCATGTCCATTGCGCTGTGGTTGTGTCCGGTCATGACCGGGCCGCCCTGTGGATTCATCATACTTGGCTTTCCGGCGAGTTGGGCGGCGGCATCGATGCTGAAGGTACCGTTTACGGCAATTACTTCGCCTTGCTGCAGGCCATCTTCTATTATGTAGCTTTCGCCCAGTGCAGAGCCTAACGTTACTTCACGCATTTTAAAATTTATTCCCTGCTCGTCGGCAGTTTTTACATAAACCACAGAGCGCTCGCCGGTCCACATGACGGCAGTTTTGGGAACAACCACTACATTTTCGCGGTTGCGCAATTCGGCTTCAACCGTGCCGGAAACAAACATTTCGGGTTTTAGCTTCAAGCCACGGTTAGCGACTTCTACCCGCGCTTTGGCCACGCGGGTTTTGGGGTCGATGACAGGGTCGAGAAAGGAAATCGTTCCGCTAAAGGATTCACCCGGCAGAGAAGCTACCGTAAACTCAACTTTATCACCTTTTTTTATCCAGGGCATATCCGATTCGTACACATCAAAAAGCACCCACACTTTCGACAGGTCGGCAATTTGATAAATGGCTTCGCCGGTACTGACGTAATTGCCCGGATCCACCATCTTATTAATCACATATCCCGATACATCGGTGCGGATGTCGAAGCTGGCACCGGCCTGGCCTGATTGTAAAATCTCTTCAATTTGTCGATCGGTCAATTTCCAGTTTTTAAGTTTTTCTTTGGCAGAATTGAAAAGCTGCGGCCGCGTTTCCCGTATTTTTTGCGCCTCGAAAAGCTCTTGTTGTGCTGTTACCAGTTCGGGCGAATACACCGACGCTATCACCTGGCCTTTTTCTACATATTCGCCCGTAAAATTCACCATCAGTTGTTCTATTCTTCCGGGAATATGCGAGGCCTGGGCATACACCAATCTTTCGTCTTCCTTCACTTTGCCATTAAGCCGCACCCGTTTTACCGGGTTCATAGCGCCTACAATGGCAGTTTGAATATTTGCCAGTTGCATGGCTGTGGCCGACATGCTCACGGCCATCGGGTCTGTTTCAGCGTTCTGCTCATCTTCCAGAGGAATTAAGTCCATGCCGCAGATGGGGCAATCGCCTGGCTCGTTTTGCCGGATTTGCGGGTGCATGGAGCAGGTCCAGATTTGCTGAGCTGATGTGTTGATTTGCTGATGTGTTGATGAGTTGATTTGTTGATTTGATGATGAGTTGATGTGTTGATTTGTTGATGAGTTGGTTTGTTGATTTCCGACCAAATATCCGATCAAACCTCCAACTACCAAAATGGCAATAATACTTGCTATTGTTTTTCTATTAGTTTTCATGGTTATTACTTTTTAGATTTTGCAGTTGCGATTATTTTATTGAGCAATTTTTCAATGGAAAGCATCATGGGTTTCATAGTGATAGGAGGCGATGGATAGTTTTTTGCTTTTTTGCATAATAGAAGCCAGTAATCGGTTTCCTCAGCTTCTTTGTGTGCAATTTTAAGTTTATGAATAAAATCAGCCCTGGTTTCACAGCTTTGTGCTTCCCGGATATTGGCTCCAATACTTGTTCCCGATTTTAAAAGCTGGCGTGCGATCACATATTTCCGATTACTTTCTAGCAGCTCTGAATATTCGATGATCTCCAAAGCAAACCCAAAGCTTAAATCCAAAACCTCATTTTTACGTTCCATAATTATCTGTTTTTTTTAAGTTAGTAAATCAACCTCGTTAGTCCTCACCTGTCTATATAGCTATCTCTACTTTAGCACATCTGCACATTAGCACATCAGCATATCAGCATATCATCACATCAATACCCATAAGCCGTTAAATATTTCAGCCTGGCCAGCTCAATCATGTATTGCGCTTCTGCCGTGGCTTTCATTTTTTCGTATTTCAATAATTGCTGTTGCATGCGCAAAACCTCTTCGAATTGTTCGCCTGAGTTGCTGTAGGCACTAAACAAAAGATTCAGCGCCTGCTCCGACACCTGTATCTGCTGGTCGTAGAGTTCGATCAAATGTTGTTGACTTTGGAGTTCAAACCAGGTGGTTTCGTAATTTGATACAAGCGTGTTGGCAGTTTCTTCTTTTTGCAGGGCGTAACTTTCCTGCATCATTTGCGCTTCATTTTTGGCCGCTTTGTATTTCTTTCTGAAAATGGGGATGCTCGCCGAAACCATTGGCATGAGCACATCTTTACCATTTTCGGTCATGCCTCCGGCGGCATTTTTATCCATAATCATATATCCCAAACCAACACCCAATTGTGGGAGACCCTGTTTTTGTGCTGCCCTTTCGCTCGCCTTGTTTGCCTGCACTTGCAATTCGAGTGCTTCCAAAAGTGGGTTATTGGCCAGCAGGGAATCTCTCTGGGTATTCACCTCCACGAATTCTATTTCTAATGAATCTTGAAATTCAATTTCTGCATTTTCGTCTCTGTTGAGCAGTTTGTTGAAGGTGGTGACCAGCGATTTTTCTTTTTGGTTAAGGATTTCGAGATTGGTGGTGGCGTCGTCGAGCATGATGTCCACGCGTAAGACATCGACCATGGGCGCTAACCCGTTTCTGAATTTTGTGTTGGCAATGGATTTGTAAGCTTCCAAAATTTCGATGTTTTCCTGCTCAATCTGCTGCCACTGGTGCAACTCGTACAAAGGATAGTACGCTGCCGAAACCTGAAAAAACAGTTGGTTTCGGGCATCGAGAAATGTCTGGTATTTGGCTTCTGCCGATAACGCTGCTACATCGGCCTTTGCGCCGAGGGTTCCAAACCAGGGGAACATCTGGTTGATGGTCAGCTCCGCCCGCTGCGAACCCATTTTTGGAATAAAATACCCGAACGAAAAAGTGGGGTCGGGGAGTGAACTCACTTGCGGCACTTTTTGCAACGCAGCTTCAAATTCCTTGTATTCGGCCTGCAGGCCAGGGTTGTTTTGAGAAGCTATTTTGAAATAATCTTGCAAAGACTGGGCATTCCCCTCATAGCTTGGGATCAGGAAAATAAATAGAAATAGGTTGAGATATAGTGTTTTCATTTGTTTTGTGCATTTTTATAAGTTACCGAAATAAAATTGTTCAACTTGATTTCCCTAGAATCATGTATTTTTTTTAGATCGTCAAACGGCGCGACATCAATTATTTTTCGTTCCAGCATCAATTCAGCGCAATGCTGAATTGCTTCAGATAAAGAACCCCGGGAAAAATGATAGAAACGTATCTTCTCCAGATAATGAAATCTGGCGTATCCTTCAGCTATGTTGGCACCAACAGAATCTG
>JAAYIU010000441.1 GCA_012523265.1 Bacteroidales bacterium | reverse complement strand
CAGCCATTACTGTGGCTCTGTCAGCCAACCCTCCCGAAGTGGTCATTTATGAAAATGCCACTTACGATTTTCGTTTTTCCAATAACCCGGCTCCTGCCCTTAACAACTATTTCATTAAAGAAATTGCGCGCTACAACTATCTGAATCTTTACAAAACGCAATACACCCTCTATTACGAGCTGGAGGTAAAACTTACCGGAAGTCCCGAAGGGAGCTACCAGGCGCAATCGGTGCTGAAGCGCCAAAAAATGGAAGGCGACATTTTGTATCAACATTTCGACCTGAGCGATGTGCTGATGCCTTCGGGCTGCAGCTATGAGCTGGTAGGCAGCGATGGTGCGGCGGTAGCTGTAATAAATTTTGATAACCGCAATGGCGCTGAGCCGATCATTATTGCACACGAGCTTAATCTGGCCGCACAGGGATTTAAAATCTCAAACATAGCCTTTTCGTATGACGATGCCGACCGCCTTGCTTTCGAGAAACGCATGGTAGAAATTCATCGCTATCTGGCCTTTTATGAGTTGCTGGATTTTAATCTTAGAAAAGCCGAACGCCTCCAGCCGGATGATGCTGCCCGTTTGCCGGAAGATTTTTTCAGGGCTTACGATATCTTTAGGTTTCAAAGTGCATTGCAGCAATACCAGACGTCGCTCACGGTTCCGGATTTTTATAACGATCATTTTATTAATAATCAAAAAAGCCTGAATGCTCAGACGCGGCGGCTGCACACCTTGCTCGAACAAACCGGTGCCCGGATCGCGGAGCCTTTTAGTCAGCAGGCGCTGGAGGTGGCTTCGGAAACCGTTGTCGGGCTGCAACAGGAATATTTGCAAAAGCTCAAAACCACGCATTACCTTTACGAGCCGCAATATTTGGCTACAGCCAATTTTCTTGCTACCGATGCCGATTTGGCAAACCTGACCGGTCTGCTGCGCCAGTTGCTCACAAGCCATCTTTCGGAAGCAATGCAGCTTTCGCTAAATGAAGCCATCGACGAAACGCTTTATCGGGCGTATGTGTCGGCAGCCGGAACGATGATGAAAAATGAAAGCTACAACGAGGCGCTGCTCATGCTTGGCAATGCGCAAACGCTTTGCAATACGCATCCCGACGACGACTGTGAGTTGTTTCTTTTTCACCAGCTCAGCAAAGCGCGTTATGGCATTTACGATTCGTATCTGAAGGTAGCCGCCACTGCCCGCAAAGCCGACAACCCGCAGATGGCGCTGAAATACCTGCTGTTGGCGCGCGATTTTCAACAAACCAACAGCAACCTGATTCTTTCGTCGGGAGCCACAGATCGCGCGCTGGATGAGCTGGCCTGGCATTCCCTGCAACTGGCGGGCGAGCGCCAGCAGCAACAAAAAGAGAGGCAGGCGCTTGAAGATTATCTGTGTGCACAGCAGATTTATCAAATACTGGGCATCGATAAATACAACGATGTAATCGATCGAAATATCCAAAAGCTGACTTCACAGCAATAAAGTTGGCGCTTACCGCGACGGTCGATGGCCGCTGGCATCAGGATTTTTCCTTTATTTGCAATTATTCATCAGCAATATTTTATAATTATGAAAAGAAGACTTTTATTAATCAGCAACTCTACCAACTATGGCGAGGCTTACCTGGGCTGGCCGCGCAAGCACATTCAGGAATTTATGGAAGGAACGGGCGTCAACGATATTTTGTTTGTTCCGTATGCCGGTGTGGGATTATCCGACGAAAGTCTGGAAAAATCCTACGATGTGTATGAAGCAAAGGTGCAGCAGGTTTTCGCCGAACTGGGTCTGCGGATTCATTCGATACATCGCGCCACGGATGCTGTGGAAGCTGTAAAAAATGCAAGAGCCATTGCCGTTGGCGGCGGCAATACTTTCCATCTGGTGGCTATGATGCACAAGTTGGGAATAATGGAAGCCATCCGCAGCCGCGTGCACGACGGCGCACATTATATGGGCTGGAGCGCCGGGAGCAATGTAGCTTGCCCTTCGCTGAAAACTACCAACGACATGCCCATTACCGAGCCTTCCAGCTTCGACTGCCTGGGACTGATTCCTTTTCAGATCAACCCGCACTACCTCGACGCCAACCCCGAAGGTCATGGCGGCGAAACCCGTCAGCAGCGCATCGAAGAGTTTCTGGTGGTAAATCGCGAAACGGTAGTAGCCGGCCTGCGCGAGGCATCGCTGCTGTGGATCGAAGACGATAAAATTGAATTAAAGGGTAGCAAGCCCATGCGCTTGTTCCGTTTCGGTGAGGAGCCGCAGGAATTTGAACCCGGCAGCGATGTAGGTTTTTTATTGAAATAAAATAATGACAGAATACGCCAACAGATGGGATGCGCGCTATGCCGCCGAGGCATTTTACTATGGCGAGCATCCCAATGTTTTTTTTGCCGAGCAATTGAGGCAGTTCAAAAAGCCAGGCAAAATCCTGCTGCCTGCCGAAGGTACCGGCCGCAACGCAATATACGCTGCGGAGCTGGGCTGGCAGGTGGATGCCTTCGATGCCAGCCGGGTAGCCCGGCAAATTGCCCTCGAATTTGCACAGCGCCGCGGGGTAAGCATCGATTATACTACAGCCGATCTCAAAGATTTTGATCCTGAACCGGAGCAATACGATGTTGCTGCTGCCATTTATGTTCATCTGCCGGAAGCTCTTCGGAAGAAATTCCATCAGCAACTGGCAAAAGCGATAAAGCCGGGCGGGATGGTGATAATTGAGGCCTTCGACAAAGAGCAACTTAAGCGAGATTCGGGTGGCCCGCCCGACGTGCAGTTGCTCTATACCACCGAAATACTGCGCAGCGACTTTGCCGGTTTGCTGGAGCTAAAGATGCTGTGCCGCCAGCAGGTGCACCTCACCGAAGGACGCCACCTGGGAAATGGCGAGGTGGTGCGGTATGTGGGAGTGAAGTAGAAATCCCAACCGTCGGTAACCGGTGTAAACAATTCCAAATTCCAAATTCCAAAATTCAAACCCCAAGGGCAACTCCGTCACTGGCGCCTTGCGCCCTGCAAGTTTCAGATTCCAACCCTCGGTAGCCGGTGTAAATAATCCCAAATCATACCCCTTTAAGAATCTGTTTTTAGACTTAGGTGTAATGCCGGAAAATATTTTCAGGCGTATGCCGTTCCAGTGATTCATCATGCACAAATATTCCTAAAAAAATATGATCATACCTCTACATTGATTTCGGATAACAAGTTTTTGTAAATCAATTGAGTTCTAACCAAAATTTTTGAGGTATGAAAAAATCATTTGCATTCCTGTTTGCGATCTTGTTTTGGGCTTTTTTGGGTCAAGCCCAGATGTATACGCTTTCTAATCCTGACCAGTTGAAAATGATCGATTTTTCAATTGTTGGAAATTCCAAAAGTACGCACTATCATTATCCGTTGATTTTCAAAGCTAAAAACAACTCCCCGAAGGAGGTGATGTTGAAAATCGATAATGGTTTAATGCTAATTGCCATTGATTCGACTTACCAGAATTTTGTAGTGACTGCAGAAGAAATCCTTACGATGGTTCCCGGGGAAACGGTGGAAAAAGAAATCTATGCAATGTGCACCGAAAGCACCGATGCGGCACCCGGTGATGGTATCCCTTATGTAGTGGGTCCATTAGCCGATTCAAACCTTTTGGCATTGACACGTAAGATTGAAAAAGATGAGATCTGGGGCTTTGAAGCGCAAACGGCTGTTTGGGCTATGTGCAGGAATTTCGATTTGTATGATATCGCCGGTTACGACACAACGCTGACCCGGCAATTGGCTGCATTTGTGGCTGAATTTACCGACCAGGAAATGCCACCTCCACCTGGCGAGGGCGACTATTTAAGAAATTACTACACACCTGCCACAGCCTATAAAGTGACTATAACGGGTGAGTTTACGTACAATCTTTATGAGGAACGTTCCATCATTATTGCCCTGGTAAATATAGACAATATCGTGGTGCGCGAACTTTACAACAGTCCAAAGGAAAAGCCGGGCGGTTACAATCAGACCTACAGCTTTGATGCTACGGTCTATACCGAAGATTATTATTTTGTAAAAATGATAGATAATGGTGAGGTTGTGCTCAGCATAAAAATTAACACACCAAAACCCGGCAGAGGCTGATTTATAATTTCGGTTTGATGGCCTGTGGCAATTGCCACCCGATGATACCAAAACAGCCTGTCAGGATATTCCCACACTCCATAATCGACGAAGCCGATGCTGATTTTTCAAAATGAGCAACTTCTTCAGGAAACAGAAAAGTAGAAAAACACGAAAACACAGCGCAACAAAAAAGCACCTCACGCAGGAGGTGCTTTTTCTTTTAAGGAAGAACTGACAGTGGTTAATCAATTCAAATCCTGACTGCCGAAAACAGGAGAGGCGGTCAGGGTTTGTTCAATTGTGTTTTGTATCTTTGCAATTGTAAAAGAACATCATAAATCAACAATTCATGAAATTAGATGTAATCATCGAAAAGGACGAAACAGGATTTTATGTTGCTGAAGTCCCGGCTTTGCCCGGATGTTTTTCACAGGGTGTTACTTTCGGGGAGGCGGAGGTGAACATAAAAGAAGCCATTGAATTGTGGCTGGAGGTGATGCACGACAAAAACCAGGACACCTCCATCAAGGGCAATAAATCCCGCAAAAAGATTTCTCTTGAAATATGAGTCCACGGCATAAAGTCTATTCCGGTGCTGAGGCCGTGGAAAAATTCCAGCGGGCCGATTGGCGCATTGCCCGGCAGAAAGGATCACATATTATGCTCGTCAAAACCGGTTACCTTTATACCCTTGCAGTTCCCATGCACAGGGAGCTTGGCGTGGGTTTACTCCATAAACTTTTACAACAAGCAAAGCTAAGCGCTGAGGAGTTTGATGCTCTATAAAGACCAGCCAAATTTCCTTTTTAGCACTGCTGCTACATTCTTATACCAGATAGTATGTTTGCCTAATTTCTGAAAATGGATGCAAAAATCCATAAAAACACATTACAAAAAAGCACCCCACGCAGGAGGTGCTTTTTCTTTTAAGGAAGAACTGATAGTGGTTATTCAACCACAATTTTTTGGATGCGGGTGCTTTGCTGCGAAATCATACGGAGATAATAGATGCCTTTGGCGTGTGCCGAAAGGTCGATTTGTACTGATCCATTCGCTTCGAGCAACTGTATCTGCTGACCGGCAGTGTTGAGTATCTCCAACCGAACACTTTCGTTAGCACCTGTAACGGTGAAAATTCCGGTAGAAGGATTGGGATAAATGCGTATCTGATCGATAGCAGCATCAATTACACCCAAAGCATCTTTAAAGTCGATTACTTCAGATAATGCATTTTCTGCAAAAAGCTCCGTATTTGCCATGGCAGTATTCCATACCGGCTGCAAAATCTTTTGTTGCAGCGTTGCAGGCGAGTATACCGCAAGTTGCATTACGTCACCTTCGCTCATGCCATCGATGGCCTCGGTGGTATAGTCGTCGGCATACACAGCAAGTACCATTGGTTGTTTATCGCCATTGTACTGTGCCATTCCTACACAGGTGCCTTGTGGATTAAAGACAGCTACAATATCTCCGTTGCTGAAATTTCGGAGGGCTTCGGCTTTGATGGTAATAAAATGAGCGCTACCGGTTTTGGTGACAGTATAAGGTGCGTTGTTGATTACCTTCAGTTTGTTGGGCGAAGCTTGGTAAGCTTGCTTTTCAAAGGGATAGGTAACTGATCCTGCCGACATCATATTTATCAGATAGGCCTCGCCAGGATTGAGCATCTGCAAGGTGAATATGCCTCCATTCGGCCAGTAAATCAATCCATTTTCGATATCGAAAGCATAAATAAGGTTCCCTTCGATCTGGCTGAAAACATCAGCGGCTGCTGTTGGTTCGGTGGAGAGCACCGGCAGATAATCGATACCGGAGGCGAGATTCACGGTTTTATCCATCACCTCATCGCCATCCCAAATAATACATGCTGCCTTAGCCATCTTAATTTTGTATCCGTGGTGGTTATTCCAGTCGCCCAGCATATTGATGTTGCTGACAGGCCAATAGATGCCGTATTTGTTGAGCATGATCACCAGCGCCCCGCTTGCATTCACCTCGGCCATCAGTACGTCCAGGTCGGGATCCTGAGCAAAATAGGGAGATGATATAAGATGCCAGCCCGCGTCGAGGCAGTTGAGGATGCCCTGCCCCCCCCAGATGAAGAACGGTACCAGCGCCAAATCTTGTTGTACATAAGTAGTAGCGTCGTAAACGATGACCTGTGCATGATAATTGGCACCCAGGGTAGCCGTGGGCGGAATGGCAAGGGTAACAGTAAGCGGCTCATCGGCTTGTAATGAGATGGTGCGGGTGGTAGAAGTACCGGCCACGTTGATGTTGTTTTCGTCGAGCAGGTTGGTTTCGATGATGACATTCTGCTGCTCAAGATCGGTATCTACTTCCACAGTTACTTCCACGTTGGCTCCTTGCGGATACATGGAGTTGTCGGTTTCCGCATAGCGTATGTATGCATTGCCGCCCATGCAGTTGTTGATGATCAGTTGACCCCAGTCAACATTTACGGCCCAGTTTCCGTTGGTATTAACATCAATGAAAACCTGAATAAGGTTCTTGCCGGTGGTAATCAGCGCAGGATCAAGATAAAACACTGATGTACTCCATTCGTCATCAGCGCCGGTAAGTGAGCCAACTAGCGTTCCATTAACGTAAACGTGGTCGATTTCCCCATCAATTTCATCCACATCCCAGGCATACAAATTAAGCTGTGCCTCGTCGATGACCGCATCCAATACGAAAATATTAAACTCGATGGGTGCAATATTGTCATACTTAAACAGATAAACATCCATATCATAGTCGGGTATGCCGGCCAGGGCATTGTTTTCGTTGTCGTTTGTCACTACATAGGAACAGTTAACCGCCATTACCTCAAGTGTAACAGGAACAACTACTTGTGGTGTTGCCGGGTCGTTGCTGTTGATCAGGATTTGTGCGCTGTAAATATCGGCACTCAATTCGGTGGCATCAAAAGCCACTTCAATTTCGAGGCTTGCGCCCGGAGCGATTACACCCGTCAGCGGAGCTTCTGCAAGCCATCCGACCAGCTTGCCGGATTTTGCATTTTCGGCTGCCCGCCGGGTGAGGTAATTCAGGAAGTCGTCAGAATTGTCACCGCTACCTGATTTCGGTTTTACCGATTTTATCTTCATCCGTTTGGAAGTTTCAATATCTTCCAAATCTACTGTAAGATCGCTTGCGCCGTTGTTAGAAATCGTCAGCGTTTGGGTGGATGTTTCGCCGGGATACAAGCTCTCACTCAGCGATAGCGGATCGATGCTGATCACAGGGGCGGGGTTGATGATTTGAAAGTTTAAAAGCACAGTAGTCGATTCAGGCGGAACTCCATTATCGGTTGCAACAAGTTTTACCTGATGCTGACCTACATTATTTAAGGTGGCCAATACATCTATCTCAATAGAGCACACATTTCCGGGAGTAACTACATAGTCAAAATCAGGGAATCCTGCCGGAACAGTTACCACAGTGTTGGTAGTTTGATCGGCTTCCGGAGAAAGGAAGGTCATGGAAAGTTCGTAACTATCGCCAACATTGAGCACAATAGGCTGCACTGCGGGTGTTCCTTGCGCAACCGGGGGAATATTATTAAAGCTTACACCGGTATTGAAAAAGAAGCACTTGTCATCAAGATAGCTCACGCCATCGTTGCTTCCGCCTGCGCCATCAAAGTCGTATCCTTCATGATCAAACCTTCCGATCAACGCATAGTTTACACCGTTTCCTTTATTGATCCCTACAGTAGCAGCCACTCCGCCAAAGCCATTGCTGCCGCCGGATGCGCTGCCTGTAGTCCATTGCATATCACCATAACAGAATGCAACATTATTCCCCACACCTATCAATGGATCCATACCGTCAGTAACGATTAATTCGAATGTATTTTTTTTATCAGCCCGACTATTATAATATCCGACATGATCCCAAATTACAACCAGTCTGTTGGGTTCAGAGCGGTAATATACCAAACCACTGGACGAGTTGCGTGTATCCACATCAGCCCAAAAAGGGGCAAGCATTGGATACCCATTTACCGGAAAACCTGTAGCAGTATAAGTAGAATAAGGCGATCCGAATGAAATGTTGCCATTGTTGTTGATATAAAAATTGCTGATCATATCACCATAAAAGGTGAAATCAAATTGCAATGTCATCATTGAAGTGTATTCATCATCATTTCGACCCATAGCCTGGGTAAAGGTACCATCCAATGGAATGAGCAGACCTACAGTGGTGGCATCAGGATTTACATCAGGATGCTCAACAGCATATAATGTTTGCTTTGGCTGTTCAATCTGGCCATTGGCTTTTAGCTGCTGATATTCCTTTGAGAAAGGATTTAGATTATTCTGGGCTACCAAACTGCCCAAAGCAAAGCAGAAGAAAAAAACTAAAATGTAATTAAGTGTTCTCATAATACTGTTTTTTTAAGATTAATGTGATTTTTTTTTAACCGAAGATGAAGGAGAAACTACCGCTGTTTTTTTTATTTTCCCATAGGCGACAATTTTTTGTGTTACAATAAATTTGCTAACATTTTTGCATAATAACTCCCTCAAAACTACATACGTTTTGTGCAGTCAGTCCGAAAAATTTGTGTGAATGTAAGAAGGTGGGTTTTTCGTGTAAGAAAGTGCGAAAAACTTGTTTCGAGAATTATTTTAGCAAGCCCCGAAGCATTCTGTTTTGCATTTCGTGGATCTTTTTGGGTGTGATTTCAAACCTTTCGCTTCTTCCGTCGATGGCAAGCTGGCAGATCCGTTGTTTCTGGTCGGCGAATTCAAAATACTTCAGGTTGATAAGGGTGGAACGGTTGATGCGAAAAAAGTGACACGATTCTATCATTTTTTCAATTTTCCCGATCTGCATGGTTACCATTTGTTTTTCGCCTGATGTTAAACAAAGATTGGAGTAGTTGCCATCGGCGGTGATGTAAAAAATATCGTCGGTGTGCCAGGCGAAAATACCCCGATGATGCGAAAAAACCAATTTACAGGCCGGGTCGAGTCGCGTGAAAAGCAGCCTGGATTTTGCCGAAAGGCTTTCCTGCACGCATTTAAGCCTAAAGCGTTTTATTGCACGCTCAATGTCAACGAGGGTAGCGGGTTTTAATAAAAAATCGAAAGCAGCGGCGCGTAAAGCTTCAATGGCAAATTCCTCATAACCGGTCACAAAAATCACACAGGGATTCACCGGATACCTTTGAAGCTCTTTTAAAAATTCAAACCCATCCATTTCGGGCATCGCGATGTCGACCAAAATAAGATCGACAGTTTCGGGGTTTTCCAAAATAAAGTCGAGGGCAAACGCTGCCTGCGTAAAGGTTTTTACTACCCGAACATCTTTAACCTGGCCCAACAAAGATTCCAGCAATTCGATGGCCTGAACTTCGTCGTCGATAATTATTAGTGAAACGAAATTTTTCATCAGCCTTTTTTTTCAATATCTTACAAAAATGGTTCTTTTTTCTAACCTAAAAAAGTATCGGTTTAAAATTTAAATAACTCCACTGCTGTTCGATCAAATTAATACAACTGGTTTTAGTCGGATAGTAGTGAAACAAATCAGTAAACCATTTTTAACTTTCCTTGTTTCTATTTTTAAGCATACTTAATAATAAGGAACTATGTCGGTATCGAAGGAGAATTTTATCAAAACCATTTACAAGCTTCAGCAGGGTGTGGGGCAAAATACACGTCCCGGAACCATTGCTGCAGCCTTGGGCATCAGCAATGCCGCCGCTACGGATATGGCGCGCAAGCTGGCAGCCCGTGGGTTGATCAATTACGTAAAATACCAGCCCGTCACGCTTACGGAAAGCGGCAGGCTGATGGCGCTGGATGTACTGCGTAAACACCGCTTGTGGGAGGCTTTTCTTTTTGAAGTGTTCGGCCTTTCCATGCACGAAATTCACCGCGAAGCCGAGCTGCTCGAGCACCAGACTTCCGTTTTCCTGGCAGAGAAAATTGATGCTTTTCTTAACAATCCGACCACCGATCCGCATGGCGACCCGATTCCTGCTACCGATGGAAGCGTTGTTTTCTCTAATAAAAACTTAATACTCAGCGAAGCGCCGGCAGGTGCCACCTATTATGTGAGCCGCCTGGCCGGATCGGAGGAGGAGTTTTTTGATTTCTGCCGCGACAACAAAATTGCTATCGGCGCGCAGCTTACCGTGGGCAATCGCTATAATGCCGGCCAGACGACCGAAATTGTGATTGAGGATACCAAGCTTCTTTTAAACACAGATTTTACGAATTTAATTTATGTCAAACAAAATCAGTAATTTTTTTATGAAGATCTTAATTTCTACTTTGTTCCTATTTTTTGCTGTCGCGCTCCAGGCGCAGCAGCAAGTGCCCGACCTGGTCACCGACCGCCCTGATCAAACCGAATCGGCAGCCACAGTGCCAAAGCACTTTTTGCAGATCGAAACCGGTTTTATTCTTGAAAACGACGAAAATGAAATTTCACGCAACAAATCATTCGCCTACAACACTACCTTGCTGCGCTATGGCTTGTGGGATAATTTTGAGCTGCGGCTGGGCGCTGCCTATCTGGGTGATAATGTCACCAAAAAAAACAGTGACTTTTCACAAAATATCGCCGGGTTTAGTCCGCTGCATGTAGGTTTTAAGGTGAAGGTTGCAGAGGAAAAGGGATTGCGTCCCGACATTGCCTTTCTGGGCGGACTGGAGCTGCCTTTTACTGCTGGCAGCGATTACAAACCGTCGTACACAGCCGCAACCATGCGTTTTGCTTTTTCGCACACCTTGTCCGACCGGTTCTCGCTGGGATACAATTTGGGTGCGGAGTGGGATGGCGAAACCGCCGTTCCGGGATATTTCTACTCGGTAGCGCTCGGTATCGGCCTGATTGAAAACCTGGGCATGTTTGTCGAGAGTTTTGGTGCAATCCAGGAGGCAGGCACTGCACAGCATCAGCTCGACGCAGGTTTCACCTATCTGCTGACCCCCAACTTCCAGGTGGATATTTCAGGAGGTATCGGTCTGAACGATGCCGCACCCGACAACTTCATCAGCTTTGGCTTGAGTTATCGCATCCCGCGATAGTTTTTGGTTTTAATAAAACCACTTTCTTAACAAGTTTTAATGATCATTGAATGCCATATCAATTTAGTTATTCTACATTTGCCGCTGAAAAAGAAAAAATTATGGTCATAAATCTGGGAAAAGAAAATTCGATTTTAAATCAGTTTATCGCTGAGCTGCGCGACACCGAGGTGCAAAACCACAGCATGCAGTTTCGTAAAAATATGGAGCGCGTGGGCGAAATATTTGCTTACGAGATCAGCAAGCGGCTCGAATACGAAACCAAAGAGGTGATAACGCCGCTGGGAAGCGCTGAGGTGTCGGCGCTGCAGGCATATCCTGTTTTAGCCACCATCTTGCGGGCGGGGCTGCCCTTCCATCAGGGATTCCTGAATTTCTTTGACAAATCCGAAAACGCTTTTCTTTCGGCTTACCGCAAACATCACAAAGACGGCAGTTTTGAAGTGCAGATAGAATATGTGTCGAAACCCGATCTGGAGGGCCGCACGCTGATACTCATCGACCCGATGCTTGCCACCGGCTACTCCATGGCGCTGGCATGCCGCGAGCTTATTGGCGACATGAAACCGCTGCACACCCACATGGTGTCTATCCTTGCCAGCGTAGAAGGTGTGAACTATATCAAGCGCAACTTTTCGAGCAGCGAAGTAACGGTGTGGGTTGGTGCCATCGACGACGAGCTGACAGCGCAGGCCTACATAGTCCCTGGCCTCGGCGATGCCGGCGATCTGGCCTATGGCAAGAAACTGTAATTTCTTTTTTACCCGTTTTAATGAAAACAATTGGTTTTTGGCTGGTTTATGTTTTTCTGTGGCTTCTCATGTTGCTTCCGCTGCGCCTGTTGTACGTTCTTTCCGATCTGCTTTTTTTGGTTATTTATTACATCATCGGTTACCGAAAAAAGGTCGTCTTTGAAAATTTGACGATTGCTTTTCCTGCCCTTGATGAAAAGGAGAAAACAAAAATTGCCCGTAAGTTCTACCACCATTTTTGCGACCAGCTCATCGAGACGGCAAAGATCATCCACATAAGTAAAAAGAACCTCGACAAAAGATATGTTTACGAGAATCCGGAGTTGTTTGATGATTTTTATAAAAACCGTAAAAGTGTAGTGCTGGTGTTGGCGCATTATGGCAACTGGGAGTGGCTTGTCAATATCCAACCCAGGATCAAGCATCGTTTTCTGGCCATTTACAAACCACTGTCCGATGTGCATTTCGACAGGCTGATGCACAGGCTGCGCACCCGTTTCATCAAACCCGATCAGGTGGTTCCGATGAATAACATTTACCGCCGTTTGTTGCACGATCATAAAGCCGGCATTCTTAACATCACCTGGTTTTTGGTGGATCAGTCGCCGCCGCACGATTATCCTTTTTGGACCAAATTTATGAACGTCGAGACGCCTTTTTTTCAGGGGCCGGCCAAAACCGCACGTCGTTTGGGACAGCCGGTGGTTTTTATGAGCATCAGTAAGCCGCGTCGCGGGCATTATAATGTAAAGTTTACAACGCTGGTAAGCGATCCGGGCACGATGAGCGTAGAGGAAATCACCCAAAAATACGTACAGGCCATCGAGCACGAAATACGTCAGAAGCCGGAGTGGTGGCTTTGGTCGCACCGCCGGTGGAAACACTCGCAAGCTTTAGCCCCAACGGGGCGAAATCATTAGGCATAGCGCGTAGCGCTATGCTAAAAAAATAAAAATCGTTTTCCCGGAAAAGATTAGTTTCGTTGCTCTATTTTATTTTTTTAATAAAAAAACAACTACAACATGGCCAAGCAGGTGCTCATCGAAAATATACGGATTTCGTTTAATGCCATCAAAGGCAGCAAGCTGCGCACGGTGCTCACGGTGCTCATCATCGCCTTTGGTATCATGGCCCTGGTGGGCATTTCTACGGCCATCGACGCACTCGAAAAAAGCCTGGCTGAAAACCTGATGTCGATGGGCAGCAACACTTTTACCATCCAAAACCGGCAAAGCAACGTCCAGATTGGCCATGGCCGCCAGCGGGCACAATATTATGCGCCCATCAGTTTCAGGGATGCGATGGACTTTAAAGCGCAGTATTCTTTTCCGGCTTTGGTATCGGTTTCTACCGATGCCAGCTCTATCGCTACGGTAAAGTACACCACCGAAAAAACCAATCCCAACATCCAGATCATTGGCACTGACGAAAACTATCTCTTCACATCGGCTACGGAGCTGCAGAGCGGGCGTAACTTTATCGACCACGAAGTTTTTTACGGGTCACATGTCGCCATTATTGGTGCTGAGGTTGCAAAAACGTTGTTCAAAAAGAAAGAAGATCCATTGGATAAAATCATCTCCATCGGCCTCGGGAAATATAAAGTGATAGGTGTGATAAAAGAAAAAGGCACCGGCATGGGTTTTTCGCCCGACCGGCAGGTGTTGTTGCCGATCACCAATGTGCGGCAATATTTTTCGCGGCCTGACATGTCGTTTACCATCAACGTGCTGCCGCAGTCGTCAGAAAATGTGGATGCCGCCGTGGGAGAGGCTACCGGACTCTTCAGGGTCATCCGCAAAAATAAGATCGGCGATGAAAATGATTTCGATATTTCCAAAAGCGATCAGTTGCTGGAGATGCTTGCCGAAAACACCAAAAGCATCAAGATTGCCGCGCTGGTAATTGGGTTCATTACCTTATTTGGTGCGGCCATCGGGCTGATGAATATCATGCTGGTATCGGTGAGTGAGCGGACGCGCGAGATTGGTATTCGCAAATCGCTGGGAGCTACCCGCCTCACCATCCGCAATCAGTTTCTGGCAGAAGCCATCATCATCGGGCAGCTTGGCGGCATCAGCGGAATAATTCTGGGGGTGATGGCCGGAAACATTGTGACCTTTTTTACCGACACCAGCTTTTTGATTCCCTGGATGTGGATAGGCATCGGTGTGTTGTTGTGTCTCATCGTCGCGCTGGCCTCGGGGATTTTGCCCGCCACCAAAGCAGCACGCCTCGATCCTATCGAATCGCTGCGTTACGAGTAGGTTATTGATACATAAACGAAAGCGCTACTACGCCGGGGCCAACGTTGGTGCCTAATACCGGCGAGGCTTCTCCGATGAACCGTGGTTTCATACCGGTAAGTTCTTCCATCTGTGTGGCGTACCATTCGGCGGCTTGCTCGTTTTCGGCATGTGAGATGGCGTAACCCCAAATCTTGCGTTTGCTGATTTTTTTGGTGGCCAGCGCCATGGCCATTTTCATGCTGGCCTTCTCGGTGAGCGGCTTGCCATACGTCTCGGTTTTCCCCTCCTCGTTTACTATCACCACAGGTTTGATGTTGAGCAGCCTTCCCACAAACCCTTTGATGGCGCTTACGCGGCCGCTTTTCACCATATATTTCATGGTTTTTGCCGTTACGAGCAGCTCACTGTCGGTGATCCATCGTTCGATGTTTTGGGTGAGCGCTTCGTGGGTTGTCCCTGCTTCGAGTGCTTCGGCAGCGCGCATTACAATCAATCCCAGTCCCGAACTGATGCGCCTGGAGTTGATCACCGTGATAGGTTTTTTAGAAAAATTGCTGATGGTCTTGGCAGCTTTTCGGCTGTTGGAGGCGGTGCCACTCATGGCTTCACTCAGGTGGATGCCCACGATGGAATCGTAATGGGTGCTCAGATAATTGTATTTGTTGCTAAACTCCTTGAAGGTGGGCTGCGCTGAGCTGGGATAAACTTTTGTTTTGGCCAGCATTTTATAAAACCGGCCAGGTGTCAGGGTAAGGCGATCGAGGTAATAGGTGTCGCCGAAATGAACGCTTAGCGGCACCATGCTTATCTGATGTTTTTCGAGAAACTCCTGTGGCAGGTCGCACGTGGAGTCCGTTACCAGGGCAATGTTATGTTTGCGATGGTCGAACAGATCCATCTGCATCACCATGTCGTCTACTTTCTGAAAGGTGATGCTGCCAAAGCGGCTCAGGCGCGTAAAGAGCTTGTCGGGCGTGTCGGTATGGATGTGGATGCGCATTTTGGTGGGCGAACCTGCTATTACGAGCGAATCGCCAAAGTGTTCTATTTTGCTACGCAGCTTGTCGCGCTCGATGTTGTCGGCCACAATCATGGCCTCGGTACAATAGCGAAAGTTGACGTGCTCCGGGTCGTGTGCATCTTCGAGGAGTTGCGTTTTTACGATGTTGCGCGCTCCCAGGATTTGTTTCAGCTCACCGTGTTTGAAGAAGTCGATCATCCCTTCCAGAAAAACCACAAAGCCTTTGCCGCCGGCATCTACCACATTGGCTTTGGCCAGCACTTCGAGCAGATTGGGCGTATTTGCCAACGATTCTTTAGCACGCGCATACGACTGGATGATGAGCTGGTTGAAATCGTCGATTTTATCTTTTAGGATGTGGATGTCTTCGGCCCATTCGCGCAGCACGGTGATCATGGTTCCCTCTACCGGGTTGGAGATGGCTTCGTAAGATTGTTTGACGCCTTGTGCCACCGCATCCGAAAATTTGGTGACGTCGATGGTCACCTCATCTTTAAAAGAGCTGCTGAATCCGTAAAGAAACTGGGCAAAAATAATCCCGGAGTTGCCACGGGCACCTACCAGTGCAGCGTCGGCCAGCGCGTTGGCGGTATGCGAAAAGGTATCGGTGGGGATAAAAGTGTCCACAATGGAGCGCATGGTTGAGGCCAGGTTGGTGCCGGTATCGGCATCGCGCACCGGAAACACATTGATTTTGTTCAGGAATCCCTGGTTGTCGAAAATGCGCTGTGCTCCGGCCAAAAAACTGTAGTAAAGCCGTTTGCCGTCAAGGGTTTTGGTATCTATCTCTACTTTAGCCACCTGCTTTATTTTTTAAGTTTCAAGAGTCATTATCCGAATTATGGCTTTCGCCAAAAAGCGGCAAATTTAAACAATTCGTTTTGTTATTGTTTTAATAAAAATAGTTAAACGCTGATTTACAGACTATTTTGTTTCACCTGTCAGGTTTTGTTACGGAACAGGCAATAAATTATTGTGTTAACAGATTTCTCGCCGCATGTGCGACATCGAAATGACCGCACGTGCGGCAGAGAAATCAATTTACAAAAAAAAAACAAGAGAATTATGCCCACATTAAACAGTTACTTCCGGCGATGGGACATACTTTCACCACTTCAGCAGCCGCTGCTTCCGCTGCCATCTATCAGAATCTTTTTATCTTTGAAAACTTTCCGCCGGCGTGTGGGTTATCAACAAAACAAGGAACAATTTTTGGAAACCGGCGGAGTTTTTTTGTAAGGAATTTTAAACTTTAAAAATAACAAGAGATGCGACTTTCGATAGCTATACTGCTTTTTACGATTTTGCCTATGCTCTCGCAGGCGCAGGCTGTGCCCGACACGCTTCCCGAAGCTGCTGCCGGAGATACGCTTCCGTTGTTTGCTTTTCCCGAGGCGCCTGCGCTGCCACTCACGCGTGTCGACAGAAAGGTAAGCGTGCGCATGGAGGTGGGCAGCACTTTTGGCCTGGGCAATGGCAGCGAGAGTTTGTTTGGCGTGTATGCTGCCCCGCACATCAGCTACCTGGTTTCACCACGGTTTCGGGTGAATGTGGGAGCCATGATACAAAACAGCAACTTCCTGAACTATTACAATCCCTACTACAGCCACTATCCCGAATACACACGTACTTACGATAGCAACCTCACCACCACGCAGATTTATGCCGAGGGTGCTTATCTTATCAATCCCCGTTTGGTTGTGAATGCGCGCGTTTATAAAACGGTGTCGGCGTTTGGTGAGCCGCAGATGAATCCACGCGCCCGCGATCTGGATGGCGACGGCGCTTCGGTGGGGTTTAATTACAAAGTCACAGATAATTTTCAGATAGGCGCGCAGGTGGGCTACAGCCGTGGCAGCCAGCCGTACGATCCGTATTACCGCAACTACAATTCGCCGTTTACTCCCGATCCTTTT
>JAAYIU010000232.1 GCA_012523265.1 Bacteroidales bacterium | reverse complement strand
TACACGCCGGCGGCTTCCGAAGCGGGAACCACCGTAACGCTTTGCCTTTCGGCGATGGCAATAGATCCCTGCACCACGCCAGCCAACGATTGCATCGACATCACCATACAAAAAGCGCCCACCGCTTTTGCCGGAGAGGACGCCACCATTTGCGAAAGCGATATTTTTCAAATTTCTGCCACAGCAACAAATTATCAAACACTCCAGTGGATTACTACAGGCGACGGTACTTTTGCAGATGCAACCGCGCTGGCAACATCTTATACGCCTGGCGCGGGTGATGCGGTGCTGGGCGAGATAAAGCTGGTGCTTCAGGTTCAGCCGATGTCGCCATGCTCTTCGCCGGTTATCGATGATTTGATTCTGACGGTACAGGCATGTCAGTCGATAACAATTCCCGCCGGCTGGTCGGGCTTGTCGTCGTGGTTGCAACCGGAACATCCTGCAATAGAAGCGCTTTTTGGCGGAGCGGGACAATCGGTTATCGTAATGCAAAATCTTGAAGAGCTAGGGTGGCCGGCGCACAACATCAACACCATCCACGATTGGGATGTGGCGGACGGCTATATGGTGAAAATGGCAGCGCCGGCTACAATAATGCTTGCCGGAACTGCCGCGCAGCAGACACTGCAACTCAGCGCCGGCTGGAACCTGATTCCGGTGTTAAGCCGTTGTGATGTGGATGTAGCCGCACTTTTTGCAGATATTGATGTGGAAATTGTAAAAGAGGTGGCTGGATCGCAACTCTATTGGCCGGCCCAAAACATTAATACGCTCGGCGTGCTGCTTACCGGAAAATCGTATCTGGTAAAGATGCCGGGATCGGCTACGATCAGTTTTCCGGCTTGTGAGTAAGATTAGGAACCGAAGCGTTCAGGAATTGCCGGTTGAAATCTTCTCAGGTTGGCATGCTAAAAGTTTAGGGATTTTTGATCACAGCTTTCGGATGCTGATAAAACCACCAGTTGAGCAGCAGGCACAATAAATAGTAAATGGCAAAGCCGTACAATGCGTATTCGGCGGTGCCATTTTCTATTTGTTGGCCAAAAACTTTCGGGATGATAAAGGCGCCATAAGCAGCAATGGCGGCTGTCCAGCCAAGTACTGGTCCTGCCTGCTCTTTGTTGAAAATATAGGGGATGCTCCTGAAGGTTGACCCATTGCCGATTCCTGTCGTCAGGAAAAGCACCATGAAGCTGCCGAAAAACGGCCACCAATAGATTTCGGGGGTTGGTGTGTTGCGCGCCTGAATTACAAAATAAGCAACAGCCAGGGTGGCCACAATTTGCACAATAGTGCTCATGGCCGTTATCTTTGCACCGCTTTTAACTTTATCGGCCAGCCAGCCGCCCATCGGACGAACCAAAGCCCCGATAACCGGCCCCAGAAAAACCCACATCAAAAAATCAGGTGCGTTGGGGTTTAAATAAGAGGGATCAGCCGGGTTGCTAAACACAAAAATGTCCTGGCTTAACTTGGGGAAAGCTGCCGAAAAACCAATAAAAGAGCCAAATGTCATGGTGTAGATGATGGTCATGATCCAGGTGTGTTTGTTGCTGAAAATCGCAAATTGTTTGTTCAGGTTTGCTTTCATATCGCCGGGTGTAGCAAATTTCATCAGCACCAGTGTGAGCAAAATCACCACAGGCAAAACAATCCACATATTCCATTGCAACCCGATCAAAAGATAAATACCCAGAAAGGTGGCGATCAATCCCAACACAATCATATAGAATGTTTTTCCCAGCCCTGCCAGGGTGCCTGGCAATTTGGGGGTGCCGGTAATGACGTTATTCATGCCGAAAAAAGCTGCGACTGAAGCCAGGATTAATAATGGTACCCATACCCAGCCTGCGTTTTGAAATCCTGACAAGGGTTCGCCAAAAGCGTTGATGGTATCGCTGCCCACAACGGCAAAAAATGAAAACCCGATGACCCACGGAATAGTCTTTTGCATCACACCCACGCCCAGGTTACCGATTCCGGCATTTAAGCCCAGCGAGGTTCCTTGTATGCGTTTTGGGAAAAAGAAGCTGATGTTGCTCATGGACGAAGAGAAATTTCCTCCGCCAAGACCCGAAAGTGCTGCCAACACCGCAAAAGTAAGATAAGGAGTATTTACATTCTGCAAAGCAAAACCAACCCCGACCACCGGAATAAGCAACAAAACAGTGGTAAGAAAAATCACATTCCGGCCTCCGCTGAGCGAAATCAAAAAAGAGTTGGGGATGCGCAGGGTGGCGCCGGCCAGTCCGGCAATGGCCGGGAGAGTGTAGTACAGGTTGTTGATCTCTTTTAGCGTTTCGGTAATCTGCTCCGGTGGCATTTCTGCCGTTATCATTCCGAAATTAAAACCAAAAGCCTTCATTTTGGTGGCGATGATGCTCCACATGATCCACACGGCAAAGGCCAGCAGCAAGGCGGGAATAGAAATCCAAAGGTTACGGGTGGCTATTTTTTTTCCGGTTGTCTTCCAGAAATTTTCGTCTTCGACATTCCAAACGGAGAGATTGATTTTTGACATGATGATTTGGCTAATTTGTAAATGATTAATCGAATGGTCATTGCGAGCGCAGCGAAGCAATCTCTACGTATTCTTTTGCTTTACCCCATTGTACAAATTCCGGGTAGCCCTGATTTGCTTGCGGTCCCAGTTCCAGATTACGTAAAGCGGACTTCTCCACAAATACCTGAACGGATAAACCAGAAAGTGCATGAATCTGGTACACGGGATAAGACCAATCAAGGTAAAGGCCGACACAATATGAATTTTGGCAAACAGCGGCAAATTGGTAACGGCGGCGATATCAGGATTAAATAAAAATATGGATCGCATGTAAGGTGTTAATGTTGATGCAAACCACGACGATCCCCACCTAAAGAAAAGGGCAATCCAAAGGCCGGTAATAATCTGTACGGCAAGTACCACATACACCACCACATCCATTTTGGAAGTTACCACGCGGATTCTTTTGTTTTTTAGCCGTCGTATTACCAATATCACCAAACCTACCAATGCTGCTATGCCAAAACCAAAAGCAGCTATTTCGAGGATAAGCAGGCGCACAGGTACGCTGTTCCACAACAGCACTTCAGCCGGAAACAAAAAGGCCACCAGGTGACCAAAAAACAAAAATATAATACCCCAGTGGAAAGGGCGGCTACCATAGTAGAGTTCTCTGCTTTCGAGAAATTGCGACGATAAACTGCTAACGCCAAAGCCAAAATTCAGATATCTGAAAAGGGTGCCTACTATCACCACAACCAGTGCGGCATAAGGCAAACCGATAAAGAAAAAATAATCGCTCATGACTAATATTTTTTATGTTTTTTACAATGTGTATTACAAATTTCAGCGTGAGGTGATGGCATCAAAAATTCATTCTTACCATCGAAAGCCTCTTCAGGAATAGCGTATTCGGCAAGATGTTCACCGGGGAAATCGCGCCGAAGAAATGCCAGCAGTGTTTCGAGGATATCTTTGTAATAGTTATTAATACCCTTGAACTTTGTAATCATAAAACCCACAGCCGGTGTGGTAATGATAAAGCCCAGCTCTTCGGCAAAATCCGGATCGTTGGTTTTGGAGAGCAGCATCAGCACATTGGGCAGATGGTCGCCCAGCTCGCTGCCGCAGTCCACACCTGCTGCTTGGTGTTCACTTTGAAGATTAACCAGTAGTTGCCCTCTTTTGTAATCTTCGCCAAACATCATGTACCCGATATCGAGGTAGCAGGTTGCCTGTACATCGAAGGTTTTCATATAATATTCCTGCTGTGCTGCAGTTGGCAATTCAAGATGCCTGTCGACCAATGGCTTTATCATTTTCGCCCTTTCGGGGAAATTTTCGGCTACCAAAGCCAGGAATTTATGCGTATAGCCGGCCTGATTTTCGTCAGGATACCGGAACATGTCGGCAAGGGTTTTATAATGACTTAAATCTTTCATCCGTGTGTTTTTATAGTCCTCTTTTGGGTGGTTCTCTAAAGCCAAAACCTGTATTGCCTTCTACCTTGGCTGTATTTTCGATCATTTCTATGGCCTCTTCGCGGTGTGCCGGCGGTATCACGAAACGTTCGTCGTGCATGGCCAGAGAGGTGAGTCTGAAAATGGCGTCGGCAGTCTCTTTGTCCATCTTCACCTCGTTCATCGGGTCGGTAACTTCGCCGGCGGGAAGATCGCCAACGGTTTCGTTGCGACGGTGCAAACGGACGGCCATCAGTTTTTTCAAAACTATTTCGATCACCTTCTCGTTGCCGGCGCTGAAAAGATTGGCCAGGTATTTCATAGGCAATCTTGATTTTTCGACTGCCCCCCAGAAGGATTCGCTGGTGGTTTCGTAGGATTCATTTTCGACAAAGGCCATGGTGGGCAATAGCGGCGGCACATAAAACAGGTTGGGCAACGTGCGGAACTCAGGATGCAACGGCAGCGCCACGCCCCATTCTTTTACAAATTTATAAACCGGCGATTTTTGTGCTGATGTAATGGTCGAATCGGCAATTCCATTTTTGCGGGCAGCTTTTATTACTTCCGGGTCGTGCGGGTTGAGGTAGATGTCCATTTGGTTTTGGAGCAAATCCTGATCATCGCAGGCTGCCGCGCTTTCAATTTTATCAGCATCATACAGCAATACACCCAGGTAGCGGATGCGTCCTACGCAGGTATGCATGCAGGCAGGTATCTGTCCGGTTTCCAGACGCGGATAACAAAGGATGCACTTTTCCGATTTCCCGGTGCTCCAGTTGTAGTAAACCTTTTTGTACGGACAGGCAGTGACGCACATACGCCAGGCCCTGCACTTTTTTTGGTTGATGAGCACCACGCCATCTTCACCTCTTTTGTAGATTGCCCCCGATGGACAGGCTGCCACGCAGGCAGGGTTGAGGCAGTGGTTGCAAATCCGTGGTAGCCAGTGCATGGTCATGCGTTCAAGCCTGAACATGGCCTCCTGTTCGGCATCCGACAGACCTTTGAAATTCACATCCTTTCTTGCGTATTCCTTGCTGCCGCTCAGGTCGTCGTCCCAGTTGGGTCCCGATTTCGGGGTCATCGGCTCGCCGGTTATCATCGACACAGGTCTTGCTGTTGGCTGGTCGTCGCCTGCCTTAGCTTCAAACAGATGCTCATACCGATAGGTAAACGGCTCGTAATAATCTTCGAGCACGGCCATATTTGGATTGTGAAACAGCGTGCTCAATCCTTTGAATTTCCCGGCGCCTTTCAGCCGCACCGAATTTCCTTTTTTATCCCACCCTCCTTTATAAATATTCTGATCCTCCCATTTGTGGGGATATCCGGTGCCCGGCTTGGTTTCCACGTTGTTCCACCACATGTACTCCGCGCCTTTTCTGTTGGTCCAGGTATTTTTGCAGGCAATGGAGCAGGTATGACACCCGATGCATTTATCGAGATGAAACACCATTGCAATTTGTGATCTTATGTCCATGGTTTTGTATTTTATTAAAATTCTACTTTGTCCATTTTTTGTACTAATACAAATGTATCGCGATTTGTGCCCACCGGCCCCCAATAATTTACGGCATAGGTAAACTGGCCATATCCGCCCATCATCAGATTTGGTTTGAGATGAACACGCGTCAGGCTGTTGTTCATGCCTGACCGCCTTCCTCCTCTTACCTGTGATTTTGGTGTGGAATAGGTGCGCTCCACGGCGTGATAAACAAAACACACTCCTTTCGGAATCCTTGAGCTCACGCAGGCTCTGGCAGAGTAAACGCCGTTGTCGTTGAAAACTTCCACCCAATCGTTGTCTTTTATTCCCAGTTCTTCGGCATCCTCCTCGCTCAGCCAGCAAGGTTCCATCCCTCTTGAGAGGGTGAGCATAATTTGCGTGTCGCCAAAGGTGGAGTGGATATGCCATTTCCCGTGGGGTGTGAGCACATTCAGCATTTTGGCCTTTCCGGTAGCTATTGTCATCCGAAGCTCGCCAAAAGCTTCCGGGCGTGGGGAAGGCTTGTAGGTGGGCATGTGCTCGCCAAACTTGATGTATCCTTCATGGTCGAGATAAAAATGCTGCCTTCCGGTGAGCGTACGCCACGGTACCAGACGCTCCACATTATAGGTGTAGCCCGAATAAGCCCGGCCATTCGCCATCAGACCCGACCAGATGGGCGAATTGTGGTAACGGTGTGGCCTGGTTAGTAAATCTTTATAATTCATTCGCACATTGCGGCTGCCTTCGGAAAGATCGGTAAGGGCGACGCCGGTTTTCTTTTCAGCAAATTTGTATGCCCTGTGCGCCAGCTCGCCATTGGTGACGCTGGATAGCTGGAGCACGGCATTGGCAGCTTCTGCATCTTCGTAGATAGAAGGATATTCCACACCCTCAATTTTCCTCACATGCTCGCGATCCCGGAGCATTTGTTCGTAGAAGTCGGTAGAATCGTATTTTATACCATGTCCGCCAAGACCAGCTTTCATGTTGGGACCCAGGCAAATGTATTTGTCGTAAATCTTGGTGTAGTCGCGTTCTGTTACCACGATGTTGTGCATGGTTTTGCCCGGAATGGGTTCACACTCGCCTTTGCTCCAGTCTTTGATGTTGCGTTGGGCAATTTCGCCGGCAGTGTCGTGAGCAATAGGCGTATTCACGACGTCTTTTATTGGTTTGTTAAAGTGTGTTTTGGCCAGCTCGCTGGTAACCCGTGCTATTTCCCGAAATATTACCCAGTCGCTTTTCGATTCCCACACCGGATCCACGGCTGCTGCCAATGGGTGGATAAACGAGTGCATGTCAGTGCTGTTGAGATCGGCTTTTTCGTACCAGGAAGCGGCCGGCAAAATAATATCCGAATACAATGCCGAGGTGTCCATCCGGAAGTTCAGGTTGACGATAAGATCCATTTTTCCTTTTGGACTTTCGCTGCGCCACTTCACATCTTTTACAAACTGATCGGCTACCTCATCGGCTATCGAGTTGTTGTGTGTTCCCAGATAATGTTTCAGAAAATATTCGTGTCCTTTGGCGCTTCCGGCTATTGCGTTCCCGCGCCAGATATACCACACACGTGGGAAATTAACATCTTCGTCAGGCTCGGCCACCGCATGAACCAGCTCTTTGCTTTTCAGCTTTTCGACAATATATTTTTTAATATCTTCGTCCGTTTTGGCGCCGGCTTTTTCGGCATCAGCCACTATTTCAAAATTATTTTTGTTGTATTGCGGATAGAAAGGCAACCATCCGTTGCGTACTGCTTTCACGGCCATGTCGGCGGAGTGCATTCCCGAGAATTCATTCTTAGGCACGGTGTTGTAGTCGGCCTGGTTGCCATCGTAGCGCCACTGGTTGGAGTTGATGTAATGCCAGATGGGAGTTTGCTGCAAACGCGGTGCTCCTCCCCAGTCTTTTCCCGACATGATCGCGGACCACGAATCTATGGGAGCCAGTTTTTCCTGTCCTACATAGTGGTTCATTCCGCCACCATTTACACCAATGCATCCTGTGAGCATCAGCGCCATGGTGCCTGCACGGTATATCAGATTGCTGTGGTACCATTGGTTAACACCAGTACCAATGATGATGCTGCACTTGCCATGGGTGGTTTCAGCAGTGCGGCACCATTCGCGTGCAAACTGAAGCACCGTTTTAGGGCCAATGCCTGTAAGAATCTCCTGCCAGGCAGGTGTATAGGCCGCGTCTTTTTCGTCGTAAGATTTCGGGTAGTCACCGTCCAGTCCGCGGTCGATGCCATATTGCGCCATCATAAGATCATAAACCGTTGTAACCTTCACCGTGCCATCCACGGTTTTGATGTGTTTGACCGGAACACCCCTTTGCGCGCTTAATTCTTTACCATATTCTATAAAATTAAGCTGAAGAATTTCGTCATTTTTATCAAGAAGGGTGAGAGTGGGATCATATGCTTTGCCGGTTTCGGCATCTTCAAACTTCATGTTCCAGTTGCCATCCTTGCCATCCCAGCGGTGTCCGGAGCTTCCTCCCGGACAAACCAGGTCGCCGGTTTTGGTATCAATATTCAGAAATTTCCATTCGCCATTTTCGATCTCTTTGTATTTTTCTACTTTGCCGGCGCGCAGCATCTGTCCGGGAACCAACTTTCCATCTTGCTCCACTATTTCCACCAGGAAGGGGCTGTCGGTGTATCGTTTTGTGTAATCAATAAAATAAGGTGTTTGTTTTTCGTGGTGGTATTCTTTTAAAATAACATGCACCACTGCCATCCAAAATGCGCCGTCCTGGCCGGCGTGCACCGGCACCCATTTGTCGGCGTATTTGGCCACCATGCTAAAGTCGGGCGAGAAGACCACCGTTTTGGTTCCATTGTGCCGGCTTTCGGAAAAGAAATGCACATCGGGAGTGCGCGTCATTCCCAGGTTGGCGCCCATGCAGGCTACAAACTTTGAGTTGTACCAGTCGGCGCTTTCGGCAACATCCGTCTGCTCACCCCAAATTTCAGGGAACGAACACGGAAGATCGCAATACCAATCATAAAAACTCAGGTTGACGCCGCCCATCAACTGTAGAAATCTGGAGCCTGCTGCAAAACTAAGCATCGACATGGCAGGAATAGGAGAGAAGCCCACCAGCCTGTCGGGGCCATATTTTTTGGTAGTGTAAATATTCGATGCCGCAATAATCTCCAGTGCTTTTTCCCAGGTTATGCGTCGCAGCCCGCCTTTGCCTCTTGCCGTTTGGTAGCGCTTCCTGAGTTCCGGATTTGTCTGGATATTTTCCCAGGCTTTTAAGGCATCGCCGGTTTTGGCTTTTTCTTCGTTGTACATATCCACCAAAGCACCGCGAATCATGGGATACTTCACACGGATGGGACTATACAAATACCACGAAAAAGTGATGCCGCGTTGGCAGCCGCGCGGCTCATACTGTGGCAACGACTTTTCTAACAATGGATAATCGCGCGCCTGGGTTTCCCAAACCACAATGCCGTCTTTAACGTGGATATTCCAGCTACAGCCGCCGGTACAGTTTACACCGTGCGTACTCCTTATTACTTTATCGTGCTGGTGCCGATTTCTGTAAAACTCCTCCCACTGGCGGGTTTTTGGGGAGATCAAATCTTTTATCCAACTCATAATTTTTGCTTTATGAAAATTAATAAATGGCTAAATCTTTTAAGGTTATTCAGGCAGACACTCTCGATGGTTTTCGTTGTGGATAAAATATCATAATGAAAACCATGATAATCAGAAAAGCTGCGATGCCGAAAATGGCCATGGCCATATCATAGCTTTCTGCAGCCTGGTTGCCGCTGCTTTCGCTCACCGAGCGAAGATAGGCGGTTAGGTCGAGCACTTCCTGTTCTGTAACAGGATGGTTTTGGTAAGCCACAGTCATAAGCGGAAAAGGCGGGCCTTCGATGATAGCCGCTACGCCTGCGCTACCCATAATTTCCCAGCTTGTGGTGAGGTCTTTGGCCAGGGTTCCGTTGCTAAAAGTTTGTGCGTCCTGCACATTATGACAGGAGTTGCATGCAGAGCCTCCATTGGTCAGGCGTTTTTCGCCTGTAAAAAGTAAAGCCCCCGAACTAACATTTTCGTCGGTGGCTTCGCTTAGCAGATCCTGTGCATCTGCTGTTTGTCCGTTGGCTTCGGTGCCCGCGCTGGTTCGCTTGATGTACTCAATCACGGCCAGGGTCTGCGCATCAGTGAAGTCATTGTCGGGCATGGGCATGCGGTTGTACTCCTCAAAAATGGCGACGGCTTCGGGATCCCCACTTTTTATCAGCGTCTGCGACGACTTAATAAAAGCCACCAGCCACTCCTGGCTCCGCTGTTGGGTAATGTTGATCAGGTCGGGGCCAACCAGCCGTCCCTTGCCAATGGTGTGGCAGGCCACACATGATTTGTTGTAAAGATCCTGCCCCTCGTCTGCGTGGGCCATCGATAAAATCAGCAGCCCGACAATAGTTAAGAATGTCTTCATAAGGTTTTGTTTCTGAAATTACCACCACAAAAAATTTGAGTATAAAAGTACTCTTAAATTGTAATTAACAGTAAGGTTTTGTCATTCAAGGCTTAATTTATAGCAATTCTAAATGAAGAGAGGGAGTGGATTTTTTTATTTTCCTTGAATAGTAATGATTTCAGGATGATAAGGCAAGAAAGATAAAAACCCGATGAATCGGAACACAGCTATTTTTTAGACTATTTTTGTGATAAAAAAAAAGGGTAAGTATTGAAAACGCAACACAAAATAATTCATGGCGACAGCCGGCAGATGAATCTCATTGCTGACAAGTCGGTTCATTTGGTAGTGACTTCACCACCTTATTGGCAACTCAAGGACTACGGCACAGAAAATCAAATTGGCTACCACGAAGATTATGAAACCTACATCAACAACTTAAATTTGGTATGGAAAGAATGTTACCGCGTGCTCGACGATGGATGCAGATTGTGTATTAACATTGGCGACCAGTTTGTCAGGGCGGTCTATTATGGACGTTACAAGGTAATTCCTATCCGCACTGAAATCATCAAGTTCTGCGAAAGCATAGGATTTGATTACATGGGAGCTATCATTTGGCAAAAACAGACAACAACAAACACTACAGGCGGGGCTTCCTTAATGGGAAGCTTCCCTACACCGCGAAATGGTATCCTCTCGATTGATTATGAATTCATTTTAATTTTAAAAAAATTAGGAACGCCTGCTAAAGTTAGCAAAGCGATAAAGGACCAATCAAAAATGACTACGGAAGAGTGGAAAGAATATTTTTCAGGTCATTGGAATTTTGGTGGTGCACGGCAAGACGGACATATTGCTATGTTTCCGGAAGAGCTGCCCCGAAGGCTAATCAAAATGTTTGCTTTTAAAGGGGAAACGGTTTTAGACCCTTTTATGGGCAGCGGAACCACGGCCGTGGCTGCCAGAAACCTGGAAAGAAATTCCATCGGATACGAAATAAATCCAGAATTTATAGCGGTTGCAAAGCAAAAACTCAACATCCGTCAATCCGACATTTCCGGAACGACTTACGAATTTTTGAAAGACACCATTGATTTGGATGTTGATGAAGAATTTGAAAAGTTACCTTATCGATTTGTCGATTTTCAAAACCTCGATAAGAAAGCGGATCCTAAGAAATTACAATTCGGTTCTAAAATTGACAAAGACAGCGGACAAAGGGAAGAATACTATGCTGTAAAGG
>JAAYIU010000436.1 GCA_012523265.1 Bacteroidales bacterium | reverse complement strand
GGATCCAATAGGTCAGGGTAAGCAGCATTATTTCCCCTGGATCACCTGCGATCCGATAACCGGAGCACTGAGCGTAATTTTTTATGACGACCGCAATGTGGGTGGCAATAAATGCGAAGTGTGGTGTGCCAACTCTTTTGATGGTGGCGACACCTGGGAAGATTTGCGCGTAAGCGACACCGATTTTACGCCTGCACCCATCCCCGGCCTGGCCGGCGGATACATGGGCGATTACCTGGGTATCTCGGCTCGCGATGCACGTGTGTATCCCTTATGGACCGACAACCGCGACGGTATCACCATGACCTATACCTCGCCATACGAAACCAACAGCCTGGCACGCCCGGCCAACCTTACTGCCGAGGTGACTTTTGAAAGCGGCGCGGTAGATCTGGAATGGGCTTTTGAACCCATTTCTACATTTGAATATTTTATCGTTTACCGCGATGGTTTTGAAGTAGGAACTACCGAAGAGTTCACTTTTATAGACAACCTGCCTGACTATGGCATCTTTAAATACAAAGTTACCGCCATGCACACCGAAGGCGAATCGTCAGGGCCAACGGCATCGGTACAATGGGGCGACGCACACATTGCTGTGGAACCCGCCGAAATCGTCGAGAACCTCCCGCTGCTGGGCACTTCTACCAGATACATTACAGTAGAGAATACCGGCCAATTGAATTTGATTTATAATGTATCCTCCTCTACAGAGCCCATCCGCGGACGTGATTATTGCCCGGCTTCGACCACCTATCAGGATGAGTACATTTCAAACGTAAGCTTTGGCCAAATCGACAACAGCAGCAGCTGGCAGGCAGGTGTAGCAGACTACACCGATCAAAGTACCGACCTCGAAGTGGGTGCCAGCGAGGAAATTGTAGTTACCAACGGCAATGCCTGGTCCAGCGATAAGGTTACCGTGTGGGTTGACTGGAACAACAATTTTGAGTTTGAAACGGGCAGCGACGAAGAGTTCGTATTGACGAGCAATGGAGGGGGGCAAACCTTTACCGGCCAAATTACCGCTCCACAGGGAACCCAGAGTGGCGAAAAGCGTATGCGCGTCAGGATGACCTATTCTCAAGCTCCCAACCCCTGTGGCAACTCAAGCTATGGCGAAGTAGAAGACTATACCATTAATGTTTCGGGATGGATGCTCGTTGAAAGGATCACTGATACCATCGCCCCGGGCAGCACCCAAACCATCAGCGTGATGTTTGATGCAACAGACCTGGAGCAAGGAACCTATTACGGTAACGTAAAAATTGCAAGCAACGACCCCGACGCTCTTGAGATGAATGTCCCGGTAACACTAAACATTGGCGATGAATTTCCGATGGCACTCAATGTAGCTGCCAACCCGTCAACCATTTGTGAAGGCGAATCCAGTCAGCTCGATGCTAACGTAACCGGCGGAACAGGCACTTACACCTATACATGGACCTCACAGCCCGAAGGATTTACTTCGACGCTTGCCAACCCCGTTGTTTCACCTACCGAAACCACCACCTATTTTGTGGAGGTATCCGATGGCGCATCCACCATCGACGGGCAGGTAATGATAGTTGTGAAATTTGCTCCCGGCGCACCCACAACTCCTGAGGGAGCTACATCGGTTTGTATGGGCGAAGTAGAAACGGTATTTGCCACCAATGGCATTCTCGGTGTCACTGAATACATTTGGTACCTCGAACCCGCCGAAGCAGGAATGCTCGAAAACAATGGCCTTACCGCCATACTCACCTGGGACGAGATCTTCAGCGGTGATGTTACCCTGATGGTGTCTGCCGTAAACGACTGCGGCGAAGGCGAAATGTCGGAGCCACTCAATGTTACAATGCACGAACTACCCACAGTGGATCTGGGACCTAACGATACCATCTGTGCCAACCACTATATAATTCTGGATGCAGGCAACCCCGGCGCCACTTATCTTTGGTCGACCGGCGAAACCACCCAAACCATCCAGGTCGACAGTACCGGCGTAGGACTGGGCGAAAAAGAAATCTGGGTAGAGGTTACCGATGGCTTCACCTGCGCCAACAGCGACACCATATCGCTTACCTTTGATGCATGCATTGGTATTTCTGAAATCGACGACCAATGGTCGGTGCGCGTTTTCCCCAATCCATCTTCAGGAAGCTTTCAGGTTATCATCAAGTCGCGCAACAGCCAGCCGATAGATTTGCGCATGTTCAACTCACTGGGCAGCGAAGTTTACGCGCTCAACAACGTTGTGGTGAATGGCAGCAAGGCAATAGATATTAACTTGAACAACACGCCTGAAGGCATTTATTTTATCAGCGTTCAGGGCGACGCCATCAACTTGATTCGTAAAGTCGTTATCCGAAAGTAAAACTAAATTGTTAATTTTTTAACAAAATGAACTGCCCGCAGGAATTTTTTCCGCTGCGGGCAGTTTTTTTATTGAAGCTCCTTCTCCTTAAAACAGTGGCTTCTGTGCACAGAATGAGCTAATAATGAGCGAAATGTTATGTTTTTTTTGATAAACAATACGCTGATAACAGCAAATGTTTTTAAATTTGCTGAATGAAATTTTAAATTCGCCTCTTGTAAATAATTTTTAAAACAAATTTTATTATGAAAAGAAAACCAATAACCATACTTCTGCACATTCTGCTTAGCGTGGCTTTGTTAACCGCCACACTTCCATTGTCGGCAGCACCGGAAAGTGATCCTACCGCCGTTAGCGATCATTCCAATCAACAAAACGAGCGCTTCGAACAAACTATCTCCGGAAAAGTATTCCGAACCGCTGCTAATTTTTATATCAAAGGGGCTACGGTAATTTTTGCTCCTAACGGCGGCGTCGTAGTTACCGACGACACCGGCTACTACTCCATTACGCTGCCCCGCAACTGGTCGGGAACAGCTACGCCAGTGTTGTGTGAAGGTTACGAATATTTTGAGCCTGCTCAACGTGTCTATACCAACATCACCACCAATTACACCCACCAGGATTTCCATCAATTTTATACCGAAGAGTTCACAATTTCAGGAACGATTACTTACACCGACGGCACACCCATTGCCAACAGAACCATCGACCTGGGCGAAGCCAAAAAAGTAGTCACCAACGAATTCGGAGAGTACAGCATAACAAAGAAACCTTGCTGGACCAACAGCATAACACCCAATTTGAAATATCACTATTTTATCCCCGATCAGATCGATTTCAACAGCATCACCTCAAACTATGAAAATATAGATTTTCAGGGTGTAGATTATTATATGCCCGCGCCCCCTGAGTTTGAATTTATTAATACCGGCAATCCCTGCATGATCTCTATTGAGGTTGCAGCACAACCCAATTTGTGTGGAGATGTAATACAGGCGGGTGATTACATCGCGGTTTTTTATCTTGATGATAATGGAGAAGAACGATGTGGCGGCCATGGCATTTGGTCTAACCACACCAACGCTTTTATAGCGGGCATGGGCGACGACAACTATACCCCCGAAAAGGATGGCTTTGCCTGGGGCGAAACGATGCGATGGAAAGTTTACTCACATGCTTTAGGAGGCATAATATTTCCGGCGACGCCAACATTTAGAACAGGTACGGGACTGCAAACCAATAATAAATGGTATCCGTTAGGAATGTTCATCACCAAAGCCTTGCAGGGGAAAATAGACAATCAGATTTTGATACCACAAGGCTGGAGCGGCCTGTCGAGCTATACGGTTCCCAAATCATCAATTATTACCAATGTGATGAATCCCATCCTGGATCATCTGGTGATATTGCAGGATATGACCAAGATGTATTATCCGGGTGCCGGCATCAACAACATGCTGGTCTGGACGCCAACCAAAGGCTATAAAATTAAAGTAGATCAGGATGTGTATCTGCCAATGTTGGGCTGCCCGCTCACCGACCCGACCGTCGGCCTGAGCGCAGGATGGAACATCGTTCCGGTGCTCAGCGGTTGTAACGTGTTGTTGTCGGAGGTGTTTTCGCCGGTGATGAATAAATTGATCGTAGTAAAAGAGGTTGCAGGCACACGGGTTTTTTGGCCGGCAGCTGGTGTACAAACGCTTCAGGTGCTCGAACCGGGAAAAGCTTACTTTGTGCTGATGACTTCGGCTGCCAGCATCACCTACGACGACTGCGATAACTTCAAGCAATCTGCAGATGTACAGCAACACTATGTTGGCGATTACGAAAACCTTCCGTGGGAAAATCCTGTGCACACAGCCACTACACATACCATTGCCATCAGCACAGAAGCCCTGGAGTCCCTGCCTGCGCAAAGTGTGATAGGAATATTTACTGCCGAAGGTACTTGTGCCGGAGCCGCCAGCATTGGCGATAAACAGCAGCCAATAGTGGTGACGGCTTTTGGCGATGAACCCTCATCTGCCGCAATAGAAGGAATGGCCGCCGGAGAAGAATTGCAGTTTAAATTATTTGATACAAAAACCGGAAATATTTCTACGTTGCTGGTTGAATATGATCAGCAGATGCCTTGCGCCGATGGATATTTTACTGACAATGGCCTCTCGATGCTTACAAGCCTTAAGATGTCGGCAGCCGGAGTGGGCGGCTACGAGCAGCAGCAGGTACAGATTCATCCCAACCCATCCACCGGCATCATCAACCTTACAGGCTCCGGCAGCAGCTACGAGGTACAGGTGGTAAACATGCAGGGCGAAGTAAAAACAAACCAGATTATTTCTTCTGGCAATGCACAGATCAACCTAAGCCATCTGGCACGCGGACTTTATATCGTAAAGATAAAAGACGAGCAAGCATCCTACATTAAAAAACTGGTGCTGAAATAGCATTGCATTTTTAAAATCTGATTTGAACATCCAAAAAAAAGCCCTTGCAAGGGCTTTTTTATTGTAATTATTTAGGTGGCTTTCATCAACTATCTTCAAAATGGTTATTATCAAAGATCCCCTCTAACTCCTCCGTCAACTGACGGAGAGAATGCCAGCGCACAAGCCGCAGTTGTGGCTTGTGCGGCTGGTCTCCCTTCTCCTTCAGGGGAAGGGCTGGGGATGGGGTCATGATGATTTGGAATTCAATGAAGCCAGCTAAATAATTACTTTTTATTTGGGATAAAATGTCGGTCGTAAACTACTGGACGCAAACCACGCTTTCGGGATAACCGGCCATGGCACGCTGCGCCTCTTCGGGTATGCTTTGCAGAAATTCCACCTTTGCAACTACTTGCTGTAATAGCTTCAGGTTTTCGCTTACGCTAAATGTTTTAAAAACAGGATGGTTTTGTGTGTTGGAATTAATATCAGCAAAAAGCCAGGTATCGCTGCAGGTGAAGTCGATATTTGCCAGGGTTAAATTCCTGATGTTGCGGTTGTGGGCAGTGCGGAGATGGATTTCGTTATGTGTGAGGTCATACACGATACTCCACTGCGTGCTACCTGCCTGTGCCACGCTATCCAAAATCGAAAAACTATACACCACAGGGTTTTGGTTTTGATACTCCTGAAGCATTTTGGCAGTTTTGGTAAATCGGCCCGACGAATTTTCAATCATGGGCGAATATTCTTTTTCAGAACCCTGATCCTTGTTTTTTTGATAATCCAACGAAACCTCGTAGGGGCAGTTGGCCAAAACAGGAAATGGCAGAGCTTCGCCCTGATGCACCACCATAGTTCCGTCGAGATATTCGATGGTGGCTATATTGCCCTGCTTATCGGCAACCAGAAAATGTAACGTTGCCGTGGAGGTAAACGACACCCGCAGAAAGCTATCGCTATGGATTACCTGCTGCACTGTGGCGACATTATCGAGCTGGTATTGTATCCATTGCAACTCGGTAACCCCGAAGCGTTCATCCGGCGCAGGATACTGAGTTTGCTCCAGCCACATCTGTTCTATCACAAGTCCAGCCTCGTTGATACCGCCATACGGAAACTCGCGTCCAATTTGGTTAAAGGTAACGCTGCCGTATTTCGATACCCATTGCATTGGTTTTTCGGGCGGCTGTACAAATGCGGTTTTTTGCGCACCCCGCAGGTTAATTTCGATATGACCCATGCCCGCCGGAAAGTCAAAGTTGCGCCCAAAGAGCAGGGTGCCATCATCGGCTTTGAGTACAAAAGTGGTACAGGCTACTGCGGATGCAGTTCCCAAAAAAGATAGCATCATCAGCAACAGCAAATTTTTCACTATCGTTTTCATGGTTTTTTTTATTAATAAAGAAATGGTAATGTTTAATAATCAACATCCCGCTATCAGGACGCCGCTTTGTCGAGTTGATTGAGGGCAAAGGCGTAAGCGCCGATGGAGGTTGCGCGCGAAGTGCCCAGCCGTGTGATGCCCACACCGATATGCTTCAGCGAGTCGTAAGTGATCTTTTTATCACTAAAGGGAACCTGTATCTCCTTCATTTTACCGGTGAGGAACTTCTGGAGGTCTTTTTTATTTTCGAGGTTAAACACGTGAACCTCCAGGCGTGAGAGACGACCACCGCCAGGCGTATCAAACTTGCGGTTCATCTCGTTGACAAGGTGCTGCAAAAACAAAGGATGGGCACCGGAGATTCCGCCACCCAAAACGATGATGCCGTCCACCAGCGTGGCTGCATTGGCCAGTGAGTCGCCGGCAGCGATGGCGAATTTTTGAAAAGCTTTCACGGCCGCTTTGCGATTGCCTTCTACTTTCCCCATTCCTATCTCATAGATCGATTGGGGAGTGGGCACCATCACCTCGTCGAGGCGGGCCTCACGGGCATAGGCTTTGCGAATGCCGCGGATGCTTACGGTTTCTTCGGCGCTATAAAATGGATGCACCTTGTTGCGGATGCGGTTGATCTCGCCCTGCGCCGAATTATCGCCCCCAAACAACTGACCATTGCTCACAATGCCGCCGCCGTAGCCTGTTCCGAAAGTGGCGCCCAAAAGATTGTTGTATCGCTTGGGATTGTTGTGCTCCTCGAGCAGCGCATTCACCTCGGGCAGCAAGCCGCTGATGGCTTCGCCGTAAGTAAACAGGTCGCCATCGTTGTTGATGAAAACAGGGATTTCAAATTTTTCTTCGAGCATCGGCCCCAGCGCTACGCCGCCCCGGAACAATGGCAAATTGGCCAGGTCGCCGATGATGCCCAACGGATATTCGGACGGACCGGGAAACGCAAAACTAATGGCCACTGGCGGAGTATTGACAAGATTTTTCACCTCTTCAAAACCCTGAATGATGCGTGTCAGGATTGCATTCAAGTCGTCGGCATGTGCCGACAGGGTGATAGGCTCCACCACTTCGGCACCGCCCTGTATGGCCGAAAACACAAAATTGGTTCCACCGGCATCCAGCGTCATCACTATTCTTTTCTCGTCGCTTAAGTTGAGTTGTATCATCTTTTCTAATTTTTCAGCGGTTCTATTTTTTTTAATAATCACCTCTTCGCAATGAGCGATTTCAGGCGGACAAAGATAGCCGAAAATCCTTACAGGCTTCACATGGATGCCAATCATCCGCTCTTTTTTTCAGGACAATTTATTTGGAATCGAATTTCTAATTCTCCAAACGCTCATCTTATTATTCGATGTTTTGGGCTAAAGCCCGCAGCAGTTTTATTGGCTTTTATTATCCCCGCCTAAAGGCCAGGGTTAGTGATCAATTGGTTACCAAATGCTAATTGACAGCATTTAATCTTTTTTTTGGAACTTGGAATTTGGAATCAGCAGCCGGTGTAAACAGTTCCAAATAAATCTCAATAATCAAATTTCAATAGCCAAACACTCCGAAGTTTGGGATTTGAGATTGTTTACACCGGCTACCGACGGTTGGAATTTTTTTTTGGAACTTGGAACTTGGAGCTTGACCCTCAGTGCGCTTCCAGCCAGTTGCTGCCGGTATTTATATCCACCACAATGGGCACGCTAAGCGGGATAGCGTTTTTCATGCCTTGCTCAACAATCGTTTTCAGTGGCTCCACCTCACTTTTCAGGGCATCAAACACAAGCTCATCGTGCACCTGCAGGATCATGCGGGAAGCAAGTTTTTGGTTTTTCATCTCATCAAAAATCCGAATCATCGCCACTTTTATCATATCAGCCGACGAGCCTTGCACCGGCGCGTTGATGGCGTTGCGTTCGGCAAAGCCGCGCACGGTAGCATTGCCCGACCGGATGTCGTGCAGATAGCGGCGGCGGCCCATAATAGTTTCCACATAGCCATTTTGCCTGGCAAAGCGGATGGTTTTTTCCATGTAATCTTTGATGCCGGGATATTTTGCAAAATAGTTGTCGATGATTTCGCGCGCCTCTGATCGCGGTATGTTGAGGCGGTCGGCCAGTCCAAAAGCTGATATTCCGTAGATGATGCCAAAGTTGACCATCTTGGCGTTGCTGCGCATTTCGCGGGTAACCGCATCGAGATTTATGTCATAAACACGTGCTGCCGTGGCAGTATGGATATCCAATCCCTGGCGGAAAGCTTCCTGCATGGCTTCGTCGCCACTGAGGTGGGCGATGATGCGCAGCTCTATCTGCGAATAGTCGGCAGCCAGCAAAGTATGGTCGGGGCTACCCGGCACAAAAGCTTTGCGAATCTCGCGCCCTTTCTCGGTGCGGATGGGGATATTCTGCAGGTTGGGATTGGTTGACGAAAGTCGCCCGGTGGCTGTCACTGCCTGGTTGTAGCTCGTGTGCAGACGGTTGTCGCGTGGGCTAAGCATCTGCGGCAGCGGATCGACATAAGTCGATTTGAGCTTGGTAAGCGACCGGTAGTCGAGGATGCTTTCGACGATGGGATGGCT
>JAAYIU010000001.1 GCA_012523265.1 Bacteroidales bacterium | reverse complement strand
GAACAAACTGATCGCCTGTCGATTTCGGTGCCTTTCGGCTGGTAACTGAAGACGGCGGAGCTGATGATTCAGAAACATTTTCTTTTTTGATGGCAGAGGCAGCTGGTTCTAAAAAAGGTTTTTCGGTTTCTTCCTCATAAGCCACCGGATTTTGTAAATCATCTTCTTGTTTTTCGGGCTTATCCTTTTTTTCTCCTTTTACAAAATGCTCATCCTGGTTTGTTATCGAAAATGGGACATCCTTGATTTTCTCCTCACGGGTTGTTGGTTTTTGGTTTGACAGATGAGTGCCCGGCTGAGCTACTTCAAGTTCGTCAATCAGATCGTAAAGCAAGCGCAGGTCGTCGAAGAGGATGTCGCGATCCAGGCGGGCAATCTCCGGCTGGTGGCGGTTGGCACGCGTCCAGTCCTTTGCAAGTTTCTGTATCTGTTGCGTAATTTGATCGTTAAGCGTCATAAAAAGTAATCGAAAATAAAGTAGTTCTACAAGCAAATTGTGCCAGGCGGAAGCATCAGAATCTTAATATCGTTTGCAAAAAAAGCAAAATTATTGACCCGTCTGCTTTATCTTTGTCAAAACTCATCCCGGAATGTTAAACGGTTAAAGAACAGAAAGCGTATTTTCGCGGCACAAATCCCGATACATTGTAAGCTGTTTTTTTTTAATAAAAATGTGATTATTAATAAAAACACCTAATCGAACAAAGGAATATGTTTTTAGAAACCAAGGCCGACCGCACCGCCCGCGGCGGCTGGATAGAAGTAATTTGCGGCTCGATGTTTTCGGGCAAAACCGAGGAGCTGATCCGAAGGCTCAAGCGTGCCCGCATCTCAAAGCAAAAAGTAGAGATTTTTAAACCTGCTGTCGACATTCGCTACAATGCTTCGGATGTGGTGTCGCACGATGCGTCAACCATCCCATCCACACCTGTGGAATCGTCGTCGCAAATATTGTTGCTGGCCGGCGAGGTGGACGTGGTGGCTGTGGACGAAGCACAGTTTTTCGACGAAGGACTGCCGGCAGTGTGCAACCAACTTGCCAATGCCGGCATGCGCGTAATTGTGGCCGGCCTCGACATGGACTACACCGGCAAACCTTTTGGCCCCATGCCCGCGCTGATAGCAACCGCCGAATACGTGACCAAGGTGCACGCCATCTGCATGAAATGCGGCAACCTGGCGCAATACTCACACCGCATCGCCGGTGGCGAAAAGTTGGTGGAGCTGGGCGAAACCGACCGCTACGAGCCGCTGTGCCGCCGCTGCTTCTTCGAAGAAAGAAAGAAAAAAGGGTAGGGTAATGGATCCAACCACACTAACCATAAATTTACCGCTCAAATTTGAGCAGGTAGTTGCTATCATAAACCAATTGCCATACGCTGAAAAGTTAAAAGTTAGCGAGCTTTTACGTAAAGAGACAAAGCAAACAGCGGAAGATGATTCAGTTCACACCCATTTTGCAAGTGAAAATGTTTTAGCCAAAGAATGGCTTTTACCGGAAGAAGAGGAAGCATGGAAAGATTTGTAAAAGGTGATGTAGCGGTAGTGCCGTTTCCATTTTCTGATTTATCCTCTTCAAAAAAAAGACCGGCAATCGTGTTGGCAAACCTGAAAGGCGAAGATGTTATCCTCTGCCAGATTACAAGCCAATTTGTTAAACATAACTACGCTGTTCCACTTGATAGCTCTGATTTTAGATATGGTACGCTTCACAAATCTGGTAATGTGCGACCGAACAGAATATTCACTGCAGAAAAAAGCATCATTATTCGCAAAATCGGCACCATCAAACCTGAAGTTTTCAAGAAAATTACCAATACCATTTGTGACTTAATAAAACTTTAATAAAGTCGTGTTTTTAAAGTTTCTGAACTTTTTGATCGAGAAACAACAAAAGTTAATTCCAAAACAAAATCTTAAAATAAAACCCTCTGATACCATTATTGCTTCAAATGCCAGGTCTGGGCACGCACGTTAAAGGAAGGATACATTCACCACCATTTTAGGCCTGTTTCCAATCTGAAAATATTTTCCGTTCTTTGCGCAAATTTTTTTAATAGCTAATAATGATGAAAAACACTTTCTTTCTTTTCATTGCGGCAGCCCTTATCCTGGGCGCCTGCAACCAGCCTTCGGGCACCGACAGCAAACAAACCCAATCCACTTCGGAAGAAACCACGCAAACCATCCAAACAAACGATACTATGGACACACCTGAGCAAACGCCGGCTGAAACTCCTGCCGGACAAAAAGTAAAACTAAGCACCAAATTTGGCGACATGACGCTGCTGCTTTACGACGAAACACCCCAACACCGCGACAACTTCCTGAAGCTGGTGCGCGAAGGCTACTACAACGGCACGCTGTTTCATCGCGTCATCCGCGACTTTATGATACAGGGCGGCGACCCCGACAGCAAAGGCGCAGCGCCTGGCCAACGACTGGGAAGCGGCGGCCCCGGCTATACCGTCCCCGCAGAATTTAACCCTGCTCTTATACACAAAAAAGGCGCACTCTCAGCAGCACGGCAAGGCGACCAGATGAACCCCCAACGCCGCGCGTCAGGTTCACAGTTTTATATTGTGCAGGGACGCAAAACCACTGCCGCCGAACTGAATAACGTCGCCCAGCAAACAGGAGCCTTTTACACACCCGAACAAATTGAAATCTACCAAAACATTGGCGGAACACCCTTCCTCGACACACAATACACCGTGTTTGGCGAAGTGATCAGCGGACTGGAGGTGATAGATAAAATTGCTGCCGTTCACACCGCCCCCGGCGACCGACCGCTGGAAGATGTTTCGATGACAATGACAATTATCCAGAAATAGACAGTTGTTGTTTTAATATCAAAAATCCCAAATAACAAATAAATCCCAAAATCCAAATCTCAAAATTTCTTCACCGCTTTGATCATTGGATTTTAATTGGGATTTGTTCTGTTGTAATTTGGAATTTGATGGTTCAGACACCATTTTGTTATACTATTTAAATTTATAAAATAATCAGTAACAGCCTTCATCACATGAAAAAAACAGCAATCCTTTTCACTCTGTTAGCCGCATTTGCACTTCAGGGAATGTCGCAACAGGCCAACAACATGACGAAATTTGTAATCCATACCGACTACGGCGACATCCACGGGGTGCTTTACAACGATACGCCACAGCACCGCGACAATTTTATAAAACTTGTAAACGAAGGTTGGTACAACGGCTCCATCTTTCATCGGGTTATCAAAGACTTTATGATTCAGGGCGGACAAAACGCCGACGGTCGTCAGGATCCGGGCTATACTGTTCCCGCAGAATTTCGCGCCAACCATTTTCATAAAAAAGGCGCCCTTGCCGCCGCCCGCATGCCCGATCAAATGAATCCTGAAAAAGCTTCCTCAGGTTCACAGTTTTACATTGTGCAGGGCCGCGTTTTCGACGAGGCCATGCTCACCAACATGGCGCAAGGTGGCAAATCGTTTACCGACGAACAGCGTCAGATTTACTCGACAATAGGTGGCACACCGCACCTCGACGGCGACTATACTGTGTTTGGAGAGATAACCGACGGCCTGGATGTAGTAGATAAAATTGCTGCGGTAGAAACCGTCCGCGGCGACCGCCCCGTTAATGAAGTGAAAATGACTATCGGGATAGAGAAATAAGCCCTCCGGCTTTAGAGAATTTGCAATCGCAACAACACCATGAAAGATAAAATTGACAGGCTGCTGCAGGAGATCGATGCCGCCACGCCGCAAGACGCCGGCCAACTCGATGCTTTCCGCATAACCTACATCAGCAAAAAAGGGAAGATCCCGGCGCTGTTTGAGGGCTTCAAAAGCGTGCCCCCCGAAGAGCGCAAAGAGATGGGACAACGCCTCAACGAACTAAAAAATCGCGCACAGGAAAAATTTAACCAGCTCAAAGAATCGCTGGACCAACAGTCGGCAGGTGCAGCAACGGCAACAACTGCCGACCTCACCCGCCCCGCCGATTTCCGGTTTACCGGCAGCCGCCATCCGTTGTCGATCGTTCGCCGGCGCATCCTCGATATTTTCAACAGATTAGGCTACACGGTGGCCGAAGGACCAGAGATAGAGGACGACTGGCACAACTTCTCGGCGCTCAACTTCCCCGAAGAACATCCGGCACGCGACATGCAGGACACCTTTTTCATCAGCGGCAGCCAGGTGCCAGGCGCCGAAAAAGTGGCACTCCGCACACACACCTCATCGGTGCAGGTGCGCATCATGGAAAGCAACAAGCCGCCTATCCGCGTGATGGCACCCGGACGCGTGTTTCGCAACGAGGCTATCTCCGCACGCGCACATAGCATCTTTCATCAGGTGGAGGGTTTATACATCGACCGTAATGTTTCTTTTGCCGACCTCAAGCAAACGTTGTATCACTTTGCCCGCGAACTGTTTGGCGAAGAAACACGCGTGCGCTTCCGGCCTTCTTATTTTCCGTTTACAGAGCCTTCGGCTGAGATGGACATCTCGTGTAAGATATGCGGCGGGAGTGGCTGCAAGATTTGTAAATATTCGGGATGGGTAGAAATATTGGGCTGCGGAATGGTGGATCCCAACGTACTCGAAAGCTGCGACATCAGCAGCAGCGAATATACAGGCTTTGCCTTTGGCATGGGCGTCGAGCGCATCACCATGCTTAGCTACCAAATTGATGACCTGCGCCTCTTCTTCGAAAACGATGTGCGCTTTCTGCAGCAGTTTCAGGGAGCATTCTAAAAGCTCAAATAGCAAATTCCAAATAAGCTCCAAATGGCAAATTCCAAACGCGCGTAACAGTTTGGCTTTTGGAGTTTTGGCTATTGAGATTTATTTGTGATTGTTTACACCGACTACCGGCGGTTGTTTTATTGCTTTTGTTTACACCGGCTACCGACGGTTGGAATTTCATAGAATGGCCGAAAGCTCTTGCGGTTTTTATCACTTCACTCTTACCTCCGGTACCGACATATGTGTTTGCACCAGCAACCATTTTCCATCTTTTTTTACCAGCACGCCGGTATAGCGTAGCCCCTCATAGCTGTTGGCTTTGCCGTCGCGGATAAAATTGTAGTTGATAATTTCCGAAAACCAGGCGGTGTTTCCCGTGTCGTTGATCTCGATGATCTGGTCGTGGTCCGAAATATAGGTGTTGCTGAAGCTGCTGAATTGCTTTTCTACCGCCGCTTTTATTTGTTCCCAGCCCACCAGCTTCTCATCCGACTCGGTGCCAAAACTCACAATGCGTTCCGATGGGCACCAGATGTCGCCAATCATACCGATATCCTGGTTTTCGTTGGCAAGTGCATACTTTTGCAACACCAGTCTGATGGCATCTTTTTCCTTTTCTACATTTACCTTTTCCTTTTCAGGCTGCTGGCATCCGCCGGCCATCAGCATAATGATCGCTATTAGTAAAAATCCGTTTTTCATAAAACCTCCATTTATTTTTAAATTGATAAAACCATTTTTTGATCTGGTAAAGATAGGATAAAAATAAAGCACAGATGGTAAAGGCTAAATCCTAAGGTTCAAATTCCGGATTTCAAATTCAAATCGACATGCGTAACTTCCTGTTTATAGCTGCCATTGAGAAGCTCCTGGAAAAAGTTGTTTTATTAAGTTTCGCAGCATAAATATGTTTTTACTACGTTCAGCTTTTCGTTGTTGTACACCACAAAACTGATTTCTACATCCACTGTTCCGGGATAAAATCTCACCTCTCATTTCTCACCTCTCATTTCTCACCTCTCATTTCTCACCACTAATCTCTTCCAGATATCCTTCAGCAAAAGTGTAGCTTCTGCTTCCGGTGCAAATTCGGTTATCGTCTGCCCAACAATCATAGCGTCCGTAAATATCCTATCGAAAGGAATTTTCCCGATCACTTCGATAGATTGCGCATTCAATTCTTCTTCCAGTTTACGGCTTAGCTCGGGATTCAAATCCCATTTGTTGATGATGGCCCTGGTAGGAATGCCAAACTTCTGTGTAAGCTCTCCCAGCCGCAGTGCGTCGTGCAGCCCTGATACAGAAGGCTCTGCCACAAGAAGCACTTTGTGAACCCCCGACAGCGAGGCAATCACCGGGCATCCTATCCCCGGCGGGCCATCGTTGATGATTTGGCGGATATTGTTTTCTTTAGCAATCTCGCGGGCTTTGTCGCGGATGGTTGCCACCAGCTTCCCGGAGTTCTCTTCGCCCGGCGTCATGTGGGCGTGCACCAGCGTTCCAAAGCGCGTAGAAGAAATGTACCAGAAGTTGTTAAGCGAATCTTCGATGTGGATGGCCTTTTCAGGGCAAAGTCGGCTGCAAAGCCGGCAACCTTCGCAAAGCATCGGGTCGATATAGAAAGTGTTGTCACCGTTTTGCAATACAGCATCAAAACGGCACACTTCGGCACACAAGCCGCAGCCGGAGCAGAGTGCCGGATCGATGATGGCCTTGCTCCCGCTCACAAACGGATGTGTAGATTGGATGTCGGGTTTTAATAAAAGGTGCAGATCAGCAGCATCTACATCGCAATCGCAAAAAACAGCTTCTTCTGCCAGGGAGGCAAATGCCGCGGTAACAGAGGTTTTCCCGGTGCCACCTTTGCCGCTCAAAATGGTTATCTCTTCTGGTTTCATACAGTTGTGGTTTCAAATATTTTACCGGCCATTTCGCTATAATGCCTCTTGTAGCCTTCTATAGATTCTATCAGCAGCCGGCTTCCGGAATACTGCCGCGCAATCTCGCGATCGAATGGGATGGTTACAAACACCGGAAGCGCCTCTTCCGAAAGGTATTGCTGCATCTCACCAAATCCTTTGTCGGATTTATTGATGACAACAGCAAAATCTTTATCCATCGACCGTACTAACTCCACGGCAAGTTTCAGATCGTGCAGTCCAAAGGGCGTTGGCTCGGTAACGAGCAGCACAAAATCAGCACCCGCCAGAGTTGCCACCACCGAACAGGAAGTTCCGGGAGGTGCATCATAGATGATAGTGCCTAGTGATGTTTTTGCTTTGCCGGTAAGCTGGCGAATGAGTGGCGTTTGTGTTGCCAGCCCAACATTTAGCCGGCCTTCGAGTAGTTGCAAATCGTTGCCCAGACGAAAAGTGTTGATGGTTCCGATGTGCAAGTCTTTTTCGGTGATGGCTCCATCGCGGCAAGCATAGAGACAGGCGCCACACGAATGGCAAAGCTCCGGCGAGACCTCGGCATGCCTCAGGGGCGGAATAACCGTGATGGCGTTGAAGGCGCAATAATCCACACAAGCGCGGCAAAAAGTGCATTTCTGAGTGTCGATTTCTGGCACCGGAAGCAGCACCGGAACCGTGGCTGTAAGTTGTGCATCAGCAAAAAACAATGCGTCGTTGGGTTCCTCCACATCACAATCTACCAGCAAAACTTGCTGCTGACGGTCGTGCGCAAGATAATGCGCCAAATTCACGGCGACAGTTGTTTTTCCTGTCCCTCCTTTTCCACTGGCTATAGCAATTTTAAAATTTTTGGAGTTCATGTGCCCTCTTTTATAAATGGTCGATTTTTATGGTGATTTATTTAGAAAAAATTTGTTATCAAAAAAATGCTGCACATTTCAAAATAAAAACATGCAGCATATAGCGACACAGGCAAATGACTACCTGTTTTCGCGACCTAATCCGCGACCTTGCCCACGGCCAAACACGCGGCCTAATCCACGGCCTAAACCGCGGCCTAATCCGCGACCACGTCCCTGCCCCCGTCCGGTTTCTTCGCTGTTAAAGCGTCGGCGCGGGGTGTTTTCAGTAACGTCATTGCCGGCAGGCTGCTGCTTTCTGCAGCGTCCCAAACCACGTCCTGTGGTGGGGCCTTGGCCTTCGGGTCCCGTTCTGTCGAATCCTGGCATAATTCCCTCCTTTCTTCTATTTTAATGTTTCAATAATTTGCTGAATAGTTTTCTGATCATCTGAAAACTTCACCAACTGCACCTGGTATTTGTCGAGTATCGCTTTGGCCTTGGGGCCAAAATCGCCCGATATGATGCGCTGGACGCCGAGCATCAACATTTTTTCGGCAACCTTTTGTCCGGCACCACCTTGTGCAGTGGCAAATTCATTTTTCAAAAATGACGTCGTACCACTTTCCTGGTCATAGACGCAAAAATAAGCGCACCGCCCAAATCTCGAATCCATCGTCGATTGCAGCGTGTCGCCACTTGAAGTTATTACTGTTTTCATTGCTGACATACTCGTTTGTTTTTGTTGATAATTTTAAATTTTCTATTTGGGTTCGTTAATAAAAATAATCTCTTCGGTGTGACACATCGGACAGGTTTTATCGTCGATCTGCCTGGGCATCGTGAAAAGAGCATGGCAGCTTTTGCACGAAAACCAGTTTTTGTCGAAGCTGGCGTTGCCATACACCGACTTAATGGTTTTCACCTCCACCAGAGCGTGTGCAATTTTCCGGCGTGCACTTTCGTAAATGCGGGCAAAGGTGGGCCGCGATATCCCCATCAGCATACAAGCCTCACGGTGCAGCATGCCGTCGTAGTCGGCCAGCTTTATGGCTTCGTACTCTTCGTAAAGCAGCTCCACCTCGCCCTGACTATCGACAGAGGTGCCGTAAGGCCTGTAACCTTTGAACGCCGGGGGTGCTACAACTTTTCGCGGATGATGACGACGTGACATACAATAATTTTTGCTGCAAAGATAATGAGAATATTCTCATAATATTGTTTTTTATTAAAAATATTATCAAACAGGCTGGGTGGGTGGTCTTCGAAGTATGTCCATAATGAATAATTGATTTGTCATTTGTCTCCCCCGCCCCTCGCTGGGATTGCCTGCGGTAATCCCAGCGAGGGGCGGGGTGTTGACAACCATTCATTTAAAACCCAGGCATAAATGCCTGTGTAAATAGCAAATTAAATTTCATCAATTTTTCGCAAAAGTAAATCAGCACTTTTATTTTATTTTTTATCAGTTTCTTTCTTGTTAAAGTTTGGGAAGCGGAGGTCTT
>JAAYIU010000061.1 GCA_012523265.1 Bacteroidales bacterium | reverse complement strand
TGGATATGTTTCCGCAGACGCAACATGTGGAGAATGTAACTTTACTTATCCGCCGGCAGGCAATAGCTGAATAATCTCTTCGGCCAGCGCATCCACGTCCAGGTTTTCGCCTTTCACTATCAACCGGGCTTGTTCATAAAAAGAACCCCGCTCGCGGAGGTCGGCAGCGATACGTTCTTTCAGTTGTTCGTCGCTAAGTCCGGCAATACGTGGCCGCGGACGGCGTGCATTCTTTAGCCGAACAAACAACGACTCAGGCGCCATGCGAAGATAAACCGAGAGGCCATGCCGGTTGATGCGCTGCATGTTGTCGGCATAGCTCGCCGCGCCGCCCCCCAGCGATACCACCCGGCGCTGCAGCGCAAAGGTATGAGTGATAAGCTGCGCCTCTATTTTGCGAAAAGCAGCTTCGTCGTAACGCTCAAAAAACTGGACAACGCTGATGCGGTATGTCGCCTCAAAGAGTTCGTCGATGTCGAGATGCTCGTATCCGATTTTGGCGGCCAGCCGTCTGCCGGCAGTAGTTTTGCCGCTACCCATGTAGCCCGTAAGATATACATTCATGCGCCCGACGTTTTCGGGCAAAAGTAGCAAATTGTAGTTTTTTACTACTTTTGCCGCTCATTTTTTTGGAGATTATTAATGATTAATATTAAATCTATTTTCGCTTACCTTCTTGTAATGATGGTCGTGTGGGGCTGTTCCGGTGGCCAGCAGGACGACCGTCTGCCTGCCGATCTGGTGAACAACCCCCGCTCGGCCAGCGGCGACAGCACCAAAATAAAAACGCCGGTGATACACTTCGACAAAGCGGAACACGACTTTGGCAAAGTGATACAAGGCGAAAAGGTAACCTATGCTTTCCGTTTCGACAATCGCGGCAAAGCCGACCTGCTCATCACCAGCGTAAGCTCCAGTTGCGGCTGCGCTGTGCCCGCATACACCACCCAACCCATTGCGCCCGGCCAGAAGGGAACCGTGAAAGTAACTTTCGACAGCAGCAACCGCCGTGGCTTCCAAAACAAAACCGTAACGGTGGTCACCAACACGCATCCTTCCAGCCACGTGCTGCGGATAAAAGCACAGGTGATCGTTCCCGAGAATTTTTAAAAAAGAAACTTTTCTATAACTAATAAACAAGAAAATCAATGACAACTGCATTAATCAACTTTATCCTGCTCCTGCTGCCCGGCGGCGAAGAAGGCGGCAGCTCCACCAGCTTCTTTTTGATGATGCTGCTGATGATCGTGGTATTTTATTTCTTCATGATCCGTCCGCAGATGCGCAAGAGCAAAGAACAAAAGAAATTTCGTGAGAGCCTCACCAAAGGCAGCAAAATCGTTACCATTGGCGGCATACATGGCAAAATTCTCGAAGTGCGCGACACCACGCTCATCATCGAAACCGAAGGCCAGGGACGCCTGAAGATAGAAAAAAGTGCTGCCGCCGCCGACAATACCTCCATGATGCCCGAGCAGCAACAGAAGTAGGCACTTTCGCTAAATATTTTAAAATATCGAAATCCACGTTATCAGCGGCCTGAAAGCTATTGGTGACGTGGATTTTTTTGGTGGGTTTTGCTGGTGGCGGGGATTTAGTAATAATCAGAATTTTCAAAATCGGAAGTGACTTCAATAATATCTGAAAGAAATAATGGGCCTTTGGATGCCTTCCTGAGCAGCTTTTAAGCTTTCCTGCCGGCTTTCGTTAATTTCCTCAACGATTACCTTAACCCGCTTTTTTGACCTAAACCTTTCGGGAAGCTGGATAATCAGTTGGTTATCCTTTTGGATGTCATATGTTTTTTCAAATGTCATGCTACCTTTTCAAATTTCTGAGTTTAATAATCAATAAAAGTTGGTTATTCCAAAACAACTTTCTCAATTCTAACTTCTTTATCTGTAATGATTTTGAAAAAATAAACTCCCTTTGCGGCATTGCTTAAGTCAACGATTGATTTCCCTTCTGTAGCCTGAATTTTTGTTCCGGAAGAATTTATCACTTCTATTTTTCTGATGTTTTCAATATCGATTGTAACAATACCATCAGTAGGATTCGGGTAAATGATTTTGTTTTCTGCGGTTTTTTTTTCTATCCCTATCATATGCCCATCAAAGTGTGTCTAAAGCCGGCGATTCCAACAGTGCTGAATTGTAAACAGCTTTCACTTTTATCCAAAAGGTTTCAGAAAAGTCGAAAAAACTCTCATCCGGGCAGGGAGAAATCTCTTCGCTACAACCTGCCCCTATGTACTCCTGAAAACGCCATAATTCAGAATCACGATAAATGTTGTATCCAACCAATGTATCCACCACCGATACATCAGGCGCACCCCAGTCTAACGAAAAACAATAATAGCCTGGGCAAGGTGATCCATAAGAATACCAATGCTCAAATTGAAAGTTTTTAACCGGGTTTAACTGTCCGAATACCTGGACTGCTAAAAATAAAAGTAATGTTGAAGTAATAAGTTTTTTCATAATTCTATTTTGCTTTTAATGGTTTTTTTCAAAATTAGTCATTAGCGCGATTGAATGCAGCTTGTATCACTTGATTAACGTTTTTTTCTTCAAAGGCCAAAATTAAAAAACTATTCCATTATGATTTTTGAGAATTGCATGATCCAGCCAGTGGGAAAAGTAGAAATCTTGATAGGCTGTCTATTTAATCTCAATTTTTAACTCTTCAATATTTAGTCCTTTATGCGGGTTGCTTCTATCTTCCAACGAAAGTTCAATCACATTCATTCCATCCAAATAGAGATGAACGCTGTTGATCGTCTGACCGGTAAGCTCATTTTTGAAACTGTTCGCTGCATCAGTGAGCGGAATTACGTATCCTTTATTGTTGACAGATAATCGCAAAGGTTCGATGGCATCAGGCGAAAAAGCAAGATTTACCTGATACGACTTTTTGTTATTATCCGATAAATACCATCTGCTTTTTACAACGGTAGCTTTGGTGGAGTAGTAATCGTGGCCGCTGAAACTGTGAAATTTCGTTGCGTTATCCCAGGTTAAAATAAATGCACCATCTTCGGCAGGATAGACCACATTTTTAGGCGTGTACCGCAATTCATCTTCATATTCCACAACAACAACGGCAGCATATTTGTCACGGTTCGTAATGTTTTTTAAGTCAATCGCCAGCCCTGTATCATTCGTCGAATGCGGCAGAGAAATAGTTGAATCGGAAAGGAGGTATGCGCTTTTAATACTGGAATTAAAACCTTCGACAGTCAGCTGGTCGTTTTCGGGAAAGCTGATGATATGAAGATATAATTTGCCATCTCGTGCCGTTATCAGCCCCCGGTCTTGGGTTTCTATCGGGGCTGCCGTGGCTCCATAAATAGCCTCGCCATTTTCTTTTAGCCACTGGCCTATCCCTTCCAATACTTGCTTTTCGAATGGAACAATCGTTCCATCTCCTGTGGGGCCAATGTTTAGTAGATAGTTGCCACCTAAACTTACAACAGTTATTAAGTCGTGTATTTTCTCATCGATTTTTGCTTCCACATCAGGCCTTTCCTGCCAGGAACGATAACTCCAGGTTTCGGGAAACATAGAAGCAGGCGTTTGCCAGGGAACCCCCATTTTAAAATCAGGTTTTAAATTGTCGCCCATTACCACAAAATCTCCCTGGTCATTCCACAACCTTCCGCTGATCATACAATTGGGCTGTAATCTTTTTACAAGCGCCGCTATTTCTTTGCTTTGATTAAAGGTTGGAGCGCCCATGTCGAACCAAATTTCAGAAATCTCACCATAATTCGTCAGCAATTCTTCAATCTGATTTAAATTGTATTGATGATGCAGCGGCGGTATCGAATCGGAATTGCGCACAGATACAAAAGGCGCTGCTCCCTCGTAATCCCAATCAATCATCGAAAAATAGACGCCAAATCGCAGGTTGTGCCGTTTGCATGCCGCTGCCAAATCTTTCAGGACATCCTTTTTATAGGGAGTTGCATCCACCACATCAAATGCGGTGTATTTAGAATCGAACATACAAAAACCATCGTGGTGCTTTGCTGTGATGACGACAGATCTCATCCCCGCTTTCCGAGCCAATAAAGCAACGGAATCCGCATTCCAGTTGGTTGGATTAAACCGGGCAGCTAATTTTCGGTATGCCTGGGTTGGGATTTTTGCATGCCCCTTTATTTGCTCACTGTACCCATTTATTTTTTGCCCATCCCAAACGCCTGCCGGTATGGAGTAAAGTCCCCAGTGGATAAACATCGAAAACTTTTGATTCTCCCAGTCAGTCAGCGCTTCACGGGCATCAGTATGCGCTGATTTCTCAGGTTTCGATCTGTTCATATTGCAGGATGTTATCGATAAAAAAACAGATCCTACAATTAAAATTTTGGCAAGAGAATTTATGTTCATTTCTTCTTTTTTTAATAAAAAAAAATTTATTCTTTAAGATTCCTGAAAATTTAATTTGTGAAAGTGATTTTGGGAATCGTTTTACCTCCACCCTTTTGCCCATTCGTCGCGCTGCGATTTTTGTAGAAAAGTCCAGGCCACGATGCGGCTGGTTTTGTTGCCCTGGCTTATATTGATTGGCTTGATGGCGGTGGCTTTCAGAAGTTTAAATACATGATAAATGCTTTTCAGATTCGATTCCTTCGACACCAGGCTTGTAAACCACAGGCAGGAAGCGGCGAAATCTCTGCTTTGAAAAATCATGTCGGTAACAAATTTGCCTTCGCCGCCTTCTGTCCAAAGTTCGTTATGCTTGCCACCAAAGTTCCTGACCGGAGCACCCGCCGGTTTTTGCTTCAGATTTTTGATTTTTCGTTGCGTGGCTTTTTGTGCTTCTTCAGCCGAGCTGTGGAAGGGCGGATTACAAACGGTAAGATCGAATTTTTCATCTTTATGAACAATGCCTTTAAAAATCTCTCTGGGTTTGGTTTGTAACCTAAGTTCTACGGCAGCTTTCAAGTTCGGATTGCTTGTGATAATTTTCTCTGCCGACGTGATGGCAAGCGGGTCGATGTCGCTGCCAACAAAGCTCCAGCCGTATTCGTGGTGGCCGATAATGGGATAAATGCAACTTGCGCCCACGCCCACATCAAGACATTTAATCTGATTCCCTTCAGGGATTTTGTCCGCATTGGATTTGCTAAGAATATCGGCAGCATAGTGGATATAATCAGCCCTTCCGGGGATTGGCGGGTTTAGATAGTTTTCGGGAACATCCCAGGATTGGATATTATAGTAATGTTTGAGCAGTGAAAGATTGAGTGCTTTCACGGCCTTTGGATTAAAGAAGTCGATGGATTCGTCGCCATAATCATTGGGGCGCACAAACCTGGCCAGCTCAGGCGAAGCAGACTTCAAAAGATCAAAGTCGTACCGTTGCCGGTGTTTGTTGCGTGGGTGCAGTTCCGGTTTTTCCTGCGGCGGCTCTTTTCTGGGTTCAAGCATTCGTTAACTTATTTTTTTACAAAAGGGCAAAGTTATTTTTTCCATCCGAATTCGTTTCTGAAATCAACGGAGCTACGGATACACTTTCCAACCATTAATTCAGCATATTTTACCATCATCCTTACACCAGGTAAAGTCTAAAAACTACATTTGCAAAAACGATTAAAATGAACAGATCGAAAATTATTATCTTTTTTTTAGCCGCCTGCCTCAGCTTACCAGCATTGTCTTTGGCCTACACGCCTGATACGGTGGTGGTTCACGCCGTAAGTTTCGACGACCCAAGCCCCGAAGGCTGGGGAGCGAGTTATCATAAAACCATCGAATTTCCAAAAAGCGACCGCCGCTGGGGCAAAATTATTATGGTGCAATGGCTCAAATGCGACAGCGCCACCAAGGCCGACAAATACATGTGTGGTGAATGGGATTACATCTGGGACACCTATTTAAAAATCCCAAAAGGCGATACCACCGAAATTTTTAGCATCGGAAGTTTCGTTACACCTTACGGAAAGCGCTTGTGGCTGGGTGGCCAACGCGGGTGGCAATGGACATATGATGTTACCGATTACGCTCCCTTGCTGCACGGAAAGCTGGACATTGTTACGGGTAATAACCAGGAGCTGCTCGACCTGAAGTTTCTGTTTATCGAAGGGGTGCCGGAGAGGGATGTAATCGGTGTGCAAAACATTTATCCTTACGGAGAATATACCTACGGCCAACTTGCCGACGACAGTGTGCTGAGCAAGACGCAACTCGTGCTCGACAACGACGCAAAGAGCTTTCGCCTCAAGGCACGCATTTCGGGACACGGACATGCCGGGCCGCACAATTGCTGCGAATGGGACAGCAAAACACACACCTATTATGTTAATGATGATGCGCTTTTCAGGTGGAATGTGTGGAAAGATTGCGGCAACAACCCCATCTATCCGCAAGGCGGCACCTGGCCCTTCGACCGCGCCGGCTGGTGCCCGGGCACAAAGGTTGACGAATACGAATTTGAGCTGACACCAAAAGTTACCCCCGGCGACACCATCAGCTTCGACTACGGCATCGAGTACTACACCGATAACGGAGAGCGCGACGGAACCTTCCGCATGTCGCATCAGTTATTTAGCTACAGCGCTCCAAACGCCAACAACGACGCCTCAATCGCCGACATCATCAATCCCACCAACAAAGACCAATACAGCCGTTACAACCCATCGCTGGATCTTCCTCGCGTCATCATCAAAAATTCAGGAGCCTGCCCATTGAAAAACTTGATTTTTACCTATGGCTTGAAAAACGTACAGAAATCTGTTTACCAATGGCATGGAAACCTCAGCTTTTTGGAAACCGAAGAAGTTTATCTTCCCATCCCTGACTGGACCGGAATGAAAGAAAATCCTGTTTTTGTTGTTGAAATCAGCAAACCAAACGGTCTTACTGATGAAAATGCGCTAAACAACCATTTAGTGACAGATATAAAAGTGCCATTGGAAATGCCCGAAAAGTTCGTGGTGGAATTAAAAACCAATAATTTGGGAAGGCCGCTGGAAAATAAGATGAGTATCAGCAATATGCTTGGCGAGCGCGTATTTTTTTCAGAGAATTTTGCTGACGACACCACTTACCGCTTCGAACAGCACTTGGAAAAAGGAGCATGGGAATTTCTCTTTACCGACGATTTGGAAGATGGTATTTCGGTGCATTGGTGGAACCACAACAGCCACCCCGATCGGGTTGGAATTGCCGGAAGTGTTGTTTTTTATTCGATAGAAGGAGATGAACTTCACCGCTTTCAAAGCGATTTCGGACAGGAGCTTCGGTTGCAGTTTTTTGTAGGAAAAATGCCCTAAAGGATGGCGTCGATTGCTTCGGGTAAAATTTGGTCAACGCGTGTTACCTGCATTATCAGGGATTCATTATTTTTGCCGTTCGTCGCTGTGGCGCAACTGTAAAACTTTAACGGCATGAGCATCTTCAGTATCTTCTCAAAAAAAAGAAGCGATACCTACAAATACAAGACTACCGTTTTTGTGATCTGTCTGATCATCTCGGCGCTCATTTGGTTGCTCATCAAGCTGGCCGAGGTGGACAGCACCAGTATCCATATCCCCGTCACTTACACCGATCCTCCCGAAGGCAAGATACTCACCAGCCGCATCGACACCACGCTCACCATCAGCATCCGCGACCAGGGATTTGTGCTGGTGTGGGTTAAATATTTTGCAAGAAAAAAGCCCCTCAACATCAGCCTGGCCGACTACCGCCTGCGCCGTGTCGACAACCACTTTGAAACCACCATCAACACCAGCCGCTGGACGCAAGACTTTCTGGAACAGTACAAGCTGAGTGGTAGCGTCGAATACATATCGCCCGACACGCTCAACTTCGTTTTTGAAAACAGAGTGGAAAAAACCGTTCCGGTAAAGTCAAACATCAAGTTGAGCTTTCAAAGTCAATATTTCAGCCTCGACACCCTCAGCCTCCACCCCGACTCGGTGCAGGTTAGCGGATTGAAACATGTAATTGCTGCCATCACCGAAATAGAGACTGTGCCCACCAATTACAATAACCTGAGCACCTCCGTTAACGAAAGGATAAAACTCCAGAGACCCGCCAACGCGGCTGCGCTGCAAATCGAGCCGGAGCAAGTACAGGCAACGCTGAATGTTGAGAAATTTACGGAAGCCGAAATAGAAATTCCTATCGAAAAGATAAATTCGCCCACCCAATCCAAGATTAAGATATTCCCGGAAACGGTCACCATCCGCTATCTGGTGTCGCTCGACAACTACTCCAGAGTTACCCGCGACCTGTTCTTGAGCACCGTAGACCTTTCGCAAATCAGTAACCGCGAAAACCAGAAACTGTCTGTCAACGTGCCCGAATCGCCGCAGTTTGTCAGGGTGGTGCGGCTGGAGCCGGAAGAAGTCGATTTTTTAATTTTTAAATAATGATAATCACGGCAGGACTCACCGGCAACATAGGCAGCGGAAAAACCATTGTAGCTAAGATTTTCCGAGCGCTGGATGTGCCGGTTTTTGATGCCGATGCCTGCTCCCGCCAACTAACCCAACAGCCGGAAATCCTGCAGCAAATCGCCGGCACCTTTGGCGCGCACCTGATTATTGGCGAAAGCCTCGACCGCAAAGCGCTGGCAGAGATCGTTTTTAATGATGAAGAAAAACTCGATTTGCTCAATCAGATCATCCATCCTGCTGTTCATGCCGCTTTCGCTAAATGGGCTTGGCAGCAAGTGGCGGCGTATGTACTTTATGAAGCAGCCATCATTGCCGAAACCGGACGCTCCGGCGATCTGGATGCGCTCATTGTGGTGACGGCGCCACTGGAGTTGCGCCTGCAGCGGGTGATGAAGCGCGACAACGCAACCCGCGAGATGGTGTTGCAGCGCACGAAAAACCAATGGCCGGAAGAGAAAAAAATTGCTGCCGCAGATTACCTTATTTACAACGACAACAGCCGCCTGGTGATCCCGCAGGTGCTGGCCATCGATGCGGCCTTGCGCCAGAAGGCTGGTGAATAAATTGCGGACTCCTGACCCACCGCAAAGTTATTGTCGGTTTTTTTAGGAGAAACTTGTAATGACGATATTCCGGGGTGAGGCGCGAAGAGAAAACAAAAACGGGGCGTCAGACGCCCCGTTTTTGTTTTCTTATTCTTATTTTCTTTTTAAAAAAAAACTAAAAACTAATTTCCTGTCGAAATCGCGGCGATCAGGTGTTTACATCATTTTCGTATCTGTCGCCTTCGAGTTTTATTTTGCGCACCAGCAAAGCCACATAAACGATGGTGAGCCAAATTGCAAGCGCCGAACCGGTAAAAGATATCAGCAGCCAGATAGGCACATAATCGTTGTTTTTCCATAGTGCACGTCGTTCAGTCCAATAGTCCTGCGGGTTAGGCACGCCCCATCCCACCGCTTCGGTAACCTGCGCAGGCTTGTACTCCATATCCTGGATGGAGGCAACCACCTGAAGCATTCCTTCGCCATCACCGATAAGGGTATCGTTGAAAACCACCGTTACCATTCCGTTTTCGTTGGTATAATGATCGGCGGGAACCACAGGCAACTGCCCCAAAACAAAATGGGTTTGCACGGCAAAGTTCACTTTCATTCCGGCCACCGGCACCACCTCTCCTTCCGCATTGGTTTCTTCCACTTTTGCGGTAAGCTCTCGTTGGCCTTCTGCATCATTAAAGTAAAGTGAAATTGTAGCATCTTTGAGGTCGGCACTGTCGCGAACCATCGACAGGCTTCGCACGTAATTGATCACATCCCACAACTGCTCGTCGGGCAGTGTGCTGAAGCCGGGCATCACACCCCGCCCATGATAAATTTTGTAATGGATGGCACCATCGGTCTGCGCCAAAAATTCAGGTGTGGTGAGATTGGCCGACTTTATCAGTCCGTCGCCTTTGCCTGATTCACCATGGCAGGCTTTACATTGCAAATCGAACAACGACTTGCCCGCTTGCAACGATTCTTTGGTGAGCGCTACCGGATTTTCGACGGCAGCAGCTTCGTCGGGTACAGGCCAGGGAGCAAAATCCTGCGCATTGGCCAATAAACCACTGTAAAGAAATGCAACGCCAAGCGCTGCTGTGACAAGTATGTTACGCTTCATTTTCATGGATATTGGAGGTTTTTTCTGCTTTAAAAATCTTATTTATTCCCCGGTCGTGAGCTTCTTCCCAGATAGGTACCACCGGAAAAACGCGTACCAACAAGGTGATGATCAGCATAGCGCCGGCAAGCGTTGCCGCCGAAATTACATATTCGGTGTAAGTGGGGATGTATTCGAGAAAATGCTTAGGAACGTTTTGAATAGGAAACTCCGGATGAAACTGCGTGGGGATAACAATGAGCATCCGTTTCATCCAGGCTCCCAACAGCACAAATATTGAAATGATAAGTGATGGTAGCGGTTTGCGCATGCGGCGGAAAAGCAGCAAAACAATGGGCGCTACCAGACCTAATATCTGCGTAAGCCAAAATAATGGTGCCTGGTGTCCAAGAAATAATTCTCTCAGATGTTCGCCATCGAGACGCTGCCAGGTATAGCCCGGCACCAGGTATTCGTTGATATTAAAATATAAATACAACAGCATGGTGAGCACCAGCAGTTTGTTCATCATATTAAAATGGCGATCGGTAATGTATTGCTGCAGCTTGTGACGTTTTCGGAAAACATACATGGCAATTATCACGGCAGCCGATCCTGCCACAAAAGCTCCTGCTATAAAATACGGTCCAAAGATGGTGCTGTGCCAGCCAGTGCGACTGTTGACGGCAAAGAGCCAGGAGGTAACGGTATGGATAGAAAATGCTACCGGAAGGATCAGGATAATCATCACGATCATAGAACGCCTGAGCAAACGCCACTGCTCCTGCGTGCCATGCCAGCCCAGCGAAAGAGCTTTGTAGAGCTTACGCTGCCAGGGCGGCGAATCGGTCATGCGGTCGCGCAGGATGGCAATATCCGGTATGAGCGGCAGATAAAGCAAAATGATGCTGATGACCAGATAGGTGTTTACCACAAAGAAATCCCAGAGTATCGGCGACTGGAGACGACCGTGCAACACAACATTTTGCAGCCGGTCGGGGCGCCCCATGTCGATAACGATGGAAGCAGCCGCCATGGTGATGGCACCGAGGGCTATCATTTCAGCTATGCGCGAAAGCGGGTTCGACCAGTTTTGGTGAAGCAGCTTAAGGATGGACGAAATCAACGACCCGATGAGGCTCACCGCCACCCAAAACACAAAGTTGGCGATGTAAACTCCCCATGCCGAATAGTCGCGCATGTCGGTAACCCCCAGCCCCTTTATGAGTTGGTGGCTGTAGGCTATGGCGCCCAGGATGATGATGACGATAAGAAATCGTATCCACAACTTATTGGCAAAGGTGTTCTTGTGCAAAGGCCGTATCAGGTCTTCACGCACCTGCTCAAAGGTGGGCGCTTGTGGAAGTGTGGAAGTGGTAACAGGTGTAGACATATCTTCTTGTTATTTAGATTTGGCTGAAAAACAATGATTAACCTCTCTTTTCTTCATACTTTTCCTGAAACTTATCTACAGGCACATACGGCGATGTACGATTTTTGGGTGGCAGGTAATACACCTGCGGTTTGGTTCCCAGATCCTCGAAGTAGGTATAGCCGGCATTGTCGCGGATCAGCTCCGAGAACTTCACCGTTTCGTGCGTGGTTCCGTTGGTAACGGTATCTTCGAGTTTATCGCCAAACCAATACACCCCATTGGGACACGCCGACACACAATAGGGCAGCTTGCCTATGCGCAATCTGTCGGCGCTCATCAGACATTTGGTGATGGTTCCTTTTTTCTGTGGCACATTCAGCTCCACATCATACACACGGTTTTTCTGTTCCTCGGTATAATCCGGTTCAAACCATTGAAATCTCCGCGCTGAATAGGGGCAGGCGGCAATACAAAAACGGCAGCCGATGCAGCGCAGGTTGTCGATAAGCACAATGCCATCGCTGCGCTTGAAGGTGGCGTTCACCGGACACACTTTGGTACACGGCGGATTGTCGCAATGGAAACATGGGGTGGGCATGTAATAAGGCGCTCCTGACTTGCTATCCTGCATTTGCAAGACATTGATGTGCGATTGGTAGGGCTTGAGTTCGTGCGCACCCACGCAATCGTCCATACATTTGCGTGCATTTTTGCATTTAGCCAGGTCTATCACCCACGTCCAATGATGCCCGGTAAGGCCTTCGCGGCCACGTTCCTGCAACTCGGTGAGCTTTTCTTTGCGTACCCGCTTTATCTGTGATGGATCTACCTCCACCAATTCGCCGGTGGCGGTAAGTAGTTTTGTCTTTTCGCCGCTGCTCGCAAGATGGTTGCTGCATGAAGTCAAAACGCCGGCGCCGGCTACTACCCCGGCACCAAGCAAGGCCGCCTGCTTTAAAAAGTTGCGGCGCGAATCGTTGGTTGGGTTATGTTGTTGATCTTTCATTAGTAGTAAAATATTATTGCATTAATTGTTTTTTGCTTTCGCAGAAAGTGGAGTAAAAATAGAACTTAATTTTCCACATCGGGCGATAAATTACCTAAATGGCCATGATTTAAAAATGTTCTAAATAAAATCAAGCTTTAAAATAAATAAAATCAATGCGTTACAAATGAATTCTTGTTGTTCGTTTCCCGAATCGCAAGCTCTCGGGATTTCCCCGATGGGTCGGGGCAGGCAGCTCCGCTCAAGTTCGTTGTTCCCCTTCGACAAGCTCAGGGTAAGACCTTCGACAAGCTCAGGGCAGACTGTTATTCCCTTCGACAAGCTCAGGGCAAGTGTTGTTCGTTGTTGCAATCAGCCGAACCATCGCATGGCATGCATTATTTGAATATTACTACTTACGCCTGGCGTCTTGCGCCCGGCTTTTCTTTTCAGCCGGAATTATCCGCATCGAAATATTACTTTTGTGGCATCCGAAAAAAAAGATGCGTAAAAAAAAATCTATGCCACCAAAAACAAATAAACTAAAAACTGCTCCTGCACCTGCTAAGGGCAAGAAAAAAGCAAAGCACAAACCGCTTAGGTTCAGCAATCCTGTCCAGCCTGTTGTCGATCTTTTCCGCAACCGGCTTTTTCAACAAATCAGCGGACTGACGTTGATTGTGGTTTCTGTGTTTTTGGGCATCAGCTTCGTTTCCTACCTCGGCACCTGGGGAGCCGACGATAATCTTTTCAGTTATTCATTTTGGGAAACCCTAAGCAACCGTTCGCTTGAAGCGACCAACATCATGGGCAAGGTTGGCGCCGCACTGTCGAACATTTTCATAAAAGAGAGCTTCGGTGTGTCGGCATTTTTTATCCTTGCTTTTGCAATAGCGGCAGGCATCCAGCTTATTTGGCCCAAAGCAAAAATTCCTTTGTGGAAAATTTTCAGAATTAGTGTGCTTGGGCTGCTTTGGTTTTCGGCTGCATTTGCTTTCGTTGCCCCGACGGTGATGGATGGCATCCTGGCAGGCAAGTTAGGCATGTACACCTACCAATGGCTCGACTCGCTGCTGGGAACCGTTGGTGCCGGGCTGTTGCTATTTTTTGTCATGATCCTGTTTTTGCTGGTAGCCGGGTTTTTCAAAATTTTTAAAACAAAAAAATCCTCTTTTGGCCTTTTCGGAAATAAAAAGAAGGATAACACAAAAGCCAACGGCAAGAAAGAGCCGCGTGGCGACCAGTACAATGTAGAGGAATATGCGATTGGCCCTGAGGGCGACGATGAAAAACTTCTTGAAGGCTATCCCCGCCCCAGACAAAAACCTGCGCTCACCGACTACCCGGCGACAGTTGAGCTTAAAGTTGATAAAAAGCCCGCACGCGAACCCGAGCGCAAGCTGCCCCCGCCCGACATCGACTTCACCATCGAAAATCCGGCGGAGCAATCGGCAACGTCATCGCCACCTGCACCCACACCTGCTGCTCCTGCGTCCAAACCACAAAAAGGCAGTCTGGAAACTGACTATGACCCGCGGCTGGACCTGCCGCACTACAAATTCCCGCCGCTCGATCTGTTGAGCGACTACGGAGCCACGCGCGTCAATGTGCAAAACGAGGAGTTGCAGGCCAACAAAAATCGTATCGTCGAAACACTCAGCCAGTACAAAATTGAGATTGAAAAAATAAAGGCAACCATCGGCCCCACGGTAACGCTTTACGAAATAGTGCCTGCGCCGGGCATCCGCGTGTCGAAGATAAAAAATCTGGAAGACGACATCGCTCTGAGCTTGTCGGCGCTGGGCATCCGCATCATTGCACCCATCCCCGGCAAGGGAACCATCGGCATTGAAGTGCCCAACCAAAACCCCGACATCGTTTCGATGAAGTCGGTGCTGGGATCGGAGCGGTTTCAGAGCGCCCATTATGAGCTGCCTTTCGGAATGGGGAAGACCGTTTCTAACGAGGTGTTTGTGGCCGACCTCACGCGTATGCCCCACATCCTGATGGCCGGCGCCACCGGTCAGGGAAAATCCGTTGGCCTGAACGCCATCATCGCATCGCTGCTGTACAAAAAACATCCGGCGGAACTTAAGTTTGTGATGGTTGATCCCAAAAAAGTGGAGCTGACGCTTTTCTCTAAAATAGAACGCCACTTTCTGGCCAAGCTGCCCGACAGCGAAGAAGCCATCATCACCGACACGCGCAAAGTGGTGCGCACGCTCAACTCCCTCGGCATAGAAATGGACACGCGCTACGAGCTGCTCAAAGATGCCCAGGTGCGCAACATCAAGGAGTACAACGTCAAGTTTTTGCAGCGGCGGCTCAACCCCATCGAAGGACACCACTTTATGCCTTACATCGTTTTGGTGATAGATGAATTTGCCGACCTGATAATGACGGCAGGCAAAGAGATAGAAATACCGCTTACGCGATTGGCACAGCTCGCCCGCGCCGTGGGCATCCATCTCATCATCGCCACACAAAGGCCTTCGGTAAATATTATCACAGGAAGCATCAAAGCCAACTTCCCGGCACGTCTGGCGTTCCGCGTTATCTCCAAAATCGATTCGCGCACCATCCTCGACAGCCCCGGCGCCGACCAGCTCATCGGGCGCGGCGACATGCTGCTCTCCACCGGCAGCGACCTCATCCGGCTGCAATGCGGCTTCATCGACACCCCGGAGATCGACCGCCTCACCGAGTACATCGGCTCACAACGCGCCTATCCCAGCGCACACATCCTGCCGGAATTTGCCGACGAGCAGAGCGAAAACATCGCCGAGTTTGATCCCGACCAAAAAGACCCTCTCTTTGAAGACGCTGCCCGCATTCTGGTGCAAACGCAGCAAGGCTCCACATCGCTGCTGCAACGCAAAATGAAGATTGGCTACAACCGTGCCGGCCGCATCATCGACCAACTGGAAGCCGCCGGAATAGTAGGCCCCTTCGAAGGCAGCAAAGCCCGCGAAGTAATTATTAAAACAGAAATAGACTTGGAACAGTTTTTGACAGATCTCGACACACGAAATTAAAAATCTAAAAATCATGACATCAATCCCAAAAGTGCTCCTGGCAACTATCGCGCTGCTCATTTTCAGCATCCCGCAAACAAATGCCCAGTCCAAAGACAAACAAGCCACCGACATCCTCGACGAAGTAACCGCCAAAACCAAAGCCTACGAATCCATAAAAATGGATTTTACCTACCAGATGGAAAACCCTGAAGCCAACATCAACGAAACCACTTCGGGCAGCGCACTGGTAAGTGGCGACAAATACCGCCTCGACATCGCCGGGCAGCTCGTCATCTCCGACGGAACCACCCTCTGGACGGTGATAAAAGATGCCGAAGAGGTGCAGGTAAACGAAGTGAACGACAACAACGAAGCCTTCTCCCCTACCAAAATGCTGCCCGACTACAGCAAAAATTACAAATCGAAACTCATCTCCAAAACACAGGCTGTAAATGGTGTAGATGTGTATATCCTGGAGCTGACACCCAATAAAAAAGAAAATTTCAAAAATGTAAACCTCTACGTCCGTCGCAGTGAGATGCAACCCTACCGCATCGAAATCTACGACTACAACGGCTGCGTTTACACCTACACCCTTACCAGCTTCAAACCCAACGTAGCCGTAAAAGCGGGCGACTTTAGCTTCGTCGAGTCACAGTATCCTGACTACGAAATTATTGATATGAGATAAAAACAGGCCTCAGCCCAAAGCTCTCAGCCCTCAGGAGGTGGTCATTTTTTTTGGTGCAGCGCACCGAAATATTATTTTATCACCAACAAAACCAAGCAAGCGCAAAGGATATTTTAGAAACCTCACCGGAGTATTTGCTTTTTAAACCAAAACAAACAACAATATCATGCATTGTGGTAAGGTTCGTTGCGCAGGATGGTCATAGCGCGGTAGAGCTGTTCGAGAAAGATCAGGCGGATGAGCTGGTGAGAAAACGTCATGGGCGACAATGAGATTTGTGCCTGTGCGCGGCTGTAAACCCCGGGCGAAAAGCCATAAGCGCCGCCAACGACAAAGCAAAGGTTTTTGATTCCGCTGTTCATCTGCTGCTGCACAAAATCAGCAAATCCTTCGGAAGTGTAAGAAACCCCTCGCTCGTCGAGCAGTACCACATAGTCGCGCGGGTCGAGTTTTTTAAGAATCTGCTCGCCTTCGTACGCTTTAAACTTTTCGGAGCTGATGCCGCGTGCATTTTTCAGAGCCGGTATTACCACCTCCTCATATGGTAAGTAGTTGAGCAGCCGCTTGCGATAGCTCTGGCAGCCGGCAACAACAAAATCCTGAAAAGTCTTTCCTACCTGAACAAAACGTATTTTCATCTTATTGTAACAAATGGGTGTTTCCGAAAGTTTTTATCTTTGCAACAATACCAAAAAAATTATGAAAAGCTTGATTGCCCATAGCACCAAAACAATCGCTACAGCCTCACTTTTGCTGATGCTGATGATCGCGCTGTGTCCCGCTCGCACAATGGCGCAAGAAGCCGAAACCATGCAGAAAATTACTGCGGCACTCACCAGCGGCAACGCCACCGCGCTGGCAAGCCATTTCAACACTACGGTGGCTTTGACGCTTCCTGTAAACGACGGCTCCTACAGCAAGAAACAAGCGGAACAACTGATAAAAATGTTTTTTGAAAAAAATCCAGTCAATGATTTCACCACCGAGCACCACGGCACCTCCAACGACGGCACCGGGTACATCATCGGTGAGTTGCATACCACCCAACAAAAAACCTTTCGCGTGTATGTGCCTACCAAAAAACGCGACGGCATCGATCTGATACAACAACTGCAGATTGAAGAAGCATAACAGTTCTCAGGAGGCAGTCCTCAGTCAACAGTTCTCATTTCTCAACTTCCAGTCCTCAGTCAACAGTTCTCAGTTCACAGACAACAGAGAAAAACCAACGGTGTCGCTTAGAGCGAAGCCCTTGGTAAACCGCTCCCTGCGCCTTGCGCCCTGCGCCCCGCGCCTTCCTTTTCTTTCCTATTATAGCCATCATTCATTAACCATCGATTTGCTACCTTTGCAGCAAAATTTTCAGGTTATGTATTTAGATGAACTGATTAAGCAAGCTCTCGCCGAAGACATTGGCAGCGGCGACCATACCACGCTTTCAACAATTCCGGCAACGGCCACAGGTGAAGCACAACTGCTCATCAAAGCCAACGGCGTGGTGGCGGGCATAGAGGTGGCCCGGAAAGTTTTTGAAACCCTCGACCCCACGCTGCAGTTCAAGCCCTTGATGAAAGACGGCACCAAAGTGATGGTGGGCGACATTGTATTCACGCTCTCGGGCAGCAGCCGTTCCATCCTCACTGGCGAGCGGCTGGCGCTCAACTTTATGCAACGCCTCAGCGGCATCGCCACAGCCACCCGGCACATGGCCGATCTTATTGCCGACACGCCCGCGCGCTTGCTCGACACCCGCAAAACCACACCGCTGCTGCGACAGCTCGAAAAACAAGCCGTGGTAGCAGGTGGTGGCACCAACCACCGATACGGGCTTTACGATATGATTCTAATAAAAGACAACCATGTGGATTTTGCCGGCGGCATCCGGCAAGCCATCGAGGCGACACACCAATACATGAAAGAGAAAAAAATGAATCTGAAGATAGAGATAGAGGTGCGTAACTTCGACGAGTTGCAGCAGGTGCTGCGAAGCGGCGGCGTGCACCGGGTGATGCTCGACAACTTTTCGCCTGAAGATCTGCAACGCGCCGTCGGGATTGTTGACGGCCAGATAGAGACAGAAGCCTCTGGGCGCATCACTGCGGAAAACATACGCAGCTACGCCGAAACCGGTGTCGATTTTATCTCGTCAGGTGCGCTGACCCATCAGATAAAAAGCCTCGACATGAGTCTGAAAGCGTTGCACCATCATCAATAAAATATCGTGAACCCGCTCAAACGTCACCATAACATTTCCGGCAAGCGCGACAAGCGCATCGTTGTCTTTTTGCGCAACAGCGCAGCCTTCAGCATACGCCAGCTGCGAAAAGTAGTGCTGCCTGGTTTTGATGGCATCCCACTCTTCACGGTTTTGATATTTTTCTTTCAGGGACTTTTTGAGGGCAAACTTACACTGCGCGCCTCGGCGGTGTCGTACAACTTTTTCCTGGCGCTGTTTCCTACCATCTTGTTTTTTTTCACCATCATTCCTTTTGTTCCTATACGCGACTTTCAGCCTACACTGCTGACCGCCTTGCAGGAAGTAATTCCGGCCACGCTTTGGTGGCACGTGAGCAGCACGCTCACCG
>JAAYIU010000439.1 GCA_012523265.1 Bacteroidales bacterium | reverse complement strand
TTTTTAATGATGTTTCCACAGAACGTATGATATGGCTGGCGGAAGTGTCGTAGGTATGAAACCTGTTTTCCGGTCGGTTCACGGAAACGAGCCGGATGCCACACTTTGTCACCAGTTGCATCTGCTGTCGTAACGAAGTTTTTTGCGCAAGCATATTACCAAACATACTTTCGCAGGTGTAATTTCCATAAATGTCGGCATGATCGAAGGTGGTGATACCCATGCCGATGGCTTCTTCCACAAAATGCTGAAGCTGCCCTAAAGTCAGGTTCCATTGGTGGAGGCGCCACATGCCGTGGGCAATGTCGGAGATCGGGAATGGTTGGGGTTTTGATGACATGATGCTCAAAATTTTTTATTAAAAATATCGCGATGAGTTGTGAGATTCTGGTGTTGTTTCTTATTCGTGACCCCACCTTCGTTGCTTTACTAACTCTGCCCTGAAGGGCAGAGTTCGGAAATACCTGAAGAGATTCGCGCGGGCTTTAGCCCGCAACAAATAAATACAATTTTTCAAAGATAAAATTTTGACGAATCCTACTGCTTTCCGGCAAAATATCTTTGTCAAAATTCGGTTATGCTTATCAACAATTCTGATCTGTTTTCGACCGAATGAATTTCTTATTATCAAAAACATGAAAAAACACATTTTGATTTTACCCATTGCTCTGGTGCTGACTCTCGTACTTCTTACCTTTGCCGGCTGCGAGGATGACAAACCCGGAACCACTCCGCTGCAAACAGTTAATGTGGACATTTACGAAACCGTTAACTACGGAGCCAAATACCTGTTTTTGCATTTCGAAACCGACCTCAAGACCTATCCCGTCACCTACTCTATCAGGAATGGTTTGAAGACCAACGGCAACAATTTCGAAATCAACCTGCCGGACATTCAAAAAGACAAATATGGTGATCAGAACATACTGAAAGGTGCTGCCACTGCAGATGTCGGTTTGGGAACCCTCGCCAATGGCGTTTATAATCTTACCATCAAAGTGGCCCAAAATATCAACACCGGCACCCTCACCGTTGGCGACAGCCTGATGGTGCTCGACTTTCCGTCGCCGCAGGCACTTACTGTAAACCACGACACCGTGCGCCGCATTCCTTACGGGACGGTGTGGGGCTACATCAGCTTTAGCAATGCTGCCAACGATGCTATTGCCACAGCAGTGCTCGACTCGCTGACCGGCATCGGTGCCCTTCCGGCCAATTACCCTGCGGGATATTACGGCTATTTCTCCGTTGACGACACGGGCGCTTTTACGCAGAACGTTCCTGCCGAGGTGGAATATCACAAACCCATCTTCCGCTATTACAATGGCGCAGTGGCACCGCTCAATCAGTTGCTCAGCTTTTATCATACCGAATATCACAACAAAATAGACATTGTGGTGTATTGGTTTTACCCCTCCGGTGCCAAGTCGGGAGCAATAATTCCGCAACGCCCCGGCGACGGCTTGCACGAAGAGCTGCTATTTTTTAAATCCAACAATTAAACTGCGGTATTGTGAAACTTTTCTATCGCGAATACGGACAGGGGCAGCCGCTGATCATCCTGCACGGTATCTTTGGCGTTTCCGACAACTGGGTGTCGTTTGCACACAGCGTTCAGGATCGCTACCATGTGTTTATTCCTGACCAGCGCAACCACGGGCATTCACCCCACGACCCGACGTTTAATTATTTTGCAATGTGCGCCGATTTGGGTGAATTCATCAACGAGCACCAGCTCAAGAATCCGATTATTCTCGGACACAGCATGGGCGGCAAAGTAGCCATGACTTTTGCACTCGAAAACCCGGAGGTTCCTTCAGCACTCATCGTGGCCGACATAAGCCTGCGCGCCTACGAGCGGCGTCACCGGCACCTGGATATGATTGACGCTATGATGGCTATTGATTTTGAAAAGGCTGCTTCGCGCCGCGCGATAGACCAACAACTTGCTGAAACCATCAAAAACAAACGCGTGCGGCAGTTTGCCATGAAAAATCTCTATCGCCGTCAGCATGGGGGTGGCTTTGCCTGGCGCCTCAACCTGGAGGCCATCAACATGAATATTGACGAGGTTTTCGAGGGAATACACTCCACTGCAACTTTCGACAAGCCCGCGCTGTTTATCCGTGGCGCCGAATCCGACTATGTGAGCTACGATGACTTCGATCAGATTTACCGCAATTTTCCCAACGCCGACATCAAAACCATCGAAAACGCCGGCCATTGGCTGCACGCCGACCAACCCGAAGAATTCCTGAAAGTGTTTAATGATTTTTTAGATTGATGAATGCCTGTCCGCCAATCTTCGCCAATTGAGCCAATTTCCGCTAATTTTTTTTAACCGCAGAGAACACAAAGAAGACGCAGAGAGCACGGAGAAACATCTCTGTGAACTCTGTGAAAAAACTCCGTGTCCTCTGTGGTTTTTCTTTGTTTTTCACCGCAGAGGCTTTAGGTTTTTTTTCGGTATCTTCAGCCGCATCAGAGTGCCTTCCATTTCGTCGCTTTCTATTTCTATGAGGCCTCCCATCTCTTTGGCGATGCCCAACGAAATACTTAATCCCAGTCCGGAGCCTTTGCCCAGCGGCTTGGTGGTGAAAAACGGCATAAAAATCCGCGTGTGATTTTCCTTAGGAATACCGATGCCATTATCAGCCACTTCAATGATCACGTTGGAATCCTGATAATAACTCTTCACAACCATTTTCTTATCGAAAGAAACGTTTAGTGTTTGTTCTTTTTCTTCAATAGCATCTTTGGCATTATTATAAAAAATAACAATCACTTGCTCAAATTTATAAGGATTGCCAAGGATTTTGGGGATGTTTTCGTCGAGATCGAAATCGACCCGGATGTGTGTGTTTGAAAATTTTATCCGCGCCAGCGAAAAAGCATTTCTAATGCGGGTGTTGACGTCGAACCACTCGGTGATGTCTTCGAGCTGACCTCTGGAAAAATTACTCACCTCGCTGATGATAAATTTTATGCGCCGGATGTCCTCTGCAATATCGGTAGTAATGTCGGCAATGGACTGTTTATTCACATTGCCGGCAGCGTTTTCTATCTGTAAGTCCTCGTTGGCCAGTGAAATATTTTGCAGAGGCTGTTTTATTTCGTGCGCTATCGCCGAAGCCAGCTCGCCCAGGGAGGTCAGGCTCGACTGATGCGCAATGATCTGCTGTTGTTCTTTTTCTTTGTGCAGCGCCTCTGCCACTTTCACTTCGAGCTGGCGGCTCAGCCTGCGTTTGGTGCGATAGCGATAATAAAACACAAACACCAGCGTCAAAACCATAATGATTACGAGCAGCAAATAAACCTGCCCGGTTTTGAGCCGTTCGATAGCTACTTTCTGCCCTAAAATTTCTGTCTCTCTTTTCTCTACCTCATACACCAGTTGCATATTTTTCATCTGGCGGCTCTTCTCGGTATTCAGCAGGCTATCGCGTATAGCAGTAGCAATGCGGAAATTGTATAGCGCTGCTGCGAAATCGTTTTGCTCTTCGTGCCATTGCGACAAGGTAGCATGGATGCTGGCAGTAAGATCGCGCGCTTCTATCTCTTCGGAAACTGTGAGGGCCTCCTGCAGATAGCCAAAGCTTGTGAGCCGCTCGCCAAGTTTGAGGAACGTCTCGCCAAGGTTTTTGAGCGCTACAGCCGTGTAATGCCGGTGGTTGATTTGCCGTGCAAGGTCAAGGCTTTTGCTGAAATAGCTGATGGCCTGGCGTGGCTCACCCACAGAAGCTGCTACCACGCCCAGGTTAGCATAGAGTGCAGTGATATTCACCTTGTCGTTGGTTTTTATTTTGATCAGCAACGCCTGGTTAAGATAGCGACGGGCTTGCTCGTAGCGCTCCAACTCCATGTTGACCACTCCAAGATTAATCAAAGCGGTAGCCATAGAAGCACTGTCGTCGAGTTGTTCCGAAATTTCCAGCGAAGCCTGATAATACAGCAGCGCTTTGTCGTTTTCTTTCAGATTAATATAAATGTTGCCGATGTTGCGGTTGGAAATAGCCAACCCCTGCAGATTGCCGGTTTCCTCATTGATGCGCTGCTGCTGCAAATGATTTTTGAGCGCCAGGTCGTAATACCCGAGCCTGTTGAAAACCACGCCGATGTTGTTGTAGCTGGCAGCTATCTCAGGTACGTTGCCGGCCACTGTATTGTATTGCAGGGTAAGGTTGAAATATTTTAATGCGCTCGTAAAATCGCTTTTGCGATAAAAAAGCTTGCCCAGGTTTTTGGCCGCTTTGGCCATCAGCTCTTTGTTTCGCGAAGCTTGTGCCAGCGCCAGTGCATCGTTGGCATAGCTAAAAGCCAGACTGGTATCTGAATAAAAAGTTTCTGACGAAAGCCTTATCAACAGCTCTACTTTCGCTGTACGATTCACCGAGCCTATTTCTGATAAAGCCCTGCGTATACTGTCGGCAGTTTGGTATTGGAGCTGCCCTTGCGCCGAAGCAACAAAAGTCAGCAATAAAAATATTTGCGCAAGCAGCCTCATTGGGTATTGATTAGTAATAAATTACAAATTTAATAAACTCACGAAAACAAGCTCATTAAAGTTTTCTGAAAAAAACGGGTTTTAAATCAACATTTTTCAGGATAATTATTTACATTTGTTCATTATTAATCATAAATACCTAAAACTATGGCAGGCATTAATAAAGTTATCCTCATTGGAAATCTGGGCAGAGACCCGGAAATAACAACTTATGAAAGCGGCGTAAAACGCGCCACTGTATCGGTGGCCACTACCGAGAGTTACAAAGACAAAGAAGGCAACTGGGTGGAACAAACCGAATGGCACAACGTGGTGCTGTGGCGCTGGCTGGCCGAAAGAAACCTCGTGAAAGGTGACATGGTGTACATCGAAGGCAAGCTGAAAACGCGCACTTACGACAAGGATGGTGTAAAACATTATTTCACCGAAGTAATCGCCGACAAGATCAACCGGCTTACACCCCGTCACGAGCAAGGGAGTTACCAGGCACCGCCTCCGGCAACAGCCGAAAACTTCCAGGAGCCACCGCCCGAAGAAGGCCCTACCGACGACCTTCCGTTCTGATCCATTGCCGGTTGACGCCTCCTTTTCTCCAACAAAAATAGGTGCAGGAATTTAAATCGCTATTTTTGCACCTGTTTTTGCAATGAATCATTTTGTCGAATTAATCGAACATAATTTTGGAAGACCCCGATGCTGCCTCACTTCTGAAGGAATTGCTCCTGCTCAATGAGGTTTTTTTCCGACCAGTTACTTTTCATGTAATACTGGGTGTGGTGGTGATGCTAATGTTGCTGATAGTTTCAGCATTGATCTCTGGTTCGGAAATTGCGTTTTTTTCGTTAAACCCAACCCAACGCAAACAACTGCGTGCAGACCACAACAGCACCCACGATTTGGTTAACGAATTGCTTGAACGCCCAAAACGCTTGTTGGCTACCATTCTCATCACCAACAACTTTGTAAACGTTGCCATCATTGTGCTGTCGACCTATGTGGTAGCCAATCTGGTGGACTTATCGCGTAGTCCGGTATTTGCTTTTGTGGTGCAGGTGGTGGTGGTAACCTCACTGCTGCTGATAGTTGGCGAGATTATGCCCAAAATTTACGCTTCCACCAATCCGATGAAATTTGCTGTATTTATGGCGCGTCCCTTGCGAGCCCTCATCACCATTTTTTATCCGCTTAGCAGTTTGTTGGTAAAGAGTTCGTCGCTTATCGATCGCCGTTTGCAGCGCATCCCGCCACAGCTTTCGATGAGTGAGCTTTCCGAAGCCATCGAGCTTACCTCCAACAACGATACCGACGAAGATGATCGCAAAATCCTGAAAGGCATCGTCAAATTTGGCGACATCGATGCTAAGGAAATTATGAAGCCACGCCTCGACGTTACCGCCGTGGAGATCAATACCTCTTATGCCGCGCTGATGGAACTCATCCTGGATGCCGGCTACTCGCGCATCCCGGCCTACACCGACAATTTCGACAAAATTGTGGGCATTCTTTACGTAAAAGACCTGCTGCCGCACCTGGACGAACCCGCCGATTTCAACTGGAAAGCTCTGTTGCGTCCGGCTTTCTTTGTTCCCGAAAACAAAAAAATAAACGACCTGCTGCAAGAGTTCCAACAAAAGAAAATCCACATGGCCATCATGGTGGATGAATATGGCGGCACCTCCGGAATTGTGACTCTGGAAGATGTGCTTGAAGAAATTGTGGGTGAGATATCCGATGAGTTCGACAGCGAAGAAGATGAGATCGCCTACACCAAAATCGACGATAACAATTATTTGTTTGAAGGGAAAATCCTGTTGAATGATTTCTGCAAGATCCTTAATATCGAAGATCGGCTTTTTGAATATATCAAAGGCGACAGCGAGACGTTGGCGGGATTGATACTGGAGATTGAAGGCCGCATACCGCCGGTAAATGCAAGCACTAAATTTTTGAATTTCGAGTTTATTATCAAGAAAGTGAGCAACCGCCGCATCGAAGAAATTCTCACAAAAATAACGTAAGCGCCCTCGCATGCTATCATCCTACAACCGCATTCTCGTTTATTCTTTTTTTGTTTTAATAATAATAGCCATGGGGTCGTGTAATAACGAGCCAACCTATCCGCGGCCACGCGGATACATGCGCTTCGAGCTGCCGCCGCATGCTTATCAGCCATTCGACAGCACCTTTCCCTTCCAGTTTGAATATTCGGCTTCGGCACGTCTGCGTTTCGACGAGGCCGACCAGGAAAACCCTTATTGGATGAACATCGACTACCCGGCCTATCGTGCTTCGGTGTATCTGAGCTATAAACCACTCGACACCATCCCGCTTTACAACTTGCAAAAAGATGCCCACGAAATGGTTTTTAAACATGCCCCCAAAGCTGTCGGCATCAAAGAATCGACCATCAACATGCCCGACCGCAATGTTTACGGGTTGGTGTATACCATCGAAGGAAGCGATGTGGCTTCGCCATTTCAGTTTTGGGTAACCGACAGTACGCACAGTTTTTTGCGCGGCGCTTTGTATTTCAATGTTACGCCCAACAACGATTCGCTGCAGCCGGTGATCGATTACATTGTGGCTGACATCGATCATTTGGTAGCAACCCTGCGGTGGAAGCGCCAGGAGTAATCTCTATTCAAAATCACTATTGTTCGTTAAACACATTTCTTTAAACATTAGGTTCTCCGCTCCTACCTGAAATTTCACGGTTTCACTGGAACAGATTCTTCGCTCGCTCCTGAAATTTCACGTTTCGCTGGAACAGATTCTTCGTTCGCTCCTGATACTTCGGTATCTCGCTGGAACAGATTCTTCGCTGCGCTCCTGAAATTTCGGGATTTCGCTGAAACAGAATCTTCGCTCGCTCCTGAAATTTCGCGATTTCGCTGAAACAGATTCTTCGCTGCGCTCCTGAAATTTCGCGGTTTCGCTGGAACAGATTCTTCGTTCGCTCCTGAAACTTCGGGATTTCGCTGAAACAGATTCTTCGCTCGCTCCTGAAATTTCGCGATTTCGCTGAAACAGATTCTTCGCTCGCTCCTGAAATTTCGCGATTTCGCTGAAACAGATTCTTCGCTGCGCTCAGAATGACAACACGTCAGGGATTTTACGAGGCTTAGCCGGCGGCTGCGCCGCCGGCTAAGCCCTCCACTCCCCATTATATTATTACATTGCAATCAAGCATTGATATCACTAAAAACCTCTATTACAAAATAGAAAATCCGAATAGTGTCCCTTTAACTTAATTTTTGCTATCGGCTTTATTTCTGCATAAATCATTTATCCTTTCTTTAATTTCGTTCAGAACGAATTTGTTTACTTTTATCGTTTCTACTTGATGCAAGTGAGTTACATTTGCATTTTATTTAAAAACCAAAACATTTAAATAAACTTACTAACGATGAAGACAAAATACATCGACCTGATCGATCAGACCTTTCACTTTCCACAGGAAGAGTTTCATGTAGACGACAACCAGCTTCACTTTCACGACATACCATTGATGGAAATCATCAAGCAGTATGGCACGCCGGTGAAGCTTAGCTACCTGCCCAAAATTTCGCAACAGATACAAAAGGCACGACGCATCTTTAATGTGGCCATGGCTAAAGTGGACTACAATGCCGAGTACCGCTACTGCTACTGCACCAAGAGTTCTCACTTTTCGTTCGTGATGGAAGAGGCACTGAAAAACAATGTTAACATTGAGACCTCTTCCGCTTTCGACATAAACATAGTAGAAGAACTCTACAAAAACGGACTCATCACCAAAGACATCTACATTGTTTCTAATGGTTTTAAGCGGGCGCAATACCTCGAGAATATCACAAACATCATCAACGAAGGGTTCGTAAATACCATTCCGGTGCTCGACAACATGGACGAGTTGAAATATTACAAAGACCATGTGAAAGGAAAATTTAAAGTGGGGCTGCGGATCGCTTCGGAGGAGGAGCCTATGTTTTCGTTTTATACCTCGCGACTGGGCATCCGTTACAACGACATCATCCCGTTTTATCAGGAGCAAATCAAAAACAATCCCGACATCGAGCTGAAGATGTTGCATTTCTTTATTAATACAGGAATAAAAGATACGGCCTACTACTGGAACGAGCTGAGCAAAAGTATAACCGTGTATGCCGAACTTAAAAAAGATTGCCCCGAACTGGATTCGCTGAACATTGGCGGCGGCTTCCCCATTAAGCGGTCGCTTGGCTTTGAATACGACTACGAATACATGGCCGAAGAAATCGTAGCACAAATCAAGTCGATATGCGACCAGCACAACGTACCCGAACCAGACATCTTCACCGAATTTGGGTCATTCACCGTGGGCGAAAGCGGCGCGGTGCTCTACTCCATCCTCGACCAAAAACAGCAAAACGACCGCGAACGATGGAATATGATCGACAGCTCCTTTATGACTACGCTGCCCGATTCGTGGGCCATCCACCAGCGCTTTATCCTGCTTCCCATCAACCGGTGGGACTATGAG
>JAAYIU010000114.1 GCA_012523265.1 Bacteroidales bacterium | reverse complement strand
GGCTCGCGCACAAATTTCAGCCACAGTAGCTTCATGAAACCCTTTTTCAGTAAAAACCTCACCTGCAGCAGCTAACAGTTTTTTCTTTTTTGATCTTGATTTACCTTTAGTCATAGCAACCTCATTTCAAATGAATGTTTGAAACGCTTATTTCAAATACTCATTTGGTTGTCAAGAGTTATTTTCGTTTTTAAGATAAAAATAGATTTTTAATCGCTTTCGTTAGAAATAAATCGCAGCGGCAAACTATCTGCGGTTTCTGAGGATGATGGCAAACGAGGGTGTGTTTAAGGGTAGGCGCGTGCTATTAAGTAAGAGCATCGATGAGATGCTGAAAGGCTAAACGTCCGAAGCGTTCATGACCCCTGCGCCTGAAAACCCCATCAAGGGTGGGCACTACAGCCCGGGCAACTGGTGTGAGTCCTGGGATGAGGCGGGTGCCTGCCTGCGACGTTTCAGCATCGGAGCATTCGGAACCTATCCCTGGGTGAAACGCAAGACAGGGCGCTTTGGCATTGTCTTCGTCTATCAGCGCGAGAACGCGTTCCGCCTGTGGCCAGAGATTAAAGCCATTCGTGATGCCGTAGAAGTTGATTCACCCTGAAAACAGCCGGCGCTGTTGTAAGTCTGTCGCAAGTTTCGCTCTGCAATACCGGCAGCCTTTGCCGCATACATGGAGGATGCATCTGCAATCATGACCGGTTTTTTGGCACATTTATTTGCAGCAGCGCACACCTTTTTCATCAGCCCCATAACAGGCAAAATGTAATGGAGCAATAGAACATCGGCAGCGGCAATCCCGACAATCGCTCCCACCGCAATAATCCCTGTTCAGGAAGCAAAAATATTTTTCATAAACATCCCCTTTAAAATCCCAGGCGTTTTTTACTAAACGACCTCTAAGGAATTAAATTCATTAAAGTTATACCCTTTCACCATCTATTCAATTTCGTTATAAGGACTGAACTTTATTGAATTAAGACTATTCCAAACGGTTATAATTACTCCTGGCAATCTCTGGGTGTTTCATGTTATGAACACACATGAAAATGAATACCGGACATTTTAATAACATCACTTTTCAGCAGATGGAGGCGCTGATTCACCTGGTAGAAGAAGGTAATTTCAGCAGGGCAGCGCAGAAGATGCACATAACCCAGCCGGCGCTCACCAAAAGCATTCGTAATATTGAAGAAAGCATCAACGTACGGGTGGTAAATCGAAGCAACCTGGGGATTTCACTGACGGAAGCGGGTAAAATTCTCTATAATTACGCCCGGCGTATAGCCAAGTTAAGGGCCGAGGCGGCACAGAAAATCAGCACACTGCCAACAGTAAAAAGTTCGAACATATATTTGGCTGCCAGCACCATTCCGGCAACCTACATTCTGCCGCCGGCACTGAGTGCTTTCAGAAAAATTCATTCCGAAATCAAAGTGTATGCTAAAACTGCGGATACCCATGAAACGATCAATGCAGTGCTGGATAAAGAGGCGGAAATTGGCTGCGTTGGCAAAAAGCCGCTTAATGGCAAACTGGCTGTTGATGTTTTGTGGCAGGACAGGCTTGTTCTCGCAGTTCCTTGCACACATAAATGGTCTTCGAAAAAATCCATCACATTGACAGAAATGTCAAAAGAACCTTTCGTCATCCGGGAAAGAGGATCGGCAACACGCTATGTGGTAGAAGAGTATCTTAAAAAAACAAAAGAGATAAGGACAGATGATCTTAATATTTGCTGTGAACTTGGCAGTTCAGAGGCAATAAAGGAAGCCATCCTTGCCGGCCTGGGGGTTTCAATAATATCCCGGCATGCGATCAGACGTGAGCTTGCCGCCGGGACACATTGTGAGGTCTTCATCAAAGGAATGAAAAGGGAAAGGAATTTATACCAGATTCATCTGCTTCAAACTGAATTTTCTCCTGCGCATAAAATCTTTGCGGACTTTTTAAAAAAATTTAGTCCTGAAAAATAATCCATTCTTAAATCAAAGGATTATTTTGCGCATTAAAGCCCCGCCTATTTTATGCACCATCTGCGGCCTTGAATTGTTCATCGCCAACGGCCATTTAAACAAATATTTTTAAGAAAACTTAAAACGCGCAACAAAGGACGTCAGAAGTTTTCTTTCAATGTAATAG
>JAAYIU010000135.1 GCA_012523265.1 Bacteroidales bacterium | reverse complement strand
GGTTTAACATCGACATTAAAATCCAAAAACAAATTACAAAACATTGGCTGGTTTCACTCTCGGCACAAAACCTCCTCGATGAGGTGCACATCAACGATGGTGGCAACAAAACGCCCGGCAGGTTTATCATCGGTAAAATTGCCTGGCAGTTGTTTTAGAGGGAAGAGGTTAGAGGTTAGAGGGAAGAAGTTAGAGGTTAGAGGGAAGAAGTTAGCGCCTGTCCATAAAGTCGGGTGTAGAGATTTCTTTTTGTTGGATGGCGGAGCAAAATGACCTCTTTGTTTTATTACCGAATTTTCACAACTGTATGTCATATTGAGCGAAGCGAATTATCTGGCCAGGCTGTGGCTGTTAGCGATTTAGGATCAAAGCGGCGCTCAAGGCTGAAAGAGATTGGCAGCGCATTTTTCATAATAAAAAAGCTGTTTTCCGGTTTTGATACCTTTACAACCTTTACAGGATATGATATTATTTGAAGAGGCTCTCGAAATAGTCACCGGCGCTGCCCGGCTGTTATCTGCCACACCAGTACCTCTGGCGCAGGCGCATGGCAGGGTACTGGCACAGGATGTTTTCTCGGATATGGACATGCCTCCTTTCGACAAATCGGCGATGGACGGCTATGCCTGCCGCCGCGCCGACCTGGACAAGCCGCTCGAGGTGATCGAAATAATTCCGGCGGGCGTGGTGCCCACCAGGATGATTGCGCCCGGCACCTGTTCCAAACTAATGACCGGCGGCATGTTGCCACAAGGCGCCGACATGGTGATGATGGTGGAAGATACCGAGCCTGCCGGCGAAAACAAAATCCGCTTTACCGGCACCAAATCTTCCGACAACTTTTGCCTTGCTGGAGAAGACATACGAGAGAATGATCTTGTGTTAAAGAGGGGCACCCTGCTGCGTCCGCAACACATCGCCATACTGGCATCGGTGGGATGTGCGGGACCGCTTGTTTACGATCAGCCTGTGATGGGCGTACTTTCTACGGGCGATGAACTGGTGGAGCCGCATCAGAAGCCGGCACCCTCGCAGATACGCAACAGCAATGCCGCCCAGTTGATGGCACAAATTGATAATATCGGCGCAAAGCCTCAATATTTTGGGATCGTTGCTGACACGCTGGCGGCTACCCGCGAAGCCATAGAAGGAGCTATTGATAAATGCAATATTCTCCTGCTTTCCGGCGGCGTTTCTATGGGCGATTTCGACTATGTGCCGCAGGTGCTGCACGAAACCGGTTTTGAAGTACTTTTCAAAAGTATTGCCGTGCAGCCTGGGCGCCCAACAGTTTTTGCCCGCAAGGGAAATATGTATCTTTTTGGGCTGCCGGGCAATCCGGTATCGTCGTTTGTGCAGTTTGAGTTGCTGGTGAAGCCGCTCATACTTGCATTGATGGGTTCAAAATATTCTCCCGTGCAGCTACTTCTGCCTATGGGAACCACTTTCACCAGGCGCAATACCAGGCGTAAATCGTTTATTCCTGTGGTAATTAAGCAGGGGAAAGTGTTTCCGGTGGATTACCACGGTTCGGCCCATATCCATGCTTATGTGGAGGCACACGGAATCGTTTCGGTTGAGATTGGTAAAACCACCATAGCTGAGGGGGAGCTTGCGGATGTACGACTTATATAACCGGAAGATCAACTATCTGCGCATTTCCGTTACGGATCGCTGCAACCTGCGCTGCCGCTACTGTATGCCTGCCGAGGGCATCCCGCTGCTGGAGCACGACGAGATTTTAAACTTTGATGAGATCGTCGATTTTACGCGGGTAGCGGTCGGGATGGGTATTAATAAAGTTCGCATCACAGGTGGTGAACCGCTGGTGCGCAAAGGAATTGTAGAGCTTACGCAAATGTTGGCTTCGATAGCGGGCATCGACGATTTGGGCATGACCACCAACGGCATTTTTCTGGATCGTTTTGCCCAACCGCTGGCCGATGCCGGTTTGCACCGTGTAAATATTAGTTTGGATACTTTGGATGAAGAAAAATACCACCAGATAACGCGGCGTGGGAAACTGTCGGATGCACTGCGCGGTATTACTGCTGCCGATCAGGCAGGATTGCATCCCATAAAATTAAATTGTGTGGTGAAAAAAAACGGCCATGAACCCGACGCGGAATCGGTGCGGCAGTTTGCCGAAGCGCATGGCTACCAGGTGCGTTACATCCCGCAGATGGATCTGGCCGAAGGAACTTTTGGCCGCGTGCAGGGTGGCGAAGGTGGAAACTGCACCCGTTGCAATCGCCTGCGCCTCACCTCCGACGGGAAAATTCTGCCTTGTCTTTTCAGCAATATCAACTACGACATTCGTGCGCTGGGCGCTAAAAACGCGATCGAAATGGCATTGAAAAATAAGCCCCTTTCGGGGACAACAAATAAAACAAGCTGCTTTAGTAACATTGGAGGATAAGATGCAGGAACTTTCGCATACCAACGCCAGCGGCAAAGCCCGCATGGTGGACGTGGCCGGCAAGCCCGACCAGGTGCGCACCGCCACGGCACAGGGTTTTATCAGGCTAAAGCCTGAAACCGTAACACTGATTCGTGAAAATAAGATGAAGAAAGGCGAGGTGCTAACGGTGGCCGAAATAGCCGGGGTAATGGCCGGTAAAAAAACCAGCGAACTAATCCCGTTGTGCCATCCACTTGCCATCACCAAAATGGAAGTGGCCGCCGAAGTCGTTGACGAGGGCGTAAAAGTATTGGCATTGGCACGATGCACCGGAAAAACCGGCATCGAGATGGAAGCCATTACTGCTGTGAGCATCGCCCTGGTGACGATATGGGATATGTGTAAGGCTGTTGACTAAGAGATGCAGATCGGCGATATCCGCCTGATTTCTAAAACCAAAGAATAGCATTGCGCAATGTGGCGGGGTTTTATTATTTTATCAATAGCTATAATGTTTGCAGTGCCTGCTGCGCAAGGGCAACTTAATGTGCAGTATTTTATTAATAAAGGCATCAATGAATTTTACAGGGAACAATACACCGATGCCATTTTCACTTTCAATACGCTCATCCGGTCGCGTCCCGATCTGGCGGAGCCGCACATCTGGCGCGGCCGGGCCAAACTGGCGCTGGAAGATCTGCGTGGCGCTGAGTTCGACTTTACGCGCGCCGTAATGCTCGACTCGTACAATCCTGAGGCGTACTATTATCGGGGCGTTGTCAAGAGCAATCTGTACGATTACCACAGCGCGTTGAAAGATTATGAAAAATCGCTGGAACGCCGCCCCAACAACCCGGAGGTTTTCTTTAGCCGTGGCACCACACGGCTCCGCATGAAAGATTATAAGGGCGCCATCCGCGACTACGACACGCTGCTGCTACTCCGTCCCGACATCGAGGAGGCCTTCCTGAACCGCGCCCTGGCCAAAGCCAACCTGGAGCGCTACGAAGATGCCATCAAAGATTGTAATCAGGCCATCCGCATCAATATGTTTTATGTAGAAGCTTTTATACAACGTGGCCTCTTCCGCAACGAAACGGGAAACTTTCAGGAAGCGATGGAAGACTTTGACCAGGCCATAAAACTCGACGAGAACAAGCCGCTGGCCTATTTTTATCGCGCGGCAGCGTCTATCAAAACCGGTGACACGCTGCAGGCTTTCGACGACTTCAACAAAGTGCTGCGCCTCGACCCCGACAACGACCTGACACTTTACAACCGCGCTTTGATTTATCTGCAATGGGAACAATATGACGAGGCACGCGAAGATCTGCGTGCAGTGCTCAGGCTCAACTCAGTGAATTTATACACCTGGTACAACCTGGGCATCACCAATATGCGGCTCGAAAATTATGAAGAAGCCAAAGAAAACTTTACCTCAGCCATCGAAATTTTTCCTGACTTTGCCGCTGCCTATATGAGCCGCGCTGCCGCCTGGCAGGAAGCAGGCGACAACGAGCAGGCGCGTGCCGACTACGAAACAGCCATCGCCATCATCAACGCCGTAAACTCCGGCGAAGACTATGGCCAACTCAACAGCTACTACTCGGCCGACTCAGCGTATCTGCAGAAAATCATCGAGTTCGATGCCGACTTCAACGCCAATAATGGCACCGATGGGAAAATCCAAAACCAACGCGTGTACATCCAACTGATGCCTAACTTTACCATTCAGTTTATTGCCACTGAAGAGGTGATTGCCGCACGCCGCAAAACGGGATACCATTATCCGCCGCTTGATACGTTAAAAACATCCGTCAAAAATATCGGCGCCGGAATTAGCGCTAAGCAATATACCCTCACCAAAAACGTGATCCGTCGTCTGGATCAGGTTACCGACAGCGTCAGTTGGTTCAATCCGTTTGATGCCGATAATTATCTCATCATCGGCATCTACAACGCCATGATGATGAACTATAACGAGGCGATGACGGCTTTTGACCGCGCCTTAGAGCTACGACCAGACTTTCTGGCGGCGCTGTTCAATCGTGCCAACGTTCGCTTTGAACTAATCGAGCACCAGTTTGCCGTAGCACAATCGGCACCGCAAATTACTATGACGCCCCAGACGACCAGTGCTGCCGCTGATCAGCAGCCCGGACTTCCTGACTTTGCGCCTGTCGTCGATGATTTTTCGCGCGTGATTGCCCTCGACCCAAGAATGAGTTTTGCCTGGTACAACCGCGGCAACATCAAAAACCGGATGCGCGACTTTGAGGGGGCGCTGGCCGACTATACCCACGCCCTCACCCTCAACCCCGATTTTGCGGAAGCTTATTACAACCGTGCCCTGACGCTGATATACCTGCGCCGCACCGCCGATGCCTGCTACGATCTAAGCAAAGCCGGCGAGCTGGGCGTGCAAGAGGCGTACAATGTCATCAAGCGGTATTGTGGCAGGTAGGTGCTTTGTGTACTCTGTGGTTTACTATTGGCAGACTAAAAAAATACAGAAACCGCAGAGGAAACAGAGAAAACAGCAATTTTTTTCCTCTGTATACTCTGTGGCTCCTCTGTGTCC
>JAAYIU010000101.1 GCA_012523265.1 Bacteroidales bacterium | reverse complement strand
GCGAGCTGGATAAGTAATTGCGCCAATCTGAATTTGTCTCTATAGCTCAAGCCAACCACCGCCTCAGAAAGCTCGTTGTATGTCATGTCCGTGTCTTTCATTACAGTATTTCCATCTGGCTAACGCCCGCAGCATGCGCGGCTTTGGAATGGAGGCGAAGCCACAATGGAAAAGTCGTCGCCGTGCCTGCGATTGTTAGGAATTTTCTGCTGTCCATTCGGATAATTTGTTTTCCAAATCTCCAAAAATCATAATATGTCTTGATCTGAAATGAGGGTTTGACGAAACCTTCTCCAGTCTCTGAGCAAGCAACCCTGCGCAAATGGCACGATCCTCTTGGGTGAGCAAATCGGATTCCATTGCTTCTCCTAATACAAAGCATACGTTGAGAAATGGAGCAATAGTTGACATACTCGATTTACAAAAGCTTGGTCATTATATTGCGCCTTCAGCTCAGCTTGTATTTTTGCAATGTACATTCGCAACTTTATTGCTTCAAACATAGTTTCGACTCCTTACGGGCAGTATGCCTAACGCCCGGCTCACGCGCCGGTTTGCCGCGAAGGCGGCGGAAAATAGGTCGCCGTGCAGCCGATTGTTATACGCGATATGTACCATGATCTCGATGTCTGAATCCGGCCAATAGCAGACATTTAAAATCTCAAATTCGATGTCATTGGATATCCTGTTCAAGCATTTTTTGAGAATAAGCTTGGTGAACTGCAACCCGGCATAAAATAGCAGGATTTGCGATTGAGAAAGCTAGTTTTTCAGGACTATCATAACCCAAGCGGATTGCTGTACTCAGTGCTTCAACTACTTCGGAAGATAGACTCTCCTGGCTGTCGTACGGATTAATTTCAGTTACAACCCGTGTCACCAGACCCATAGCAAAAGAAAGGCCCCTTGGTAGAATAGTTCCTACCAATTCCCTAGCTCGTGGGCACGCTTTTGCAGATGGATTATCTGAATCTGGTTCCCCCCCCAAAGCAATCTCCACATCCCTTAGTGGTGAACCAGCTAACCACGCAAATACCCCCGGATATAAGGCATCCAGAACGTCACCTGAGAGATCACCGTTTTTATTTCTTCCAGTCGCCCCGAGTACTGACTTTTTCACATCAAAAAGTAACAATTCTTTAGCTTCAGGATCAGTCTTAAACCAATTGAATAGCCAAATAACCCATTCATTAATTGACGTTGGCAAAGCCCCAACATTCTGTATGATCGCGGTCCTTAAACGTAAAAGTACAAGTGGTGGCAATCCACTTTGTGACGCTAGAATTGATAGAGACGGATCAATTTCAACGCTGTCTTTAAGCTTCACAAGATTTTCCAACTCAACTAATTGGGCATCAAATCTCTGCTCTTCATTATTCGTCCTAGATCGGAATGCAGCAAAAGAGGATTTAAGGTTGAACAATGAGCTTTCATTGTTTTCAGAATCACTCAGGGTTGCGAGTCGATTAACTAGGTACATCACGTCACGGCCTAGAGTATTGCCATTGGAAATCTCATCTAAAACCCTAGATACTGGGTCTGAAATTTCTACACATCTGTCATCTTCTGGGATTAATGACTGCAACTTACTTACGACATCTCTGTTCAAGCTTCCATTTTCAGGAAAAGTGAGAATCGGCTCGGGTACAAGCAACACAATTCCATTTGCAAGATGCCCAGCTCTACCTGCGCGTGCCGCAGCATTCAATAATTCATGTGCCTCCAAAAGTTGGCGACCATCATTTTCAGCACGTTTATCTCCTGCCAAAATCGCCATTTGCGCAGGGAGATTAAGGCCTTGAGCTAACGTTGGGGTAGCAACAATAACCATTGCTCCATCTGCACGTTTATACATACGTTCAGACAGCTCTCTTTCAATGCGTAGCATAGATGCGTTATGTGGGACTGCGGCGCTTCCCTTGGTTAGCAATGAATGCTCAAGCCCTCCAAGCTCTAACTCTAACGCATCCCATCTGTGATTTTCATCTTCCGTTGGGACAATGTTTTCACCAAGCGCAATAGAGATACTTTTAGCAGTAGATATGGCATGAGACTTTTGGTTAACAAAAACAATAGTTTTAAGTCGACTACTGGCGCTTGTCACGGCCAGTATTGAAGCAACACTGTTTACATTGGGGGTGATAAATAAGTCATTTGGATAAAGCTTTCCGCTAAGTAAAACTTTATCCTGTGTTAGCTTTGTGAAAGTACAGCTCGCATTATTATTTTCCAAATCCAGCCAATTGTGCTGTAAGCCCCAAATGGCATAAGGATTTATGACCAACTCCCTGGATGAAGCAGCTCTTAAATTTGCGGCACGGCTCCCGGCCTGCTTATCAAGACGCGCTTGCACATTTTTTGCATTTACTTTTATGGCTTGAACGTCATTTTCTGCGTAAATTACGACTCCGCGAGCCTGCCTGCTCGGCTTCCATAGCAGATCAATACTAATACAACCTCTACCCGTTAATTGACTAATCCATTTTGCAAATTCTTCTCCGTTTTTCACCATCGCAGAGAGAAAAAGAGTATCCGCTTCTGGGGCAATTCTATTGAATGCAAGCAGGCAAAGCATACTATCTAGCGATCTACGTATCTTTCCTGATTGCGGGCTGAGCAAATGACACTCATCAAATACTAATAAGCCAACATCATCAAAGGATTCTGGAGAGAAAGAAAGCATTGCTAAGCATCTCTCAGGTGTCATTACCTCAATTTCAGGGAGAACTGCACCAACCTGGAAAAGCAAGTCAAAGTCACTTGATACTGTCGAGCCTAGAATGTCTTGTGGGAACATCTCTTGCAGGTCGACGGTAAGCTGCTCAACAAGCGCATGAGTTGGAGCAAGAAAAATTACCTTTTTCCCCTGTGATAAAGTGCTAGCGATTTTTATTGAGGAAATAGTTGTTTTTCCAGCTCCTGTTGGCAAAACCATTACAGCGGACGTTCCGTTGTGGTGGAAACCATCTGCGAGAGCCTTTCTGTGATTAGGCCAAATATAAGGGAATTTTTTTGCTCGGAACGCTATCCAGTTATGCCAAAATTCAGGCCCAGAGCCCTGTGGGGGTTCTAGCTTAGTGAGCGCAGATTCAGATATCCCGTCATATGTTGCAGTGAGTAATGATGCTAGGTGAGTAATTCCAGGAAACGTGAATTCTACTCCACATGCTAGAGCATCTCTCTTGATTGAAGCTGCTAGTGATTTGACATGCTCAAAAATCGCTTTGGGAGATTGGATTTGGGCATCGCCTGAACCAATTCCTAAGATTATTTTTGATAGATTTTCTATGCCGAAGACTAGAGACTGCACCAATGCGATAAAAGCAGAAAATTCAACATTACTACCCTGTTTTACAACAAAGCCTACTCTTTCATTACCCCTATTAACAATATCTGTTAGCCGACCTTTAGCCAAATCTACTATATGTCTGACTAATTCAGTAACAAGGTAATGCTGCCCCTCCTTTTCGATTTTTACCTTGGATGCGGCTTCAAGGGCGTCTGCGTATTGTTCAGCCGCAAGAAATAGAAGGACAGCCGCAATTTCAGGTGCTAAACGATCCCTGCTGACATTTTCCCTCTGGGCAATCTCTTCTTCTAGCAATTCCTCTCTCCTTGCTATCAATTGCTGAGCACTCGCAGCAACAAATGCAGAGGATCGCCTAATAGATGGATCACTATTGATAGAAACTACTAACTCATAGGTGTCCGCAATACGATCTAATGTCCAACCACCTTCCTGAATTAATTGTTCTTCTCCACCAAGCCTCATAGAGACAATCTGCGCATAGTGGCCGGTTAAGAGTTGCGGCAGGTCTTTAGAGGCTAAGTCAGGAAACTCGGGAGCAGATCGAAGGAGTGAAGCCGTTTCTGGATCAAACATTAATCCTGCTCCACATCTAACTGTTTTATGTAAGTAATAATTTTTGTTGCCAACGCATCAAACCAATCCCTTAACTTACCATCTACAATGAGGCTTGCACCAATGCGTTGTTCCTGGTTTATACCCTTTATTTTGTCATACCCTTTAAACAGTGCCTTTTGGGCTTCCTCCGTATCGAAATCCTGAGTTAACGCAAAACCTGCTCGATATTGCCTGCTTGAGTTATCGATTACTTTGCGAACCATAGACATGGCCTGCACATTACTAACTCCACTTAACTGGATAAGGGTTGCAGCGGCTGCAATAAGTTCTGCATTTCTTGTGTTTCCGTGCCGATCTAAGAACCCAGGTATTACTTTCTGCGTAAATGTATTTCGTGGGTTGTCCGTGCACTTATCTTCAAAGATGGTGGATTTGAGTATTTCACTGCCATCTTCATTAAGCTCTATCATGATCCCGTCTAAGCCTTGAGATGTAGAACTCGTGTGCGGGTCTTTAAGGAAACATTTGTCACCGGACACCTGTTTGGCAGCTATCCAAGAAATAATTTCAAATATCAAGCCATCCCTCTGAATTCTGGGATAGCCCATTCGTGGAGTTTGCGCCACTTCCTGAACAGTGAACTTTATTACTGCTTCCTTTTTGAGTGCCTCATTAGTAAATGCAGGTGCTGCTGGTAGCAATTCATCAATAATATGAGCTGCCTGCGCAGCCTGCCCCATAACAACTATTGCGATAAGACGAGCCAATTGATCTTCATTCTCAACTTTCCATTTTGACCCGACACAATCATCATCAATTGGAAAGCCAGTAATCTCAAGCGCAGCCCAGTTTTGATCTGGTGTCATTAAAAATAAGCCTTGTTTATCTAAATAATTACTCGATATTAGGACGAGTCAACCGTCCGCTCTGGTTCAAAAACAGACTTACCAGCCCCAGCGTATAACGCCTCAAACACCGGCGCAGCTATGCTGCGTCCGAGTGCTTTGATTTGTTAGCCTTTTTCACTAAATAAAAGATGAAGCCTTGTCTAGGCAAAATGCCGCCCTCCACCTTAAATATTTTTTGTGTTGCGCTTTGAGTTATGAGTCTTGGAGGCGAAGACATCATTGGGGAAATGTCAAATTCATAACCCTCTGGAAAGTTAACAATGATATCAGCACCAATCACGGGAACCTTGGTTCCCTGTGCGTCTGTAATGTCTCCAGTGTATGCCCGCTCGAATACTGTCTTATATTCAACATGGCTTTCTGGAGGAATGTTTACAGTGTAAGATACGGTGGTTAATTTACCATTTGACTCAACGCTAACATTCTTACTGTTGCTGGTTTCTTCCGGGTCATAGTGAACCAAAACAGCACCACTTATATCCAGGCACTCAGCAGAAATAATTTTATATTCCTCCCCTCCAAGAGAATCAAGTTCAAGCTTAACCGGATCAGATACCTGCGCTTGACTTAGATTATGAAGTTCATATCGCGTTGTTTGAGTGCAAATTATCTTTTCTCCCTTTTCGACAAAATTATAGATCCATTTTGCATCTCGCCTCACAACCTTGTTCTCAATAATTTCCTGCTTGATTATTTTGAATATTTCTTCTGGGATTATGGTTTTGAAAAGACTATCGAAGACATTTACGTTTATTGCTTCATTTAATTTTTTTAGCTCATCTTCTTTTTCTTTTCTTTGAGTGTTTTCCAATTTATTGGCAACGAACACTGTTATGAAGATCGCAGCAGCAAGACCATAAAGAAAATTCTTTAAAAGATTTACAACTTGATGCCACAGAGGATATGAAACCTCCAACGTGGTGATTATTTTCCCCTTCTGATCAAGAATACTCTTGGGGCCTATATCGACTGTCAGTCTCGATGAAAAAACATCCAATGCAAATGCTAGCACCGCAATAAATACGACCAATAGAAGGTACCAAGATATTTTACTGAGCTTCACTATATCTCCTAATTCTTGACTGAGGCTAACGCCCAGCGTAACCGGCCGGGTTTGGAGCGCCAGCGGAAAAGCCGGTCCGCGTTGACGCTTTTGTTATGTGCATATTGCTCCCTGCCTACCGGATGCCTTCATCCACCAACGCCTGCTGCCAG
>JAAYIU010000172.1 GCA_012523265.1 Bacteroidales bacterium | reverse complement strand
CGCCCTCTGGCGGTTGGAACTTCTGGTAACGATGCTTATGCTTCCGATTCGGGCGACAACTGGATGGAGCTGCTGAAAAGTGTGGAAGAAAAGCTGCGTCGGCAACTGATGAAAATCGATCGTTGATACGAATGCCAGGTGTAAAACAAATTCCAAATTCCAAGCTCCAAATTCCAAATAAATCCCAACCGTCGGTAGCCGATGTAAACAATCCCAAAACTCGATGCTGCCGGTTGAGCCTGTCGGTTGAGCCTGTCGAAACCTGGTTGTTGAGTTAGTCGAAATTTAATAATTCCTGGTGTCGCTCCTATGGAGCTTTGGATTGTATCTTAGCGGCTCATTTTACCATAATTTCGCTCCTATGGAGCTACTTCCTTGCGAGAGGAAATTGCCTGCAAGTGTTAATTTCCAAATCCCAGATTCCAAATCAACACATCCTCACATCAGCACATCCTCACATCAACAAATCTTGAGCGTAGTCCTGCACGTGCGGGGACCCGACCAATCGGGGAAATCCCGAGAGCCCCGAAGAAAATCGGGGTAAACTCCGCGATTCGGGAACCAAACACCAAACACCAAACACCAAACAACAAACAACAGCCTGCCCTGAGCTTGCCGAAGGGAACAACAAACAACGAACAACGAACAACAAACAACGGCTTGCTCTGAGCTTGTCGAAGGGAACAACGTTTTATTTCTTCAAAGTTTCTTTCAGATGCATGATGCGCAAGCCTTTCCGAAAATCTTCAACCGAGATATTTGTGGCAACAAAAACTTCTTTTCTTTCGCCGGCAGGCACGTCGAAGAAGTTGTCGGAAAAATGACTTTCGTCAGATGCATGCATCAAAAAGAGATTTTTTACCAGTTTGTTGGTGCTTAGCGCAATCAGCAACCCTTCCTTTGTTTTTGTAACGTCCAACGTAATTTCCGGATCGGGCAGCTGCATCTCTTTTGGGCTAACGAAATAATGCAGCGCTCTGTCGATTTCCTGATCATTTTCTATCAGCCTGGCACTTATCATCGCTACTATCGGTTTCGCTTTCGCTAAAATTTCAGATGTGCTTATCGCAAAAACTTCCTGCGCCAGGTTGGCCGGGATGGTGATTGGGATGTTTTTATTAAACAAAGTATCTCCATCAAAATTCAGAACCTCCATTTGTAAAACGGCTTTGCGTGGTTCTGCCAAATCCGAAACCACGTTAAATCGGAGCAGACTGTCCGTTTGATCAACAATGACCACAGTATTTTTAAAAGCCTCCCTGGCAGCATAATGCAGCGCTTTCCATTGTCCGTAGGAGTCGATTCCCGACCACGATGCCACCGGCCACACGTCGTTGAGCTGCCAGTAGAGCGATCCCATACAATAAGGCATGGCGCCGCGATGCGCTTCTATGGCGGTGCGTATGGCTTCGGCCTGCAGGAGCTGACTCACGTAAAGCAGTTGTTCGAAATCCTGCGGCACCACGTAGTCCTGCTCCATGTAAGCGCGGATGCGTTGGTTGCCGATGCCCGAACGCTGGTGAGCGGTCATCACCTCCGAATCCAAATCCCAATCCTGCGGCTCTGTGTATCTGGCCACCGACGCCATTGTCGGGAACGATTGAAATCCATATTCGCTCATGAAGCGGGCTTTGTGTTTTTTAAAATCAGAAAAAGGATGCTGCCCGTGCCACACGCCCCAGTAGTGCATGTCGCCGGAAGGTGTGTCGTGGCCGGCGAGTTTGCCCATTCCCGCCGAAGGCGACGAGTGCCAGTAAGGTGTTTTTGCGTCGAGCTGCTGCACCACCTGTGGCAAGATGTGGTGAAAGAGTGTGTCGTAAGCCTGCCAAATCGCTGCACGCTCGGCAGCGGAATGCCGTTGTTTCCAGCCCCAGCCGCGGTTTTCGTCGTAAGGCCCCCAGGCATTTTCTATTTCATTGTTGCCACACCACAGCGCCAGCGAAGGATGATTGCGGAGCCGCTTCACATTGTCGATAGCCTCGTGGCGGACGTTTTCCAGAAACGCGCTGTCGCCGGGGTACATGGCACAGGCAAACATAAAGTCCTGCCAAATCAGGATGCCGTGGCGGTCGCAGAGATCATAAAAGAGATCATCTTCGTAAACGCCGCCGCCCCACACGCGCAGCATGTTCATGTTGGCATCGGCGGCAGCCTGCACCACCTGCTCGTAGTGCCGGGGCGTTACCCGCGGCAAAAAAATATCGTTTGGGATGTAATTGGCGCCTTTGGCAAAAACAGGCCTGCCGTTCACTTCAAAATAAAAACTCTCTCCAATATTGTCGGCGTCAGGCTCACGAACCAACCGAAGGGTACGCAGGCCAACATCGGTATGTGTGGTATCTGTCAGTGTTTTGTTGGTTATTAATTTTAGCGTAATAGGATACAAAAACGCTTCACCCAATCCGTTTGGCCACCAAAGTTTCGGGTTTTTAATATCAAAATTTATTTTATAAAAATGTGATCCGGCCAGCAACTGCACCTCTTGGTTAGAAAGAAGGTTAGTCTGGTGCCACACTTCCAACGATGCCGGAAACGTAGTGTCCGCCTTAATCTCAGCCACCATTGTAAGATTTGCATTATCGTTGTCGAGTTGGTTTTGGATGATCTGCACGTCATCAATCCGTGCCTGGTTCCACACTTCGATGTTGACGGGGCGCCAGATGCCGGAAGTGACCAACCGCGGCCCCCAATCCCAGCCAAAATGATAACCGGCTTTGCGCGTAAAGATGCTCACCCGCTGTGTGCCCAGCCCGCCATTTTCCGACTGGTCGTTGTCGGCAGGAAGCTGATAGCCCAGGTCATTCAATTTTTGAAGTCCGATTTTGATGGGAGATTTTAGAACGACACGCAAATCATTTTCCGCTTTCAGGAAAGGTTTGCAATCGATACGCCAGGTGCGGAACATGTTGTCGGCAGTGAGAATGAGTTGATCGTTGAGGAAAACATCTGCGTAAGTATCAAGCCCTTCAAAAACCAGCTCGATGTGTTGCTTTCGCAAAATATCGTTGGAAATAGTAAAATTGGTTTGATATTCCCAATCCATCTTGTCGATCCACTGCTGCTGCTTTTCGTTCAGGCGGTAAAACGGATCATCGATCAGTTGGTTGGCCAGCAGGTCGGTGTGCACCGTTCCTGGCACTGTTGCCGGATGCCATTGGCTGCTGTCGGCCTGACGGAACTGCCAATTGCCGCTAATTTTAGTTTTTATCACTTCCGTAGATTCATTTTCGGAATGGCTGCATGCCATTAGCAACCCGCTGACGAAAAGGAGAACAAGCCAATTTTTCATAAAGAAGATATTTTCGCGCGAAGGTATCAATAATGATGAATTACGATTTTAGAGTTACGATTTTCGATTTACGATTGATACTCCCGACTTTCGAGCGTCCGCAGTCTGTCTTTTAACGTTTCTATGTCCTCCTTCGTCGGACGATAGAAAGTTGCCACCTGCCCACAGACTTTTGGACGAGACTTTCGGGCGTCCGCAGAACCTACCAATAATAGATTTTTATAAAACTCTGAAAACCCAAGTATTAAACAGACCTCTCATCGCTTCGCTATTTCGAGGTGACAATGGCGTTGTGGCTGTTGGGTAGAGAAAAAAAATCGCGAAGCGATTTTTTTTCTCTCCCTCCTCCCAATCGCAGTCCTGTCATTTCGATCCGCCAACAGGCGGAGAGAAATCTATTCCACCATGTAATTACCTCATTATGCCCAAAATTTTGGGTGAACTCTCGAAACGTCAAAACTGGACGTCAGGATCTCGAAAAAACAAACAACGAACAACAAACAACGGCCTGTCTTTTAACGTTTCTATGTCCTCCTTCGTCGGACGATAGAAAGTTGCCACCTGCCCACAGACTTTCGGGCGAGACTTTCGGGCGAGACTTTCGAGCGTCCGCAGGACCTCGAAACGTCAAACACACAACGAACAACAGCTTGGTCTGAGCTGGTTTCGACAAGCTCAACCAACAGCCGAAGGTCTTACCCTGAGCTTGTCGAAGGGGAACAAAAAAACCCCCTGCCTTTCGACAGAGGGTTTTCTTTAATCTGAACTTTAATCAAGCCTATCTGATGACGAGCTTCTCTACTCTGAGAACGCTTTCGCCGATAAACTTAATGAAGTAGATGCCTTTGGCTTCGCTGCTCAGGTCGAGCTGTTGCGATTCCATCAGGTTACCGTTGTAGATTTCCTGCCCCTGGGCATTCATTACAACGTAGTTGATTTGTGTATCCAGTCCGCTGACGGCGATGTTGAAGATGCCTGACGAAGGATTGGGATAGATCGACAGGTTTTTCAGCGTATTTTCGCCGATGGAGACAGGAGCCAGTTTCAGGTCAGTAATTACCGACAGACCGTTGGTAGCGAAGGTGCTGTTGTTGGGAGCATCCAGGCTATAAACCACATCCATCGTGAACTCTTCGCCTGTTTCGGCACGGAACACTTTGTAGG
>JAAYIU010000466.1 GCA_012523265.1 Bacteroidales bacterium | reverse complement strand
TCGCACCATCTACGAAGATGCCCACATCTTTGCACCCAACCTGCACGAGATGAACCTGATGACCACCCGCGACTACGACAACTACCGGTCGCTGTTCGATTTGATGGCGGGTTTTATTCAGCCTCCCGACCTGCTGATTTATCTGCGTGCCACCGTGCCTACGCTGGTGCGTCAGATTCAGAAACGCGGCCGCGACTACGAAGAGTCCATCCGACTCGACTATCTGAAAAGTCTCAACGAACGCTACGAGCAATGGATAGATAGCTACACCGCCGGAAAAAAGCTGGTTGTAAATGTGGATAATATCAACTTTGCCGAGAAGCCCGAAGACTTAGGCGTGATCATCGACAAAATCAACGCGGAGCTGCACGGGCTGTTTTAGTTTCGACAGGCTCAACTACCGTTTCGACTGTTTCGACAGGCTCAACTACCGTTTCGACTGTTTCGACAGGCTCAACAACCAACTCAACTACCCCTATTCCGAGAGGTCACCCAAAATTTTTGGGCATAATGAGTGAATGGCATGGTGGAGTAGATTTCTCTCCGCCGGCTGGCGGAAATTGAGAGGTCTCTTTATAATGTAGATATTCAGGCTCTTATAAAAATCTGTTATTGGTAGCATTTCCATTTTGCCGGCGGGTTCGTTTATACGCTGGCACGCAAACACGATGCTATCGATCCGATGAGAATACCAAAATGCCTGTCGGTGACGAAGTGATTTCCATTACCACCTCCCCGTTCTAAAGGAATCTATTAATTTCGCAAATAAATTGTAATGCTGATGCGGCATTGCAATAATTTTATTAATCATTTTTTTATGTTTACTTTACTAAAAATTACTATGAAAAGAAAAGCTTTACTCTTTGTGCTTGTGGCATTTACTTGCCTGAATGTTTCGGTACTCAAAGCCCAGTGGGAGCCAACAAGTTTTACGCAATCATCCGTTTGGGTTTTGTGCCAGACTGAAAATGGGAATTTAATTGCAGCCAATGATGTTTACCCCGACATGGGCGGTATTTACCTTTCGGATGACGCAGGAAACGAGTGGGAAAAATGCGATGTAGCTGACTATTCTTACACCTCACACGTGGTGCAGGGTGCGCATGTTTATTTAGGCGGCGTTGACTGTAATGTTGCCATCTCGCTTGATAACGGTCAAACCTGGACGACCAGAAGTTTTAAGGAATTGATGCCGGGTGTATCGCCCGACTACTCCATGTATGCTATGGAAATTCACAATGGCAGAATTTATGCCGCTGTGCTTACTTTTGGCATTGCTTACAGCGATGATAATGGTGTGAACTGGTCTCTCACCGACCGTGAATCGCTTCTCGATCCTAACGACCCTGATGCTGGCGGCCAGTGGTGCTACAACCTGCGCTCTTACAACGACAAACTATACAATATTGGCGCTTACGGTATCTACGAATATGACGAAGCCACAGACCTGTGGGCAAAAGTTGACGACCAGCCCTATGGTGCAAGCTCGGTTGTGGTAAATGATGTGATGTATGTTGCTTACAATGCATCAGGGCTTCCGAGTGGCATTCGCTACACCACCGATTTTCAAACATGGGAAGTTATGCCAATTCCTGATGGTGCATCAACCAGTATCAGGTTTTTGGATTATTACAATGGTGCTTTTATAATGGGGCATGTTGAAGAAGCTATCCTTTACACCATGGATCACGGAGAAACATGGATTGAATACCGCGAAAATTTCCCCAAGTTTTCGCCGGTTCCGGGACTTGACATTTACGGTACCCCAATGGGCGTGGTCGTTAAAGATGACAAGATTTTTTGCGGAGTCTTTTCTCCTTTTGATGAGGCAAAAGGGGTGTGCGTGGCTCCACTGCCCGAGGAGCTGCTTACTGCTATTAATCAATATGCCGACCTGGCACAACCGGTATTGTACCCCAATCCTGCACAAGATCTTGTATGGCTGCAATTGCCATCCGGTACGAAAATGCAGGGCTTAGTACAGATTATGGATGTTACAGGAAAAATCAAACACAAGCAGACAATTCTTTCGGACGGCAACAATAAAATTTCAATTTCGACAAGCAACTGGGCTTCGGGAGTTTACTTTTACACCCTGAAAACCGATGATCATGTAAGCTCCGGTAAATTCATCGTGGAGTAAGCCCAGCCCCGATTAGCTAACAAATGAAGCTGGCTGCTACGACAAAACCTTTTTCAAAAAATATGTTTTGAACCTAAGGCTATTTACTGAATTGGATAGATCCGAAAATTGCCCGGTTTGTTTTAAGCAAGCAGCCCGGGCAATTTTCTTTTGATTACACAAGATCGATTGTGATCATGTGGATAAATGACTCATTACTGTGCCGTTGCCCCACAGAATACCGTACGGTAGCCCTCAGGCAGCGAAAGGATAATTTATTCGAGATATTCTCCTGTGAGGTCGTCCGGAAACTCAACCGGAACGTCATAGCCATTTTCATCCAGCTGATCAGTTGGTTTCGTTTTCCGGATTTTTAGCAGCGCTTTGCGCACCACAATGGTTTTTATCCACGCCCCGACGGTAGAGTCGCCTCTAAAACTTCGGATATGTTTAAACACTTCAATGAACGCCTCCTGCAAAACATCATGCGCATCGTCGCGGTGATTCAAAATCCGGTAGACAGTCGTAAACATGGCATCGCAATACAAATCATAAAGCGCTTTTTGTGCTTTGCGGTTGTTATGTCTGCAGCCTTCTATTATCTTTTCTGTCTCCGTTTTCTGATCCACCAACATTGATTTTGTATAAAGAGACCTTTTAATGGCAAAAGGTTGCACGCGTCGTGGCGGAAAATAATGCGGCGGAAGCAGGAGATTAAGAATTTACTATAAAAAATAAATCCTTTCGTTTGTCACAATGCGGTACTTGGGCTGATCATATTACAAAGGTTGAAGAACTCTTTTTCATAAAACTCTATGAATGAAAAATGCCATTTTAGCGACGATGCTGGTTTTAGTATCCGGGTTTTTTGTGGAAGCTACTGCTCAAACGGAGATAAAAGGTGTTGTCAATAACGAAAATCACCAGCCGGTAGTTGATGCGAGTATTTCGTTGATGAAAACTGCCGACAGCACGATAATAGCCTTTAGCTTTACCAACAGCAAAGGCGAGTTTGTTATTTATTATGATGGAGATGAAGAAGCGATGCTGCTGATGGTGTATGGTTTTAATGTTCAAAGGCAGTTCATGAAAATCGAAAATCATAGCCAGCAGATTGATTTGACGGTTAGCGAGGAGGCTATCGAGCTGACAGAATTTACCGTAAAATCAGAAAAAATATGGGGCACGCGTGATACGATCAACTATGTGGTAGATGCCTTCCGGGATTCCACCGATATGGTTATTGCTGATGTGCTAAAAAAAATGCCCGGCATTGAGGTAAAAGAGAGCGGACAGATTGAATATCGCGGGAAACCGATTTCTAAATTCTACATCGAAAATATGGATATGCTTCAGGGACGATACGGAATTGCTACCAACAACATTACTGCTGCCGACATTGCCACCGTGCAGGTTTTCGAAAACCACCAGCCCATCAAAGCACTGCAGGATATTGCATTTACCGATGATGCTGCATTAAACCTAAAACTTAAACCCGGGGCAAAAGGTATCTACACAACTATGGCTGATCTTGGGGCAGGAACAGACGAACAATTCCTGTGGAATAGTTCGGTAACCAGTATGTATTTTAGTAAAAAACGCCAACACCTTGCAGCCTTAAAAACGAACAATACCGGAAACGATTTGGATAAGGAGTTCCAGTCGTTTACCAACGAAAACATGCAGTTAGGCGGGACAATATCCTCCATCGTGCAGCCATCGCCACCCCAAATTAGTAAGAACAGGTATTTTTTTAATCAGGCTTTTGGTGGCTCGATCAACACTTTGGTCAAAGCAAAGAATGATGCTGAATTTACAATCAACTTAAATGGATTCCGTGATGTTGACGACAGAAAAAGCTATGACCAAACCCGCTATATTATTCCTGGTGAAGATACGCTTACAATCAAAGAACAAATGGATTCGCACAGCAGCCGTTTTAATATTGAAGGAGGTATTGGCTACAAAAAAAATACCGAACAAAATTATTTGAATACACGTTTGTTGTTTTCAGGAAATTTCATCAAGAGTACTGCTGATATTATTAATAATGAACCTATTAAGCAAAACGGTGAACATGACCCGGTAAAATTAGCCTCCACCATACACTGGATCAGGCGGGGAAACAGCACACAAAGTTCCGGTGTTGAATTGTATTCCAGATCGGTCTACCAATCACAGCCATACCGGCTGGATATTACGCCAGGCATGTTTGATAATGCCTTGAATGACAGCCTGCCATTTAATGCTATTCGACAAGATCTGGCTTTCAATTCTTTTGAAACACGAAACAGCCTGATGTTTCTTTCGTCGGCAGGCTGGAAATCTATCCGCATTCACCCGATAATGCTGGTGTCGTTGGAGCATCAGTCGCTGAACTCTCAATTGTCAGCATCGGAGCAGGGAGATACGTTTTCGGAACTATCGGGCGATTCGCTGCGCAACGAGCTGACATGGATGCGGATAAAAGCCGGAATCTCGTTAAAACTCACTTACCGTAAACGAGATTTTAACTTCGAATTATCAACGCCCATTCAGGTTCAGCATATTATGCTTTCTGATAACATTAAACCTGATGATTCACAGCAAAACAGAATCATTTTTCAGCCCCGGACCAATTTGCGGTACAACATCAATACGCGCTGGGAAATATCCGGATCAGGGTTTTGGTACAATCACAACCCAAACCTGCGCAATCTTTATTCGGGATACATCCTGCAGAACTACCGCACCCTGAGCCGCTACCAAAGCAGGCTTTCCGATTCTTACGGCCAACAGGCTGCGCTCAAATTATCCTATAAAGATATTATGCGATTTCTGTTTACAAACGTTGAAGTAAGATATAACCGCTACCGCAACGAAGTGATGTACGCACAGGAATTTGAAGGCTCGGTGATGAAAATCTCACTTGTGGAAATGGAGAGCACAGGCAACTATTTATCGTTTACGGCTCATGCAGGCAAAGGATTTAACTGGAAGAAATTTTCTGCAAACGCCGAAGCCTCCTGGGGCAAAGGCCTTACGCCACAACTCCGTCAGGACAGCCTTGTCGAGTATAAAAATCAGGGGCTAAATGCCAACATAACGCTTTCGATGGCCGTAAGCGAAAGACTACAGCTTGCAAACAAAAGCAGTTGGAGCCGTGTAAGTGGCAGTACCGATGACGGAAACAAACTCGACCCTATTGTTAGTTTTATTGATGCGGCAACCATTCATTACATTCTTCCTATCGGCCTGATATTTAGCTTTGGGATGGAATACTATGATACGCGCAATGGAAGCCGTAGGCAAAACTTTTATCTATTGGATGTCGGCGTTACCTATACCTGGAAAAGAATAAGATTTACGCTGGACTATACCAATATTTTGAACACGACAGATTACGTGTATGCCTACTACGGCACCCTCAGCAGCTACTATTTTGCGTATCGGATACGTCCGGCTTCTGTGTTGTTAAGCATGCGTTTTAAATTGTTTTAAAATAAAATCAAATACAATGAATATGAAACGTTCTATTTTTATACTGCTGACCATCTTTCATTTGCTCCCTGCAGGTTTTCTTTCTCAGGCCCAAAGCGTTGTTGCAATATCGCAGGAAACCACCAACTTGCCTGTAATCCCAAAAAGCCTGGATAAGTATAAAGTGATCGACACATCGCTTTTTACCATAACTTATGAAGTGAAAATTATGGTGGATACCAATAAGCCCGACGATATACAAGAAGACCTGTTGGTTCTGCAAATTGGGAAACACATTTCAAAATCGTATAGCCAATTTCTTTTTCAGGCCGATTCGATAAATACAGAAGCTATCAAAAATGGCCTGGCAACATCACCTATTTTTCAGGGGATTGTTCCACCAATCGAGGTTTACAGAAATTATCCAGAGCACGAAAATACGGTTCGATATCGAACATTTGCTAATGGGCCAACTTTTTTATACTCCGAAGACAAGATAAAATTTGAGTGGAAAATCCTTCCCGTTACGAAGAAATATTTGACTTACACTTGCCAGAAAGCCACTACCACTTTTAGAGGAAGGAATTATGAGGCATGGTTTACAAGCGAAATTCCTTTTAGTGAAGGGCCTTATAAATTCACCGGTTTGCCCGGACTTATTTTGCAAATTCAAGACACCGAAGGTCATTATGCGTACAATTGCACAGGGATTAAAAAAGAGAAGCAGGTTAATGAGATAAAAATGTGGACCTGGAAATATGATCCCACCACGCGTGAAAAACTAAATGCTTTCCTTAAACGAATACACGATAATCCTATTGATTTTTTTAGCGCATCAGGA
>JAAYIU010000385.1 GCA_012523265.1 Bacteroidales bacterium | reverse complement strand
TACACCTTTAGCTGGACATCACAGCCTGCGGGCTTTATTTCGGGCGATTCGTGTATCACGGTGTCGCCGGCTGTTACAACCACTTACCAGCTTGTGGTTTTTGATGGTTTCTCTACTGTTCAGGCGTCAGCACAGGTGGTTGTACTTCCCGTACCGTCAGTCACCAGCGCGCTTTCGTTGTCCGTTTGCTCCGGCGTTGTGCTCGATTACGAACCGCAATCCAACGTGCCGGGAAGCACTTTCCAATGGACTACACAACCTAATGGCAATTGCACCGGAAACAACAGCGGGAATGGCGATATTATCGAAGATGAAATTATAAATGGCAGCAGTGATATCTGCACCGTATTTTATGAAATAACCCCCATAGGTCCTGCCCCAAATTTATGTATTGGCCAAATCGTGACCCTGGAGGTGCAGGTGATGCCGGTAGCGCAAATTACCAATAATATCAACCAACAAACCGTGATTTCAGGACAACTTACCCAGCCGGTAACTTTTACGAGTAATGTAGCCGGTGTAAATTTCCATTGGGAATATCATTCTACTACGTGTCCTGGTTTTACCACCTATGAATTAGAGCAAGGCCAAACGAATCTATTGCCTGCGCAGGTGGTTACTATCGAAGCGGGAGGCTCGCCAACATGCATTATCACCTATCAGGTAACAGCCTACCTTGTGCTTCCTGATGGAACCGAATGCCGGGGAACACCTTATTTATATCATTATGTTATCAAACTACAGCCAACGGTTTACGATTTGATTTGCCCGCCACCCGTTTGTTTTGGGCAGTCGGGAACCATCAGCCTGGCTGGCTCAGAGCCGGGAGTAGAATATTTGCTTTTGCGCAACGCTGTATTTCCGGTTTTGCCAATTCAACCCGGCACCGGCGATACGCTGCATTGGCCGGGGATAACTACGCCAGGTTTTTATAGCATCAGAGCTACCAACCTCAGCAATGGCCAATCGTCGATGATGGAAGGTATGTGTCAGCTCACTGTCAATCCACTGCCCGTCATTTATCAGTTAACAGCTCAGGATGGGGAAACGTGTATTCCGGTGATCCCATTGCTTAGCGGATCGCAGGCCGGCGTTACCTATCAGTTGATATACAATGGCAACAGCGTGGTGCAGGTTATCAATGGTACAGGATTGCCTGGATTTTTAGTTTTTGATGAAGTGATATTGCCTGGTATCTATACTGTTCATGCAATCAATCCTTTTACCGGCTGCGAAAGAGACATGTGGGGCAGCATTGAGGCAAATCCTTCTCCATTGGAATTTCCAATTATTCCGGGAGGCATGTTGTGCGAAGGAGAGACATTGTGCATCGATGGCTGGGAGCCAGGTGTAGAATACCAGCTATGGAAAGACGATGATCCTTACAGCGGATTTCAGACAGGCGTAGCCAACAATCCGTTCTTGTGTTTTGATCCACCTACCAACGGGCCGGGAATTTATCGTGTGTTTGCTCGTTTCATAGCGCCGCAGCCCGGATGCGATCTTTTCTTTAGCCAGCCACAGGTAGTTCACGAAAACCCATTGATTTATCACATGGCTCCCGACACATGTTGCCCCGGTGGTGAAATTTTCCTGGAGGGATGCCAGCCCGGTATTGACTATGAGTTGTGGTTTGAACCACCCCCACAGGTTCCTGCCGAAATTGCCGGGCCATTGATCACTGTTTCGTGCGACCCACAAAATCCCAACCTAAGCTTTGGCCAATGGTGGGACGAAGGAACCTATACCATCAAAGCGGTGAATCCCGCCACCAACTGCTTCTCCTGGATGGAAGACTTTACTATAGTTGTACCTGCTCCCGAAATTTATAATATGGAACCAGTAGGCGCCGGTTGCCAGCCATTAGAAATTTTGCTCGACAACTCACAGCAGGGTGTCGAATACCGTATATACCGCAATGGCGTTTGGATTCAGCCTGTGGTGATTGGTGATGCCGCTGGTGGCTCCATCAGTTTTGGTATGATGGAAGAAAATGGACTTTATACCATCCGTGCATTTTACACCCACGGCGACTCCTGCTGGAGTGTGATGAACGGCAATTATGAAATCGTTGACAATCCCACTGCCTACACTGTAAGTCCGCCGCCGGGAATTTACTGCCCCTGCCCGACAGTAGCGCTGAGTAGTTCGCAAATAGGAATAGCGTATTTTCTTATTAACAATACCACCGGGCAATGGTATCCCAATAACGGCGCTGGTATTCCCGGCACCGGTGATGGCCTGAGCTGGGGCGAAATATGCGACCCCGGCGAGTACAGAATTCACGCCCGCAAAATCGACGATCCCAATTGTAAACAGGATATGACCGGGACTTTCACCATTGGTGCTGCGCCGGAGAAATTTGAGCTGACTTCCATACAGTTTCCTCCTTTTTATTGCGAAGGCGCCAACGGCATAACGCTTACTTTGGCAGGATCACAAAACCTGATCACCGAATACCAGCTCTATAAGGTGGCATTGCCCGTCGATCAGCCTGTAGGTGCTCCGGTGATTGGTACGGGTGGCGAGCTTACCTGGAACAATATGCTGGCGGGAACTTACTATGTGGTAGCTAAATTTGTGAATGACCCTACTTGTCCGGCTAACATGCTCAACACAATTACTGTAGTGGAGATACCGCTGCCTTCCGCTCAGGTTAACGCGCCGCCGCTGGTATGCCAGGACGATTGCTTTGGTCTCTCCTTTGAAATTATTGGAATCGGCCCATGGAACGTCACCTACACTAGAGAGGATGCAACCACCGGATTATTGAGTTTTGAGATTAACAATATAAATGCCTCACCTTTTGTAATTCCGGATGTTTGCCTTACCGAAACCACCACTTTTGCCATTACATCCATCCAAAACAGTACTTTTCCCAATTGTCAGGGAATCACCTTTGGTTTGCCGGTGGTGGTGGACGTAGTTCCTTCACCAATAGTGGATGCCGGTGCTGATGGAATAATTTGCGCCGACGCAACTTATTCTTTATCGGGTAATGCCACCGCACATTGTGGTTTGCAATGGACTACTTCAGGGGATGGCATTTTTGATGATAGTACAATTGAAGATGCCATTTATTCGCCTGGCATCACCGACCTCGCCAATGGCAGCGTAACATTGTGTTTGTCGGCATTGCCATGTGCGCCCTGTCCGGCTGCAGCCAATGATTGCCTCACGCTGATCATCAATTCACTGCCGATGGTAACAAGCAGTGCCGACACAGTGATTTGTTCGGGACAACCACTCAATTACACAATAACTACCGATCTGGCCGGAGCTACGGTGGCGTGGACTTCCCAAAACAATACCGCCGGATGTATTACCGGAAACAGCGATGGAACGGCCTTTTTGATTGATGATGTACTTGTTAATCATTGCAACGCCGTAAAAACTATTACCTACACCATAAACCCCACAGGTCCTGCTCCTGCATTGTGCGCGGGGGCTGCGCATGTGCTGACGGTTCAGATACTTCCCGTAGCAGAAATTACTAATCTGCAAAACGAGCAATTTATCAATTCCGGAGAGCAAACCCAGCCGGTAGCTTTTACCAATAATATTTTAAACCCGGAGGTAACTTACCAATGGGAGGGAACTGAATCGATACCAGAGCTGGAAGGTTGGACAGAAAGCGGAAATAGTGCTGCGCTGCCGGCCATGCTCATCACTATTGAAGGCGCCAATGCTCCCGACGAAGGCGAAGTGATTTACACCGTTACGCCTTTTGCCGGCGGATGCACCGGGGTGCCGTTTACCTACACCATTCATGTTTATTTGCTGCCTTCCGTTTTCCAACTGACTGGTGGCGGAGAATTTTGTGATGATGGTGTTTCGTTTGCCGAAATACGGCTCGCCGGGTCGCAGCCCAATATCAACTACCGGCTCAACCCTGTAAATGTTATGCAGCCAGGAACCGGCGGCATTCTGATATGGGAGATTGCCGAATCAGGAACCTACAGCGTCACAGCCATCAATCCCAATACCGGCGTAGAAATACTGATGAATGGAACCATCGAAGTACTTGCGCGCGACCTGCCCCTGATTTACAATCTCACCATAGCTGCGCAAGGCGATGCCTGCGTTCCGCTTGTTCCTCGTCTTAACGGATCGCAAGCAGGAGCTTATTACCAGCTTTATTGCAATGGTGTATTGGCACAGGAAAAACCCGGAACGGGTGCAGCTATCTTGTTTGATGCTGTGTCACAAGGCGGAACCTATACGGCAGAAGCCCTTGTTGATTATGACAACATAACTTGCTCACGCAGCATGAATGGCACATTTGAGGCTCTTCCGCTTCCTGCAATGGTTCAGATTACACCCAATGCACCCATTTGTGAAAACGAAGATGAAATTTGTATTCTCAATTCTGAAATGGGTATTGTGTATCAATTGTGGAGTGGCAATCAACCTGTAGGCAACAGCCTTACGGGCAACGGTGGATTGATTTGTTTTGGTGTGATTGACAATCCCGGAACCTATCGCTTGCATGCATCGAATCCTGCCAGCGGATGTGAAACTTTGTTTCCGCAGCAAATAGTAGTAAACCCTTCACCCTTGCAGTTTCAGATGTCTCCGGCACGCGGCTGTCCTGGCACCGAAATTACCCTCAACAATTGCCAGGCTGGCATCGAATATTATCTCTACCTGCAGGTGCCACCTGCCCAGGGGCCTGCCGATCTTGCTGCTGTTGCCGGCCCTGTAGAATGTGACGGAGGCGGCGCTATCAGCTTTGGAACTTTTTTCGACGCAGGCACTTATAGTGTTTTATGTGTTAATCCTGAAACCGATTGCGATGCCTGGATGGAAACCCATACCATCATCTATCCCGATCCATTGGTGTTTGACGTGCGTGCCGAAGGCGATGCCTGCCCGCCTCGGGTGGTGTATCTCGAAGATTGCCAGGAAGGGGTTGAATATATTTTGTATTATGATAATCTTTCAGGCAACCCTGCCAACCCAATTCCTATGAGCAGCCAGTTGTGTACTAATAGCGAGGTGCGTTTTGAGAATCTTTCCCAACCCGGAATTTATACTATAAGAGCCATTTGGAATCATGGCACGGTGGTATGTGAACAAATGATGTCGGGAAGCGTGTCCATAGATGAGCAGCCAGTTGTATATACTATTTTACCCAATACACCCACTTGTCCGCCGGTAACATTTTACCTCAATGGCTCTGAAGAAAATGTGCTTTACGAGTTGGTTGATGAAAATGGGATTGTAAAAAATTCCCAAACCGGAAACGGAGTAGGGGTAGTAGAATTCCTGCCGCAGTTTGAGTCAGGTGTATATTTTGTCCGGGCACTCTCGGTGAATGGTTGCGATACCATCATGGACAGTGTGGGCGTCATCCGGCAGGTGCCGCAAAAGTTTGCCGTCATGCCTAATCCTGGGGGAAATTATTGCGTAGATCAGAATATCCAGATTGGTTTGGTAAATTCCAGTGTAGGAATTACCTATGCGCTGCAAAAGGTAGGGGCGGGCAATAATCCGCAGGCTTCCTTTTCAGGCAACGGACAGCAATTTGTGTTCAATCCGCCCCAGCCGCTTATTGCCGGCACTTATCGTATCAAAGCTACCGACGACCTCACGGGATGTGTTTCCATCATGGACGGATTGATAAAGATTTACGACAACCCGGATGTTTATACCATCACCGCCGAAGGATTTCCAGTTCCCGGCGAAGGCGACTATTGCCCGCCGGTAGAGATTGGACTCACCTGGTCGGAAGATTCGGTGAAATATTATTTGTATTGTGATGAAGTAATAGGCGGCCCGGTTGCCACGCTCGATGGAACAGGCGGTTCGTTAAATTTCGGCATTTTCGCTTTTCCGGGTGGGTATCATATCGAAGCCAGGCATCTTTTTACCTCCTGCGACAAAGTTATGGCCGGCGTTGTCAATATCAGCGATGGGCCGGTAGTGTATGAAGTTTCTTGTGAAAACCCATTGTTTTGTGAAGGTAATACGGATCAGATAATCATCGTGCTCGACGATTCACAGCAGGGCGTAGCTTACGAGCTGTTGCTCGAAGGTCAGCCTTTGGTTCCCCCTTACATTATAATTGGTAATGGCGGAATGCTCCAGTGGGTTAATGTTTCGGAATTTGGCGAGGGAATGTACACCATTAAGGCAACCTTTGCCGACGACCCGATGTGTTCTGCTGTGATGCAACCCGGTATTCTGGTAAAGGAGCTAAGCCTTCCCACAGCCCAGTTATCCGGCGATACCACAACCATTTGCTATGGCGATACAGCATTAATACCTCTACAGCTTACCGGTGAAATACTCGACTGGAAACTCACCTGGTCGATTGACGGGGTGATGCAACCACCCGACACCCTTATCAATAATGGCCAACCCCAATATCTGGAGCTTGCTCCTGTGCAGCCTGTAACTGTTGGACTTATTAAAATAGAATATTTGCAATCGCCGGGATGTGAAGGTTCTGTTGACGGGAATTATCAAATCCTCGTTGATCCTGTTCCCGAAATTTATGCCGGCGACGATGCCGCTGTTTGCCTCGGCGATACAATACAAATACAAAATGCTGAGGCTGAATTTATCAACAGCTTCAACTGGGAGATAATTCCTCCCACTGCCGGCACCATGATCGACGTTACCACCCTTACGCCTTCGTTTATACCCAATATTTCGGTTGCCAATAGTATGGTAGAATTGGTGTTGCATGCCGAAGGAGCCGGCGCTTGTGCTTATCAGCAGGTTGTTTCGTCGGTCTTTGTGCAGGTCGATTCATTGCCAATGGCCGTTGCCGGTAACGATGGCATCCTATGCGTTACAGATACTTTCTATCTGCAGGGATTTGCTGCCAACTTTAGCAATGTAATGTGGGAAGACCTCTCTGGTTTAGGAACATTCGATCCCAATCCGCCCGGCGTGCTTGATCCTGTTTACCACCTCAACCAGCCCGATACCATCGCTGAACCGGTGGATATTATATTGCGCCTCACAGCAGAAGGCATGGGCGCTTGCGGGTATCAGTCGCATAGCAGCACCTTGTTGCTGACGGCCATTCCCGAACCACGACAGGTTTCGGCAGGCGAAGACGCTATTATTTGCGAAAACGCAAATCACATCACAGCCGATGCCACAGCATTGCAATACAGCCAACTCCAATGGGCTGCCACCGGCGATGGCATGTTTGATGACCCAACATCGCTTTCGTGTAAATATACACCCGGTGCCGGCGATATCCTCACAGGCGAAGTAAGCCTTTACCTCGACGTGCAGCCGCTTAGCCCGTGCACACTGGTGGTGAGCGATACAATGATCCTTTCTATTCAACATCTTCCGCAGATTTCTGCAGGAGCTGACACCTTGTTGTGTGAAAATATGATGTTTTATCAAGTGCCGGCCACAGCAGCTAACCAGTCTGAAGTAATTTGGCGAAGTGCCGGCGATGGTTTCTTCGACGACTCTTCGCTGGTGGCGCCGGTATATACTTTCGGTGCCAATGACATATTCGCCGGGCAGGCTGAACTTTGTTTTACAGCTTATCCGCTGGCGCCTTGTGCCATAGCCGATTCGGTGACAGATTGCATGGTGCTGGGCATCCAGCCTGTGCCATTGGCCGAAGTTGGTTTGGATAAAACTATTTGTGAAAACACAAGCTTGCATTTTGACGAAACCATGGCAATGGCTGCGAATTACGACAGCTTGTTATGGCGCGGTGGCGATGGCCAGTTTGACGATTCAGGTTTGCTTTATCCAACCTATACGCCGGGCGCCGCCGACATTGCCGCAGGCGCTGTTTCGTTGTGCCTTACTGCTTACGCGATGAGTCCTTGTCTGCCTGCCGATTCTGTGCAGTCGTGCATGGAGCTGATGATTACACCACTTCCGGTGGCTGATGCCGGCAGCGATTTTACCCTCTGCGAAAATGAAACTCTCTTGCTTAGCGAGGCAACGGCTCTGCATTACGACAGCCTGTTGTGGCGCGGTGGCGATGGCTGGTTTGACGACGCCAGGCAGCTTGCGGCTACTTATTCGCCGGGATCGGTCGATATTGCCGCAGGCACAGTTACGCTTTGTCTTACCGCTTACGCAATGAGTCCTTGTTTGCCTGCTGATTCGGTGCATGCGTGCCTTACACTCACCATTCAAACCTTGCCGGTAATAGAAGCAGGTATGGATGCAACCGTTTGCGAAAGCAGCATGGTGTATCCGATAATTACTTCCGCAGCCGAAAATTATTCAGCGCTTTTGTGGACTACCCTCCCGGCTGATCTGGGTGAATTTTCGGATGCTACCGTGCTAAATCCCGAATATTCACTACCGGCAGTTGATCAATCTGTGGATATTCAAATGGTGCTTACCGCCACAGGTCTGGCACCCTGCGATGTTTCTGAAGTGATGGATTCTTTCTGGCTTCATATCGACCCGCTGCCCGAAATCGATGCCGGCGACACGCTCGAAGTTTGTGTGGCCAATCATGTGCAAATCAAAGATGCAGACACTGCTTTTATTACCGGTTTCTCATGGACAATTCATCATGGTGAGGGAACTATTGACGATCCGCTGCGCCTCGATCCGACCTATTATCCTGCCCCCGGCGATGCCAACGATACTGCTGTCCTGGTGTTGCAGGCTATGGGCACAGCCGCCTGCATTGATGAACCGGCTACCGATACCATCCGGATTATTGTAGCTGGATTACCTTCCATTAGCATAGCTAAACCGACAGGAGTAATCTGTATGGATGATCCAGCCGGATATACCCTTGCTGAAGGTGCCGTTGCCATCAAAAACTACAGCAGCTTCCAGTGGGAGGTGGTTTTGGGAACCGGAAACGGCCAGTTGCTCAATGCCAACACACTCACGCCTACTTACCACCCAAATGCCTGGGACGCCGGAAAAGATGTTGTGCTAAAGCTCAGAGCAAATGGTCTGGCGGTTTGTGCTAATTTCCAAACCGACGCTGACTTTATCATCAAAGTAGGTTCCCGTCCGGTAGCCGATTTTGAACCTGTCAACAATTCGGCTGATTCGGTACTTTGTCCGGGGCAGCAAACCTGGTTTGAAGACCTGTCAGGATTTGGCTATAACGCTGCGCATCCTCATCAAACAATCACCAACAGAATCTGGTATTTTGGCGACGATGACGTTATCGATTCAGGTACTGAAACATGTGTTTCGCATACTTATGCCGCACCTGGCGCCTATTCCGTAAAACTCATTGTGATTACTGCCATCGATGGCATTACCACCTGCACCGACTCCACCATGCTTACTGTGATAATAAAAGAACCGCCCGTGGCAGGATTCTCTTACAAGAAAATTAGCAATTGCGTCGGGCTTGTGCAGTTTTACGACACCTCGTGGGTGAAGCAATCGTACATTACCGATTGGTGGTGGACATTTGGTGAAGATTATTATTCTGATTTGCAAAATCCACAGTTTGAATTTGAGAGCAGTGGTGCAAAAAAAGTAACTCTCACCGTAACCGATCGCAACGGATGTATTGATGATTTCGTGGATACCGTATTTATTGATGCATTGTTCGATTTTACGATACATCACCAGGACGCCTGTTATGGCGAAGCTACCCGTTTTTGGATCGACAGCGCCAGTATTTTGCCTCCCGGCAATATTATCGAAAGCTACGAATGGACTTTTGGTGACGGCAACACCTCGTCGGATAAGCCGGCACCGGAGCACATCTATGTTAATGCCGGCGAACATCAGGTGGTATTAAAAACTATTGACGCCTCCGGATGCGAAAAGATAAAAAGTCTGATTGCCAAAGTGCCCGAGCCTCTCCACCCGAAGTTTTCTTACGACGACTGCAGCCTCACGGTATTGTTTAGCGGCTACACGGTCACCGTGACTGACGACGTCTGGTGGTGGGCCTGGGATTTTGGCGACGGCACCCGCGACACCATCTTTGCGCCGGAAGTGCCCACCATTACCCATACCTACACCAACAAGGAGATGTATGCAGTAACGCTTACGGTGGCCAACACAAAAGGCTGCACCGAGACTTTCGCAATAGATACCATCCGCACCGAATGCCTTGATTACAAAGGTCTGTTCCTGCCCAATGCCTTTGCACCAGAGCATCCCAACAAGGAGGTAAGCGTATTCCAACCCAAAGGTGTCGGGCTGGAGGAGTACCACATAAGCGTCTACGATATGTGGGGCAACAAGCTCTGGGAATCGTCGGCATTGAACGACGGCGGAAGCCCCATAGAATCGTGGAATGGCAAATACAAAAATGCCACTATGCCTCCCGGCACCTATGTGTATAAAGCTTACGCTAAATTTAAAGACGGAACCGTGTGGGGCAACAATGCCACCGGACTTGAGCAAGAAGGCAACGATATTACCGGAACCATTTTATTAATCCGATAAAACGAAAAGTCATGAAAAGAAACAGCACAAAAAAATGGTTTTTCTATGGCGCAGCTTTTTTCTTACAGTTAGCAGCGCTGATGTCTACTACTACCACCACAGCACAGGACGCCACCTACTCGCAGTTTTACAACAACCGCCTTTACTACAATCCTGCTTATGCGGGTGCCAGCAGTGGCCTGCATGTAAACATGCACTATCGCAACCAGTGGAACAAGCTCGACTGCACCTTCGACAATTATACCCTAAGCGTGGATGTAGCTGAGCCTAATTTTCCCGGCAGTGGCGGCTTGGGCGTAATCATACAAAGCGATATCGACGGACTGGGAAATATCCAAACCACCTCTGCCACCCTGGCTACTTCCGTAAAAATTCATATGTCGGAAAATCTTTTAACCCAGTTTGGGCTTAATGCCGCCTTCGTTCGCAAAACCGTCAACTGGGACAATCTTATTTTCAGCGACCAGATCGACCCGCGTTATGGTGTGGTAAATCCTTCATCTTTCATCGCTCCCGACTACAACAGCCTAAACTTCCCGGATTTTGGCGTAGGTGTCCTGCTCAAATTCTGCGAAGAGACCAGCGCTATCAATAATGTGGTAGGTACGCTGGCTGTATCAGTGCAGCACCTGTTCACGCCCGACATCTCTTTTTACGAAAGTGATGCCCGGCTTCCTGTAAAATTGGTGGTGATGGGCGACGTATTGCTCGACAACGAAACCGGCAGCAGCAGCCGCTACAGCAAGAAGGATACAAAGTTTAAGATCAACCCGGGGTTCTTTTATGAAAAGCAAGGTAAGATGTCTAATTTCTCGGTAGGGCTGAATGCCTACAAAAGTTATATCTATTCCGGCATTTGGCTCAGGAACCAAAGTTTTACTTTTACCGATCTCAAAGACCTGATCGTGATGGTGGGCGCTAACATTCCTTTCGGAACCAACAGTCGCATCAAGCTGCGCTACTCGTACGATTATATTTTGAGCGATGTACGGCGGGTGGCAGGAGCTACCCACGAAGTGTCAGTAATCTATGAGTTGGATGGGTTTAGCTTCTTTGGTGCTCCCCGCGGCAATAGCAGCCGCTTTGGTAATAGCAAACAGTCGTGTCTGGATTGCATACCTTTTTAATATTTTAAAAATACGCCTGATGTATGATGAAATTTATAAAGACATTAGTTTTGATGATGATTTTTACGGCTCCGGCAGTCATGGCGCAGCAGGAAACGCCATGCCAACTGGAGTTGAAGTATAATCCGCGTCTGCGATTGGTGGGCTTCGACACCATCATCAATGTAACCGGTGGGCTGGACGAAGTCACCATTTTTAACCGCGTCATCGCGTGGTTTGGTGACGATTTCCAAAAGCGCAACGTGGTGCTGAGCAAAAAAGACTCAACCGGGCAGCTTCATTTTAGCATAAACAAGGAAGTCCCGGGCAGCTCTGCTGATGGCAAGCATGCCGGAAATTCAGGCTACATGGTGCAGGGACGTTACATGGATGTTTTCAAAAATCATAAAATCGGTGCCAACAGCGATTTTGTGATATGTTCACGCATCGAAGTGCAGATGCTCCCGGCAGCTTTCCATATCACCCTAACCTCGTTTAAGTTGCCGGATTATGGATTTATCTCTTTCGAGTCCTTTTTTCTGGAAAACCAGATGCTGAAAAAACAGTATCGAAATCTGGAAAAAAGTATGTGTAACAAAATGGGCGGTTTGGTCAGCGAACTGAAATCGTGGATAGAAAACTATCCGCCCAGACGCAGTCAATGGCAAGAGCTGCCCGACAATTCGCGCAAAAACAAGAAATTGAAGCGGGAGCGGGAGAAAGAATACCAGTAGGCGTAGTTTTCGTAAGCTTTTCGCGGTGTGTTTTCGGGAGGTATAGTTGTAAGCCTGAGCTGGGATATTGAATCTCCCTGGGATATTCTGCCCGTAAAAAAATGCGCTATCTTTGCTTTCCAAAAATAAAATCAATCACCCTCCGCCTTCTCCCGCACAAAGAGCGTATAGACGATGGGGAGCAACCCGAAAGTGGGCAGGATGAAGATGGCCAGAAACCATGACAACTGCTGGTTTTTACCGGCTTTCCACAGTCCCATGGCTTTCCAGGTAAGCTCCCAGACGATCAAAAAGATGATCAGCCAAAGTTGGTTGAGGCTGCCGGCACCAATCAGGGGAGGGTAAGGGATAAAGATTACGTCGGTAATTTCCTGTCGTTTGTTGTAAACCAGTTTGAGGGTATAATTTTTCTTTTCAAAGCGGCTGGTGAGATAAACGATGTCGTAGTCGCGGAAGCGGTCGTATTTGGTGTTTTCGAGGCTCACGAAATTTCCAAGCTGGCTAATCTGATATTGCCACGACTGGCGTAGTTTGTCTTCAAAGTTTTCGTCGGCATGTGCCGGAGCCATGTAATGACGGTTGGCCTGGTAGTTTTCATTTTTTAAATTTTCCAGAAAATCTATCGAGCGGTAGATGGCCTCTGTCTGGGTTTGGGCGGGTGCGCTGATGGTTATGAAAAGAAAAAGTGATGCAATAAGAAAACGTCGGTGCATAGTGTCAGTCGATTTGTTCGATGAGTTTTTCCATTGAACACCACAATCGTTCGGATGTTTTTTGCCAACTAAACATTTTTCGTCGCTCGCGTCCTTTTTCTATTAGATCTTCACGAAGGTCAGCACTGGTAGCAATTTGCTGCAAAGCGTCAGTTATCGAGGGTATCGAGAAAGGATCGACCAGCAGGGCAGCGTCGCCGGCTACTTCGGGCATAGAGGTTACGTTGCTGGTTACCACCGGCACATCGCAATAAAACGATTCGACGATGGGTATTCCAAAGCCCTCGAAATAGCTAACGTAGGTGGTAGCCAGCGCCGAGGCCAGCACGTGGTGCAATTCGTCCACACGCAATCGTCCCGAGAACACCACCTCATCGCGCCATTGCATGCTGTTGTAAGCATCCTCAATCTCGGATGTCCACCACTTCTTTTCGCCCACTATCAGCAACTTGACGCCTTGCGTGTCGGTAGCTTTAAAAGCATCGTAGGCCGGGAAAAGCCGCGCTAAGTTTTTGCGCGGGTGCAGCGATCCGATAAAAAGAAAGTAAGGTGCGCCGCCGGTATATTTTTTCCTTGTTGCCATGCGCGTTGCCTCGTCCAGCGGAACGAAGCGCTCGTTGGCACCATTGTACACCACGTCTATTTTATCTTTATCCACACCATAAAGCTTCACGGTGTCTTGCTTTGAGTATTCCGACACGGTGGCGATGCGGCGGGCTTTAAAAGCATATTCCGGGAAGTAGTTGCGATAGAACCGGCGCTCGGCACGTGGCAGATCCTGCGGGTAGTGCTCGAAGTTGAGATCGTGAAAAACATTCATCGACGGCACCTGGGTTTTCAATGACAAATACCCGTCGGGCGAGAAAAACATCTGTGCCCCGATTTTCTTTAACACCCGCGGCACCGAAAATTCAAACCACAGATAGTACAGCAGCGGATGACGTGCCTGTGGCGGCACTACCAATGGCACCACGTTGTCGGCAAAAATAAAAGAAGGATGAAATTTGCGATCAAACAGGAAATAAAAGGTGTGCTCGGGGTGCTGCGTGGTGATGCGCCGAAGGTTTTCGTAGGTAAACCATCCGATACCCTCAAGCTTGTCTTTGATCAAAAGTCTGGTATTTACTGCTATCTTCACTGTATTGTTTTGCCGCAAAGGTACTGGATTTTCACATAGAGAGCGAAGGTTTTGCCGACGCATTAACACAAAAAACGGGACGTCTTTTTCCGACTCCCGTTTAATTGTAATAGCTACCAGGGATAAATTCCAACCATCAGTAGCTGGTGTAAACAGCAACAATAAAACAGCCGCCCGTAGTCGGTGTAAACAGTCACAAATAAATCCCAATATTAAAAACTCAATGAATAAAGTCGTTACGAATTACGAACATTTGAATTTTGTTTTTTTGGAACTTATCTGTTGTTTGGAATTTGCTTTTTGTCTTTT
>JAAYIU010000023.1 GCA_012523265.1 Bacteroidales bacterium | reverse complement strand
CTTTTTTGATTGGTTACATTATGTGGGACAGGCGAACAGCATTATTTCCTGTGCAGAACAAAACGCACGAGCTTGACGGCCGGATGAAGCAACTGGAATCGCTGGCGCGCGCTCAAGCCAAAAAAGATCCCGCTTTTGCTGAGCTGCTTAGGTTGGCCGGGCTGCTTTAACCAGTAACTTACAGCAAAATCAGCGTGGCAGTAATTCCTCTCATTTCCTCACCAACCCCAGCCCTGTATGATTCCCCATTTTATCTTTTCGATTTATAAAATGCAAAAGCATTCATCGCGGCATTCAGTCGATAAGGATGGGAGAGAAGCGAGCGGGAGTTTCAGTACAAAGAAATGCAGATAATGTAATTCCATCGAACAAAAAGACTTTGTACTTTTGCGTGTGTTTTTGAAAAATCATATTCCGGCTTTTAACTGGCTTCCCGGTTACAACTTCAAATTTTTAAGAAGTGATGCTTTTGCCGGCATGACGTTGGCTGCCTATGCGCTTCCGGTTTCGCTGGCGTATGCTTCGCTTGCCGGTTTGCCTCCTCAATACGGTGTTTATGGCTATCTTTTAGGTGGCTTCTTTTATGCGCTTATTGGAAGCAGCAGGCAATTGGCTATCGGGCCTACCTCGGCGATATCGTTGCTCATTGGTGTTACCATTGCCAATATGGCCGCCGGCGATACCCAGCGCTGGGCCGAGATCGCCTCGGGTACAGCGCTTGTATTTGCAGTGTTGAGCCTGTTGGCTTATTTGCTGCGTTTGAGTGGCGTTATCAATTTCATCAGCGACACCGTATTGTTAGGCTTTAAGGCTGGTGCAGCATTGGCCATAGCATCTACGCAATTGCCTAAACTATTTGGCGTTACCGGCGGAGGGGCTAACTTTTTTGACAGATTGCTGGTTTTGTCACAGCAGTGGCCTCAATTCAACTATTACGTGTTTGGTTTTGGGCTTGCTACACTCATCCTGCTTTTCGTAGCAGAGAAGAAATTTCCCGGAAGGCCTGTCGCCCTGTTGATAATGATTGTTTCAATCCTTGTCATTTCGTTTACTCCATTAGGAACTATGGGCTTCAACACTGTCGGATTAATCCCGGCAGGTTTGCCCAAATTTCATGTGCCCGCTATCTATGCGTCGGATATTAGTGCTGTTTTACCGCTGGCCTTTGCCTGTTTTTTGCTGGCTTACATCGAAAGTATTTCTTCGGCCAAAGCCATGGCACAAAAGCATGGATATAAAATTGATCCCCGGCAGGAGTTGCTGGCGCTGGGTATTGTGAATCTGGCCACTGCCTTCGGGCAAAGTTACCCTGTGAGCGGCGGTTTGTCGCAAACAGCCGTAAATGATAAAGCTGGTGCAAAAACTCCCATTGCACTTGTGTTTGCTTCTATCGCAATCGGTTTGGTGCTGCTTCTGCTGGCGGGATTGCTCAAAAATCTGCCCAATGTCGTCCTGGCTTGTATTGTACTTGTGGCGATAGGAGGGCTGGTGGATATAAAAGAGTTTAAGCACTTGTGGAAAACCAACAAAACGGAGTTTGTAATTGCTTTGGTTGCTCTTGTTGGTGTGCTGGTTTTTGGCATCCTCGAAGGAGTAATCATTGCCGCCATCGTTACTTTGGTATTAATAATTAAAGCAGTTTCGATTCCTCATGTTGCTATTTTGGGCAGAATACCCGGCACCAAGCGCTATTCAGACGTAGTGCGAAATCCCGACAACGAATTGTTCCCGCAGCTTTTGTTGTTCAGGGTGGAGTCTTCGGTTTATTATTTTAATACCGACTACATCGAAAACATTGTAATGACAAAGGTCGACGAGGCCGGTGCTCTGCTGAAAACAGTAGTGTGGGATCTGAGCACTTCTCCTCAGGTGGATCGGGCGGGAGCCAAAATGATTGGCCAGCTTTATCTCGACCTACAGGCTAAAGGTATCACGCTTCATATTGCCGAAGCGCGTGCCGGCGTACGCGATATTTTGCGCAACGAAGAAATCGACAAACTGATTGGCAGAATCAGCCGGCAGGTATCACTCAACGATATTGTGAAGGGTGAATTAAAGAAAACCGTTTCTTTAGAATAAAGTAGTTTCCGGTTTCAATGATCCGGGCTTTTCGGGGCAGCGTATTGTTTCCCCTTGTCAGGGAAAAATGAGCGTGGTAGCTGCAGCGGTTTTGATATAGTAGGATTTTCCCGGCTGCAGTGCCGTTAGTGTCTGGATATTCATCTCCGGCCAAAAAACATTCGTGCCTGCCGGCTCTGTGATAATGATCAGATCATCGCCCATTTGTAACAGAACATCTGAACACAGCATGCCTTCGGCGCACAATACCGGCGAAAGGTTCCAGCCTTGTTGCAGAACAAGGGTTTTGTTTGGGATGCCGCTGCCTGCGATGGTAAGATTTACATCGGCATTGAGTTTAATCAAATATCCCGAAGCATAGTCCCAGTTGCCGAGCGTATTGATGTTAAGCCCGGGCCAATACACGTCTGTCAGATTGTGAATAATAACGAGGTTGTCGAGCACAGGGGCAAACATAGTTTCGATGTCGGTGTTTTCGGGAACAAAGCAGCTTGAGATGCCGCTCCATCCTTCGGGAATATTCAGGGTTTGAACGTCGTTCCAGCCAGCCATTTTCGCATACATCCACCAGGCGGCTACGCCTTTCATATTGCAGTTGGCCGCTTCGGAGTGGCTGCAATAGCAATCCCAGCAATATTCTGAGCCGGGATTTTCGCCGCAGTATTCCGTGGCCCAGTTGCCCAGGTAACCCCAGCCGGCACCCTGGTAATAATCGCAATTGTCGTGGGAAAATTCGTAGTAGGTTCCGGCTGGATCGTAGCTTTCGATGTCGGCAAAGTCGAAGAGGATTTTGTTGTAGGCTATGCAGTAATCTCTTATCTGCTGGTTTCGGGCTTTCAGGTTGGCATCGGACCAAATATCGCGGTGGCCGGTCATATACACAAATTGCACATCCGGAAAATCCAGCTCAAGCTGATTCATGGCGTTGAGGTAAATGTTGATGCCCTGCACGGTATTATCCGAAACGCCGCCACACCACGACCACATCACCACATTCCGGTCGTTGGCCGGGTCGTTGAGCTGCTCGCGGGTCATCACTTCCCAGCCCAAACTGCCATTGTGCCCCAGGTCGCCATATACTTCCTGATACGACAGAAACCCTGATGAACCTGCAGCATTGTAGCCAAACAAATCGCCCACATGGCCATGCAGGTTGTTCATGCCGGTGGTCAACTGGCTTCCGTGCGAAGTGTGGCCGTACCAGATGCGCAGATCAGATTTTGCTGCCTCGATCCAGGCAACGGGAATATCACTACGATTGATGTGCTCGTGGTTGGCTACAATCGGCTGTGCCTGTAGCGCGTAAAAGCAAGCGAAAAACAGCATCACCAGCCCGGTGTAAAGTAAATTGTGTTTCATAGCATGATATTTTTAAAGATGAGGAATAGAAGCAAAAAACTGTTAGAGAAAAGACTCTGTAAAAATATAAAATTATCAGAAAAATTTTAATCCATTCGGCTAATGGGTTCGCACAAAAATGGTCAAGATAAAGGCTTATCTTTGCTTTTATTAAAAAATTTGATATTAAAAAGGTATGCATTCATTCGTTCAATTTTATAAAAAAGAATACATCGCCTCCCTGATCAATTACCGGGAAGGTGAAGAAAAGCTTGGAGAGACCCTACAGATTGCAGTCGATGGCGATTTGAGTAGCTTCCAGGGGAAATTTGTGATTTTGGGGATTGCCGAAGATATAGGCATCCGGGCAAATCATGGGATGGCCGGCGCAGCCTCCGCATTTCGCTCTTTCATCAAAAGCCTTGTAAATATTCATAATTCCAGAGATTTAAACGGCGATCAGTTTTTGCTGTTAGGAAAAATACGTACCGGCGACCTGATGGAAGAGAGCCAAAATGCCGACATTGAAACCTTGCGGCAATTAACCGAAAAGTTGGACGATATGGTATTCCCGGTCATTCAGCAAATTGTGCATGCGGGAAAGATTCCAATCGTTATCGGTGGCGGGCACAACAATGTTTTCCCGATATTGAAAGGCTGCTCATTGGCCTGCAACCAATCGATAAACACGATAAATCTGGATGCCCATGCCGACTTTCGGCCCACCGAAGGACGGCACAGCGGAAATGGTTTCAGGTACGCGTATGAAGCAGGTTATTTAAAAAAGTATGCACTTCTTGGCCTGCACCATGCCTACAACAATGAGCTTATCATTGATGAACTAAATGAAAATCCCGACTTCCTGCCCATCATGTTTGAAGATATCTTTTTGCGAAGAAAAGAGACCTGGGAACAAGCAAAGCGCCGGGCCATAGATTTTGTAAAAACGAACCGATTTGGCGTGGAGCTGGATGTGGACAGCCTCGAAAACTTACTCAGCAGCGCCTGGAGTTCGGTCGGGGTTACTTCCGACGAATCGCTCAACTACCTCTACAACTGCGGGAAAGAACCACAGGTTTGCTATTTGCACATTACCGAGGCTGTTTACAAAAGAAGCGACGGGATGGAAAATGTGCTCATCGGCAAACTCATCAATTATATGGTGCAGGCTTTTTGCCGCGGCGTGCAGGAGCAAGGGTAAGGTTCAGAACTTCCGATCCCTAAACCTCCGTTATCACATAATGCTTTTCATTTCGATCCGCCGGCTGGCGGAGAGAAATCCATTCCACAACAATTGGATTTACGAATAATTGCCAGCAACCATCGGGAAAGCAACTATAATCACTTCAACAAAAGAAAAACACACGACGCCAGCGTGATGAATAAAACAGATTTTTTAAAAACCGGCACAGGAATATTGCGGTTGATTTTCTTTCCGATGAAAGAACCCGCAAAAAGGATGGGTAAAAACAAGGCCGAAATTTCAAAAGTCCGCATCGTCAACAAACCACAAAAGCCATATCCTGCCAAAGCAATTACAG
>JAAYIU010000305.1 GCA_012523265.1 Bacteroidales bacterium | reverse complement strand
CTGTATGCTTTTATGCAGCGCGCATTGGTGGCTACCACCAACGACAGCCTTTCTGTTGACGAGCTGGTGGCCCTGACGCTCGAAACCGGCAAATATGGCGTGGAAGCCATGGCGCTGCTCGACAAAGCCAACACCGGCCACTATGGCAACCCGGAGATTACCAAAGTGAACATTGGCGTGCGCAACAACCCGGCAATTCTTATTTCGGGCCACGACATGCGCGACATGGAAGACCTGCTCAAGCAAACCGAAGGTACTGGCGTTGACGTTTACACACACAGCGAGATGCTGCCCGCCAACTATTACCCGGCATTTAAAAAATACGAACATTTTGTGGGCAACTACGGCAGCTCTTGGTGGAAACAAAACGAGGAGTTTGAGAAATTCAACGGCCCCGTTCTCTTCACCACCAACTGCATAGTGCCGCCGCGCAAAAGCAACACCTACGCCGATCGCGTTTATACAACCGGAGCTTCGGGCTATCCCGGATTTCAGCATATCGGCGAGCGTCCGGCTGGCGGAATGAAAGACTTCTCGGCCATCGTGGAGCATGCCAAACGCTGCACTCCGCCCACCGAGATAGAAAAAGGTGAGATCGTTGGTGGCTTTGCCCACAACCAGGTGATGCAACTGGCCGACAAAGTGGTGGCCGCCGTAAAATCAGGTGCCATCCGTAAATTTTTCGTTATGGCTGGCTGCGATGGCCGCATGAAGAGCCGCGAATATTACACTGAGTTTGCCGAGAAACTTCCCAAAGATACCGTGATACTTACGGCAGGTTGCGCCAAATATCGTTACAACAAACTACAACTGGGCGACATCGGCGGCATCCCACGCGTACTCGACGCCGGCCAATGCAACGACTCCTATTCTCTGGCCGTAATTGCGCTGAAGCTTAAAGAAGTATTTGAACTCAACGACATCAACGAGTTGCCCATTGCCTACAACATAGCCTGGTACGAGCAAAAAGCCGTAATCGTATTGCTGGCGCTGCTTTATCTGGGTGTTAAAAATATCCACCTCGGACCTACATTGCCTGCTTTCCTTTCGCCCAACGTGGCCAAAGTGCTGGTCGAAAACTTCGGCATCAGCGGCATCACCACCGTTGACGAGGATATGAAAATCTTCTTAAACTAAAACATGCTCACTATCCTCCGCTGTCGGTTACCTTTGGTGACGGGTGGCAGAGGTTTTTTTTTGAAAGAGGAGAGAAGGTTAAAGGTTAAAAAACTGAGGCTTCTGATTCGATTTGTTATTATAAATTACTACGATCCGGTTAAGAAAAATAGATTCTTCGCTGCGCTCAGAAAGACAAGTGTTTGCTATGAGTTGGGGGAGGGAGGGCTAAGCTGGCGGCTTCGCCGCCAGCTTAGCCCTCCCAAAAACCCTAATGCCTAGTCTTTCTGAACGAAACGTAGTGGAGTGAAGAATCTATTTTTGTAAAGATATTTTTTACCAAACAACAAACATTAAAAATCAACAGCATGAACAACAAAAATAATTTCAATGAGGCTTTCGATCTGGCTGCCTCTGTGCAATATAACCAAGGATCGGTGGTGAGCCGCACCATCACCAAAAAAGACACCGGCACCATCACGCTTTTTGCTTTTGATAAAGACCAGGGACTAAGCGAACACTCGGCTCCTTTTGATGCCATGGTCAACGTCATCGACGGCGAGGCAGAAGTGATCATTGGCGGCAAATCCAATTTTCTGAAAAACGGTCAAAGCATTGTGATGCCTGCCAATATTCCGCACGCCCTCAAAGCTGTCGAGCAGTTTAAGATGCTGCTGGTGATGATAAAATAAATTTCCTGCATGCAAGCTGTCGAAAGAAAACCCAGAGGCCGTTCATCCAAAGTCTATAAGTGGTTTAAGAAATACCACAAATGGTTTGGGATTGTGCTGGCATTGGTTTTCTTGCTGTTTGCTTCGTCGGGGATTGTGCTCAACCACCGCTCGCTGCTTTCGTCGGTAGATATCCACCGGGGCTGGCTGCCCCGCCAATATCAATATCGCAACTGGAACATGGCCGCTGTGCGCGGAAGTGTTGATTTGCAAAACGACACACTGCTGGTATATGGCAACGTTGGCGTTTGGAAAGTAACCGATGATCTGAAAACATGGATTGATTTCAATCGGGGATTTCCACCCGGCATCGACCAGCGCAAAATAAGCAAGGTGTTGCTCATGGAGGATGGAACCCTGGTTGCAGGGACATTGTTTGGATTATACACTTTTGCCGATGGCCAATGGCAGCGGCAGCCACTACCGGTTGAGGAGGAGCGCATCACCGATCTTTTTGTACAGGAAGGTCGGCTGATGGTACTCACCCGCAGCCATCTGCTGCAATCTTACCAAAACAAAAATAATTGCTCCTTTCGGGAAATAGTTTTGCCGCCCGCCACCGACGACGATGGCAAGGTGAGCCTCTTCCGCACGTTGTGGAGCATACACGGTGGAAAAATATACGGCACCGCCGGCAGAGTGATTGTCGATTTGCTGGGGCTGGTGCTGATTTTTCTTACTATAAGCGGACTCATTTTGTGGCTTTTCCCGGGCATCATCAGGCGCTACCGCCAGCAGCGGCAGGTGGTGAAGCCTGCCGCCCGCCTCATGCGCTTTTCGTTGCGCTGGCACAACCGGCTGGGATATTATTTGCTAATATTCTTACTCATCACTACCCTTACGGGGATATTTTTAAGGCCACCGCTGCTGATCACTATCGCCGAAGCACGTGTCCCAAAAATCCCTGGCACCAATGTGAATACGCCCAACTTGTGGGACGATAAGCTGCGCGCAGGTATTTATGATGCGGCCAACCGCCGCCTAATTTTAAGCACCTCCGAAGGTTTTTATTATGCTAATGCAGATATTGATGAACTGCTGCAACCATTCGCGGTGCAGCCACCGGTGAGCGTAATGGGCATTAATGTTCTGGAAAATCTGCCCGGCGGCGGTTTATTGGCTGGTTCGTTCAGCGGACTTTATGCCTGGTATCCGCAGCAGCAGTACGTCGAAAATGTAATAGCGCGCCACGAATATCAGCCGCTGCCCACAGCCGGACGTCCTTTTTCGGATAATGCTGTGGCCGGACTTGTGCGCGACACGCATGGGCAGGCATTCATTTTTGATTATGATCGTGGCGCCACGCCCTGGCACCACGAATCCCAATTTCCGGCAATGCCTCAAAACGTTGTCGATGCAAGCCCCATCTCGCTCTGGAATCTGGCACTCGAAATTCATACCGGGCGTATCTACGCCCCGCTCATCGGCGACTTTTATATTCTGGTAGTTCCGTTGGCCGGAATGGCGCTGCTGTTTTTGCTAATCTCCGGCTGGTGGATGTACCGGAAGGAATTCAGAAGGAAGCGTGCAATTTCAAAATAAATCCAGAACTCCTTACCTGTTAATTGTTTCTCAGTGAGTTAAGATTCCCTTATCGTAATTCACATTGTCGCCAATACAAGTTTCTACCAAAGAAATACTTGCACTGCTGCCAGCCCAGCTGTGAACTGAAGATTTTCGGCCAGCCACCCCCTACTCCACCACTCCTTTCAAAACAATCTCTTCGCCATCCACGCGAAGCTTCAGCAAATAAACCCCGGCAGGCTGCCCTGCTGCATTCCATCCGAATGATTGCTTCCCGGCGGGTAATTCGACGGTGGTGGATACGTGCACCACAATTCCTGCGGCATTCATCACCTGCAGCTCTGCTTTAGCTGGTTTGGTGGTTTCAAAATTAATCATACAATAGTCCGAAAATGGATTGGGTGCGATGACAGCGCGCAGGTGGTTAGTGGCAACTGCCGGATCGTCGATTCCGATCACAATTTTATTGTTGCGATAATAACTCAGCACGCCGCTGTATTCGCCCAGTGTAAGATCGGGGTCGCCGTCGTTATCCAGATCGGCAAAAGCTGGCGCAGTGTTTTGATGTGGCTCTGTTTCGTCAAATAATCCGGAAATTTCCACCCACTCTCCTTCCTGATTTTCGAAATAGGTAAGCTCGCTCCAAAGGTTGCCGCATAGGATGTCGATATCGCCGTCGTCGTCCAGATCAACGAGTGCCGGCACGCAGTTGGTGCCCACGTCGATGCCGCCAAAATAATTGTTCACGAGCTGCCATTGCGGATTGTAAATGGTGCCGGTATTTTCGATAAAATGCAGCCGGCCATCTTCGCTACCGGCAATGATGTCCAGGTCGCCATCCTCATCCAGATCAGCCAACCGCGGTGCCGACCAGCCTCCCAGCGCAACACCGGGAATCTGGCCAATTTCTTCAAAACCCTCACCTGTATTGCGATGGTGAAAAAGATTACCACTCAGATCGCCAACTATGGCGTCGGGCAGTTCGTCGCCGTCGAGGTCGCCAATGGCTATGGCGCTATAAATCGAATGGTCTATCGAAGCAAAGTATTCGTTCTCTTCTTTCCATGCAGGGCCGCTGGCAGTGCCAATATTTTCGTAATAAACAATATCGCCCATCTGGCTGCCCGAGATCAGGTCGAGGTCGCCATCACCATCAAAATCGAAAAAAACGGGATTGCTGGCGCCGCCCACGTCCATCACGCCACCAAATAGCGTCAGGTTTTCCTGCCATTCGGGTGTAGTGGGTGTGCCGCTGTTGACGAAATATTGCAGCGGCCCCGAAGCTGTGCCAAACACCAGGTCGGGCAAGCCGTCGCCGGTAAGGTCGGCAATGGCCGGAGAGTTCCAGTAAGTTTCCATGCCCAGACCTGCAAACACAGTGTTTTCAGTTTCCCACACAGGAGCGTTGGGTGTGCCAATATTTTTGTAATAAACGAATCCGAAGCCATCGCGGCCAACGAGCAAGTCCAGATCACCATCGGCATCCGGATCGGCAAAATGCGGATAGGCATACAATCCCACGTCTCCCAGTTCAGCCATGTTTTCCGGCGAATATTCCGCTTGTTGCGCATTGCCGGTATTTTCGTACAACAGCACCAATCCGCTCTCGCTCAGTCCCACCACCATATCGCCGTCGCCGTCGCCATCCACATCGCCAAAATCGGGGATTGGATTGGAACCTACCTGCAGGCCATCAAAAAAACCAACTACCTCGGCAAAAGCCGGTGCCTGTGGCGAGCCGGTGTTCTCGAAGAGGTGAAGCCCCGTAAATCCTCCGGTGACCAAATCCAGGTCGCCATCGCCATCCAAATCATAAAACACGCCCATCTCAGCATCCAGCGCCGACACCGGAGCCATAATACCGGCACCTTCCACAAAATGCGGATTTACATTATCACCATCATTCTCCATAAAGAAAGGCTTGTCGTCGATGTTTCCAATGAGCAGGTCAAGATCTCCATCGGCATCCAGGTCGGCAAAACGCGGCTGCGAAAAAGGCAGACTCGGCACACCACTGGGGTTGAAAATGCGCGGTAGTGACTCCCACGGTTGTGCGAAGCCAGCGCTAATAAACATAGCAATTAATAAAACTGTAAGTAATGTGTTTTTCATGGCTTTAAATTTTTAATTATTAATACCCGAACAAATGTGCTTGTGCAAAGTTAAATATTTTGTTTCTTCCAGAGTGCCAAAGGTTTTTATCTTTTATGAATAATTGATTTGTCATTTTTTGCCACCCCGCCGTTTCAATCCCAGGCATAAATGCCTGGGCTACGGATTCTTAATGCCTGGGCAATGGATTTCATAAATACCTGGGCTACGGATTCATAAATGCCTGGGCTACGGATTCATAAATGCCTGGGCTACGGATTCATAAATGCCTGGGCTACGGATTTATAAATGCCGGGCTACAGATTCATAAATGCCTGGGGGTAAAGATTACTATTTGCTGATGAAATTGTATTCCAACGCAATATTTTTATCATCAAAAGATTATTTTTTCTGATGGTAAAACCCAAAAAATATTACATTTGCAGCCGACTTCAAAAAAAAGTGAAGTTAGTTCAAAGATCATCATGGGGCATTAGCTCAGTTGGCTAGAGCGTTTGACTGGCAGTCAAGAGGTCATCGGTTCGATTCCGATATGCTCCACACCGAAAGAGGCAGTTACAAAAATTTGTAACTGCCTTTTTTGTTTCCACTTTCGCTCTATCGCTGGGTATTGCTTTGCAACAGTGGCTTCTGGTCAAGCATTTCCATCATCATCTCGTCGAATTTGTAAATATCTTTCCGGAAGTTTACCTGCTCATCGTCGTCAACCCAAGTAGTTTGATAGGTGAAATAAATGATGGGTTTATGCCGGAGTTCCACAGTAGTTGTTTTGCCACCAGCAATAATTTCGCGCAGCTCATCTTCCGGGATCTGTTTTTCGAGCAGACGCAAGGCCAGGCGCTCAGGCTCCTGAAGCCGCACGCAGCCATGGCTGTAGCCGCGCTCATAGTGCTGAAAATGGTATTTGGAAGGGGTGTCGTGCAGATAAATATTTTGATCGTTGGGAAACAGGAACTTTACCTTGCCAAGTGCATTTATGCTGCCTGGCTTCTGAACTACATGATACGGAAAGTTGTCGGCACCGATTTTCGTCCAGTCGACGTCAGCGGGATTAACGGTGTCGCGGCTCAGGTAAGAACCTTTGAGCAGAACGTATTGATGAGTCCGGTCTAATAACTCCCAAAATTCAATCTTGTTGAGAGTCGTGTATTTAAAAATATTTTTAGGCTGGCCCGTTTAAATGCCAAATTTCGAGTTGATGAAAACAAACCGGCCAGATTTGT
>JAAYIU010000413.1 GCA_012523265.1 Bacteroidales bacterium | reverse complement strand
CAATACCGGTTTGGCGATCCGACCCGGATTTGATCGATAAGGTATTTTGCAAATAATTACTTTTTGCATTTCGCTGTAGCGTAAAAGAGGCCTGCAAATAATTTTTATAGAGCTGGTTGCTTACGCTTTCGCTAAAATGCAAAGTATCGGAAGGAAAATAAATTGTACGTTGTGTTACAGCATTTTGTTGCTGAAAATCATTTACGTAAGCAAGATTTACACGCAGTTCCAGGTTTCGGCTCAGGCGTTGCAAACTATTGAAAGTGCCCATGTGGATGTTGTTGTCAAGATAACGCTGTGGCGCAATATCAGGGGGCGCAACATTTTGCAGGCCCACCAAATTCGATTTTTCGCTCTTTCGCTCTATTCCTCTCAACATATCCTTCATTGATAAAGCCTCAAGTTGCAGTGCCGCATCATTGCCAGTGTTGTTGGCTTGGTAAGAGACAATCATTTGAAAATTTTTGGTAAAAACCATGGGCGTAATGTTGGCCTCCCAAAGTAGCGGACTTGCTCCTGTGCCTAATTGTGCCGTGCCGGTAGTGGTTACATCATGCTGAAGATTCAGGTTGAGCGATGGCTGGAAAGAGGTAACACGATCCTGCAGAATTTTCAGCGGCTGGTGGTTTTCCAAAATCTCGACAGTACTAACCGATCCTGGCGGGAGGTTTTTGCTTATCACGCCGTAGCGTCCATCCATCAGATCGAGACCTTCCACATAAAATTTTTCTATGGGAACGCCCTCATACAATATGCGCCCTGACGATTCTATCTCTATGCCCGGCATGCGACGCAGCACATCCTCGATAGATCGATCCTGGCTCTGAACAAAACGACTTACCAGATAACTGATCGTATCGCCCTGCTTGCGCATAGGTTGCGCCTTCACGGTGAACATCTCGAGCGGTTTTACGTCGGTCGATAGCACAAAGTTTAATTGTTGGTTGTTGTTTGCTATGCGGTAGCGAAGCGTTTGGTAATTGATGGAAGTGGCTTCGATGTCGAGGCTGTCGAAGGTGCTTTTCGCCACCATTGTGTAATGACCCTGGTCGTCACTCACAGCAAAAGCAATCAAAGCACGGCCGTCCGCCGGGTAGGCCAGGATGTTGATAAGTGGTATGGCCGCTCCGGTGGTATCGGTCACACTTCCGCGGATGGTAACCTGCGCCCGTAAACAAGGAGTTATAAATAAGATAAGTAGAATTGTACAAGCCTGGCTTATGAATTTAAAAAAGACAGAACAATCATGGCTTGTCATCATCACAAAATTTTAAACTGAGCTACTTCAGTTCCAACGGATTATTTCGTCGATCCATGATACGGGCAGCCTTTTGTTGGGTTTCTATATCGACACCCGTTTCGCTCATTCTGCTGGTGATGTTACTGCGACTGGCTGCGCTGGCTTTCATAAATTGCTCACGGGTGGTGGTTATGTAATCTCGTTCTACCAGCTCAATCATGGTGGGTTGGGCAGGTTTGCTGGCCGAAATAAACTCAAATATAAAATGCTTTCGGGCATCATAAACTTTAAGAATCAATCCCGGCAGGCCATTGAATTTGTAAGGGCCGTCGTTGTATGGAATTGCCGTCGTAAACCAGGCCGTCCATTCGCGTCCGCCCAACTTACACGTGGCCTCCTGCACAGGATAGCCGGCCAGTGTATCGGTGTTTTGTCCTATTTTCCAGTCGATCAGGTTTAGCGGCTCTTCGTATCTAAAGCTGCCACCCAGTAAGATATGGTCGAGATAGGTAATGCGTCCTTCGGGGTAATTTTTAAAAATCCGATAATCAAACCGGCCTGCTTTTATAGGTTGGCTTGGGTCCATCAGGACGGCTTGCATCTGCTCATGCGAGGAAATTTTATTCATGATCGTATCAAAAGTATAGCGGCTTTTGCTGATAAATTTGCTCGTGCTTTTACCTCTGAAAAGCATCATTTCGGCTTGCTTTACATTTTCAGGTGCAAGCGAATCGTCCACGTAACTTAGCCTGTAATGTACTATAAGTTCAGCAGGTTCAATTTCAGTTATCGTTTTGTCGAACCACTGCGCAATAGCTATGGTGTGGATCAAAAGAGCTGTAATAAATATCGTTAATTTTTTCATTGGGTTAAACTTAAATTATTACCTAAAAAAAAGGAGTCCTGTAATGCAAATTTAGTGTATTACAGGATTTCCTCTATTAGAATTATTTTGATTATTCCGGGCTTACCCCACAGAACATTTCCATGAGCGCCTTTACATCCTCTTCGTAACAAACAAGAGCGGAATGCATAGATCCATCACAGCAAACGAAAATATAAAGTTGACAATCCGGAGCTGGTGCGGCTTCTACTGTTTGGAGGTTGCCAAGAAACATGGCAACTAATAAAACTCCAAGATAAACTATTTTTCTCATAATTATAATTATTAAGGTTAGTGTTTAATTTTTCACAAAAAATTATCGATAAATTTCAAACCGCCTACGATAAATTTCAAATCCTGTAATCGTAAGCGGTACGATAAGATGAATTTATTCTTGCCCAGATAAAAAAGTGTTTCTTTTTTTCACGCTTAGAAGACAAGATATGTAAAACTTTATTGGTCATTTTAATTTAAACTTTAAGTACGAAATTAATAATAAAATTATTAAGAAAACAAATTATTTTGCATAAATTAACAT
>JAAYIU010000227.1 GCA_012523265.1 Bacteroidales bacterium | reverse complement strand
CCGCTATACCAATGGCGAATCGCGCGTTCAAAGCATCGACGCCCGCCTCTACCGCTCCGACGTGCCCCACGAAATGGACAACAAATGGCGCCCTTTTTCTGATACCGTGGTGGCCGTTTCAACCATCGATGCGCTGAACCAGGGCGGCCGCATAGATGTTGGCATCCGGCAAAAAGCCGCCAGGCTTCACGTGGGGTTGGATTATGAAAATATTCATAAAGAGGGCGAGCGCATCAAATCGTTGATACAACAGCCCAACCTGCCGGTGAAAACCGAGGATTTATGGAAAAATGCTGCCATCAGCAACCTGGGTTTCTTCGGAGAATATCAGCGTCAGCAGACAGCTTCTTTAGATTTGGTGCTTTCGGCGCGGCTGGACATCAACCATGGCGGCAGCGATGCGATGGTGCTGCGCAACATGATGGGCGGCGAGATGTACCGCAACGACAACACCAGCTCCGACTTTGTGAATGTAAGCCTGAGTGGCGGCATATCTTACAAAATCAGCAGTGCGCTGACGCTGGATGTGGCGCTGGGACGCGGCGTGCGCAATCCCGACATGGTGGAGCGGTTTATCATCCTGCTGCCGGTAGGCTACGACAACTACGACTATCTCGGCAACCCGCAATTAGCACCCGAAAACAACCACCAGTTCGATGCAGGCATGACCTATTCCAGCGACAGGTCGGGCAAATTCAAGGTCAATGGTTTTTACGCTTACATCACCGATTTCATTACAGGGGTGCGGCTGCCGCCCGCACAGGTGATGCCACAAACAGCAGGCGTAGTTGGCGTAAAGCGATTCCAAAATATCGATCTGGCACACATGTACGGGTTTGAGTTTTTATGGACTTCGCCGCAGCGATTCCCGTTTTACATCAATCTCTCGGCAGCATACACTACGGGTTTCAATCCTGAAGCAACACGCTATTTGGTGCAAAACGGGCAGGTGGTTGCCACCGAAATTGTAAAAAACGATCCGCTGCCTGAGATACCCCCTTTTGAAACAAACCTGCGCCTCAACTATCCGTTGCTCAACAATCAGCTGGTACCGCAGCTTCATCTAAGGTGGGCTGCTTCACAAAACCGAATTTCGCAAGCTTACGACGAACAAACAACTCAGTCGTTTTTTATTACCAACATCAGCGTAAGCTACCAACTCAGCGAGCTTCTGTCGGCATCAGCCGGGGTGAGCAATTTGTTTGATGTAGCTTTTTACGAACATCTCAACCGCCGCATCATCGGCTCGCGGGCAGCGCTTTATGAACCTGGCCGCAACTTTTACCTCCATATCATCCTGACGTTATAATTTAAAAATAAAATTTTTGTGATAATGCTTTTGAAAATAAAATCTTATCCCGGCCTCTTTTTAATAAAGCATCAACCCTGGTTGCTTTTGGTTTTAATAATCGTCGCTTTGGGCGGATGCCACAAGCGCGACGACAAAATGGTAACCTACCTGGTGACCAGTGATGCCACAGAAATTGCACTTCAATACCGCGACGGGACTGGATTGTTGCAAAAAACAATACTGCACCCGGCAGGCGGACAGGACGAGTGGCGCCATAGTTTTGCAGCCGAACAGGGCGACATAGTGTACCTGTCGGGGAAATATGAGGAGGGACATGCCACGCTGAAACTCATGATCACCATCGATGGCAAAATTTACAAACAAGCGCAAAGTACGGGCGACACCATAAAATACGTTACTGTTTCCGGTGTGGTGCCTTACGATTAAAACATTTGAAAATGAAAATTTATAATCAAACAACCTTTTTTATCAGCCTGTTGATAGCGACGGGTATCTTAAGTTTTTCGGCTTGCAACCCCGGAGACGAACCGCAGCTGCATTATCTGCCGTCGCGTCTCTTGCTCAGCTTCGAACATCTTAATAATGGGAAGCCATTGCAATACGACACGATGCGCTACGTAAATGCTGCCGGCAATCCTTACCTGGTTAACGAAATTCAATATTTTATTTCGGATGTTACGCTGCATTACAACGATGGCAGCCGCCAGGTGCTCGACGGATGGCAGGCCATTCATTATGTGGATACAGATCTGCCGGACACATATTTTTTTAATCCACCCGACACACTCAGAGCGGGGCATGTGGATAAAATCACTTTTACTTTTGGTATTAATGAAGAGAAGAATCAATCGTTGATGTTTGTCAATCCGCCCGAGCGCGACATGTTCTGGCCCGAATACATGGGCGGCGGCTATCATTACCTGAAACTCAACGGCAAGTGGCTGGCTAAAGATGGCGTGGTGAAACCCTTTAATTTTCATCTTGGCATCGGACAGGTGTATGCCGGCGGCGGCAGCAACCCCGATTCCATCGTTGGCTTTATTCAGAATTATTTTGAGATTACGCTGCCTGCCTCTTCCTTCGAGGTAGAACAGGGAATGGCGGTTCAGGGCACGATACAAATGAATATCGAAAACTGGTTTCAGCATCCACACACCTATGATCACGATGTGTGGGGTGGCGACATCATGCAGCGGCAGGCGGCCATGCAACTGGGGT
>JAAYIU010000141.1 GCA_012523265.1 Bacteroidales bacterium | reverse complement strand
ATGTTGGTTCCTAAAGAGGGAACCGATGATTTAGGGCAAACAGCCAGAGCGAAAATTACGAGTTTAAGATATACTTTGCATTTAAAACTGAACGGTGCAGCCTCACAAAGAGAAACAATAGAAATTATCCATGAAGCATTAATTCCTGTTACGTTAACTAATGCCCGAAAGAATATTTTCTTTGAACGAAACAGCGCATGGCTCGATTCGGTATTAATGGGTAGGAGATCCGGTTCTCCTTTTATTTCGACCAAAGATGGGATTATTAAACTTCATGCTGATTCTACCGAAAATAAAAGGGGAGGAAGGACAACGGAATTTATTGCCGAAAAAATGCCACGGACGTTATTGTCAACTGTTACGGCTGAGTCGCCCACTGCATTTCTGGCTCGTCAGGAAATGCGCGACTGGATTATGTTGCAATTGGAGCCTGTTGCCTTGCGCCAACCTAATTCCATTTTTGAGGTCAAAAATGCCGAAATTAAAGCTAACGGGCTTAATTTGCCTGCCACATTGTTCCGATTAAACGCCGCAAAAACCGGAGATGATGTTTTCCAAAAATTGACCAACAAGCTAATTGGTTTGGTGGAAGACATTTCAGATATTTCAGTTGATAACGATGAAAAACGAGATTTGCTTACACTTCAGGCACATTTCAAAAATGGATTAACGCTGCCAGCTCATTCTCTGTCAGATGGTACATTGCGGTTTCTGGCACTGGCAATTATTGAGGAGGACAATTTAAGCAGCCGGCTGATCTGTTTGGAAGAACCCGAAAACGGAATAAATCCTAAAAAAATCCCGCTAATGGTCGAGTTGCTTCAAGGTATTGCTACCGACACAGAGTTTGCAGTAGATGATGATAATCCCTTGCGTCAGGTAATCATCAATACGCATTCGCCTTTGGTTGTCAATACGGTTCCGGACGAAAGCCTTTATTTAGCCAAAGAGAAAGAGTGTTATAGTGAGCTGTTTAATAAGAAAATCAGATACACAGGTTTCTCCGCTTTGGGAGATACATGGAAAACCAATCATCAATTGGCCGAAGCAACCTCGCCGGGAGAAATTATTGCCTACCTCGATACTGGCAGGATTGGCCAGGCTACCAATCATGAGTTCAATGAACCTAAAGGAAATTACCAAAAAAAACACAAAGGATCGAAAAGTAAAAGAACCGTAGCTGAAAACATCAACCAAATCCAAATAGATTTTGATTATTGATGGATACACTTAAATTTACCTTAATCGCCGACGGCAGATCAGACAGAACTTTATTGAGAATTATTAAATGGGAATTAGATAATTTGTATCCAACTATCCCAAACGAGGGTGCATATGCTGATTTTAGCAAGCTTAGAAAACCACCTTTGAATCTGTTGAAAAAAGTGGAATTAGCTTTAGAGCTTTATCCTTTTGATATTTTATTTGTACACAGAGATGCAGAAAATAACAACAAAAGCATTTTGAATGAAAGGAAAAACGAAATTTTTAAGTCTATCGAAGAAAAGCTAAAGCCAAAGACGGTTTGCATTGTTCCGATAAAAATGATGGAAGCGTGGCTATTATTAGAAGATCAAGCTATAAAAAAGGCTGCCGGAAACAGAAATTTCAAAGGCCAGATTGCTTTGCCTAAAGTATCGCAACTTGAAGATGAAAGCCAACCTAAAGAAAAATTATACCAACTTTTGAAGAAGGTAAGTGGTTTAAAATCCAGAAACCTAAAAAAGTTTAATGTAAATGCCGCTGTGCATTTGGTTGCTGAATACACTAACGATTTTCGCCCGCTAAGGCAACTGTCTGCTTTCGATCATTTTGAAAAAAACCTGAAAAACTGTATACAGCAATATACTAACGCCAAATGAAAACGCTCCATCTTATTCCCATCTTCATTTTTCTGGTTTCAGGCCTCAACGCCCAGCAGGTTTATTATCCACCGGAGTTTGTGCCACAGCAAGGGCTTTTGCTCACATGGGATTATCATCCGCAGCGCAACGTGATCACAGCGGCCATTGCACGGGCAGTGCAGCCCTCGGCCACCGTGTGGGTAATCTACTATCCCGGGCAGGCGCCGATGGATACCACCGAAATACGTACTTATTTGCGCGACCACCTGGTGCCCGGCGAAAACGTGCACCTCATCCCCGGCTGGACCGAAACGCTCTGGATACGCGATTATGGCCCCTTTGCGGGATATGAAAACACGGCCAATCGCTCCATGCAACGCCAAATCATCGATGCGGGCTATTCTAATTACAACCGCCCTAATGATGATTCTATTCCCACCCAAATCGGAAACCTTTGGAACATCCCGGTTAACGATATGCCCCTGCAGTTTGAAGGCGGCAACCTGCTCACCGACGGTCTGGGCCGCGGATGGAGCAGCACCAGGATTTTCTCGCAAAACCCAAATCTTTCGCCTTCCGAAGTGAAGGCGATGATGGAACAATACTTTGGCCTCGACGAGATGATGTACCTCGAAGCGCTTACGCACAGCGGCGGCGGCATATGGTGCCATGTGGATATGTTTATGAAAATCATCGACAGCGAGACAATCCTGATGGCACAACTACCCGATCACGCCCCCGATCATGACCTCCTCGAATCGTTTGCCGATACGCTTGAAAAAATAACCAACAGCAACGGGATTCCTTACAAAATAATCCGCATCCCGGTACCGCCCAAAGCCGATGGAACCTGGGCTACCACGCAAAATGACGAAATGCGCACCTACACCAATTCCATCATCATCAACGATGTGGTGGTAATTCCTTCGTACAACCTGCCCGACTACGATAGCGCGGCCATAAATATTTATCGATCCGCCATGCCTGGATACCGCCTGGTGATGATCGACTCGCGCGACCTGACGCCATTGCACGGGGCGTTGCATTGTATCTCCAAAGAATTCACTTCTGAAAACCTTCTGCACTTCAACCACCAAAAAATTGCAGGCTTGCAAACTTTTCAGGATACGCTTACCATTTCCACCCGGTTGTTTGCCTCGGTTTCGCCCGACTCTGTTTTTGTATTTTACCGCAACGATGTTATTTCGGATTTTATAAAAATGCCAATGTTTTCTTCTAATGATTTTTATACCACAACACTCACCGATTTGCATCCCACCGACACCATTCAGTATTATTTGTTGGCAAAGGGTGGGGGAGAGGCGGTAACTCAGCCCATGCCTGCACCCCGCAGTTGTTATACTTTTTGGTTCGCCCCTTCCACTTCTGCCCCGGCAGCCACCAAAGAAAAGCGGCAACTTATCGTTGCACCCAATCCCACAGCGGGACCATTAAAAATAAGTGCCGGAGTGGATACCGAACAGATGGCTGAAATCTCGATTTTTGATATGATGTCGCAACGGGTGCATCAGGTGAATCAGACTAACTTGCCGGCAACCATTAAATTGCCGGCAAGTTTACAAAACGGAATTTATACCGTTGTGCTGCGTTGGCGCAATGCCGATGGACGTCCGTTGGAGGCTTCTGCTGTTTTTGTTTTAATAAAATAAAACTACATTTCCCGTCCGAAAATGTCTGTCTATATCCTCACCGATGATTTGATCTTTCCGCCGCCCGAACTTGCGGAGAAAGACGGGCTGTTGGCCATCGGTGGCGATTTGCGGCCAGAGCGGCTTTTGCTTGCTTATTCTATGGGCATCTTTCCGTGGTTCGACGAGGATTCGCCAATCATGTGGTGGTCGCTGGATCCGCGCATGGTTTTGTTTCCCGACAAATTGAAGGTCTCAGCCTCCCTTCGGCAAACACTACGGAGCGGACGTTTCCAGGTTACTTTCGACGAAGCTTTCGATCAGGTGATCACCGCCTGTGCTGAAGTAAACCGGCAGCACCAGGATGGCACCTGGATCAACAGCCAAATGATAAAGGCTTATCAGGCGCTGCATCGGGCCGGTTGTGCGCACTCGGTTGAAGTTTGGAGAGAAAATCAGTTGGCGGGTGGACTTTACGGTGTATCTTTGGGCCGGATTTTTTTTGGCGAATCGATGTTTTTTCGCCAAAGCAATGCTTCCAAAGTTGCTTTGTGGCATCTCACCGAACGCCTCAAGGAATGGGGCTTCCAGCTCATCGACGCACAGCAGCAGACGCAGCATTTGCGTAGCCTGGGCGCCGAAACTGTTACGGGCGAAGCCTTTAAAAAATTGCTCCGGCGGGCGCTGCAAAGTGCCACCATCCGCGGAAGCTGGTCATTGAAAAGTAAAAAGAGTGTTTTATAAAAATTAACGATAAAAAGTACGAATCATGAGTTACGAAATTTCAGGAACACTATTAGAAAAGTACGATGCGGTGCAGGTAACCGACCGCTTCAGGAAAAGAGAGTTTGTAATCGAAAAACGCGAATCGGTAGGCCCAAACGAATTTATCGAGACCATCAAATTTCAGCTTACGCAGGATAAATGCGAGGCCATCGAAAACATTCCTGTTGGTCAGCAGATAAAAGTCGTCTTTAACATCCGGGGACGCCGGTGGGAGAAAAATGGCCAGGTTTCCTATTTCAACAACCTCGAAGCCTGGCGCGTGGAGCCGCTCCAACAGCAGTCAGCACCCGCCAACATAGCGCCTCCGCCAGCAATGGACGAAATACCTCCCGAAGGCCCGTCCGATGATCTTCCATTTTAAAAGAGAGCTGGTCTATTCATCACCAAAACTTTAGAAACTTGAAGCAGCCCAAGCAACCCAAGCGACCCAAGCCACCAACGCCTGCGCGCAGGCAGTTGAAGAGAGCACTTGTTTTTGGAGCCACCGGCCTCACCGGGCATCATCTTACAGAGCAACTGCTCGCCAATAAAAACTACCGCGAAGTAATTTGCGTCAATCGCCGGCCAATGGGGATCAACCATGAGCGATTAACAGAGATCATCGACGATTATAGCCATTTAGAAAATTTAAAAATACAGCAGTCGATCAATGATGTTTTTTGCTGCATCGGCACCACCATCAAAAAAGCCGGTTCAAAAGAAAATTTTAAAGAAGTAGATCTGGAGCTGCCGGTGGCCATTGCAAAACTTGCCGCCGACAAAAAAGCCGGGAAGCTGCTGGTGGTCTCTTCCATTGGTGCCAAAGCCGGTTCAGGTAACTTTTACCTGCGCACCAAAGGCGAGATGGAGAAAGAGGTGCTCAGGATTGAAGGCCCGCTGAAAACCATCGTGCGGCCGTCGATGCTATTGGGCGAACGCAACGAAAAGCGCTCAGCCGAATCAATCGGCCAATGGCTGATGAAACCACTTAAAATATTTATGATTGGCAAACTACGAAAATACCGACCCATCCAGGCTGCCGACGTAGCCCGCGCCATGGTTGCCATCGCTAATAGTCAACCGACAACGCAGGTTATCTTCGAGTCGAACGATTTGCAGGAAATCGCCAACGGCGGGTAAGGTTTTCATTACGCATTGAACCCTCGTCGCTCAGCACCTCTTTTCTTTATTTTTCCTGTTTGGGATTTGTTTTTTATCACTACTGACCGATTAAACTGATTGTGTTAGTTTTAGTCGGTCAGTATTGATTTTTTTTCTCATTTAGGCGAAAGCCCACTGAATCTTTTTTGTCTTTAACCCCCGGCCTGAAGCTCCGGGTTAGTGATTAATTAATCCCCTGCGGCACCACATCGCGATGCACATAAATGGCCAGCGTGTTGAGCCGGATGTAAGGTTGCGAAACGTAGAAATATCCACCATAGTCGTTGCTGTCGGTATCCCACGAGTTTTTTACTTTGTACCACGTGTTGCCCTCCTGGTCTTTGGCCATCCCGATGATGTGCATCGAATGGTCGTCGGTGGCGGAATAGTTGTCGTAGGCTTGTTGGCGCATTTCGGCAGTTACCACGCGCTGTTTGCCGGCTACCTCAAAAACGCTGTCGCGCGAAGGGCGCGGAATATCTTTCCACTCTTTTTCGGGCACCAGCGCCAGCCCTTTTTTATGGCTAAATCCCGGATCGATCACGTCGGCAGCCCAGCCCACCGAGTAGCCGTTGTTGATGGCCAGATCGATGATGTTGGTGAGGTCTTCCAATTTCACATTGTAATACATTTCATAATCCCAGTTGTCGGGGATCATCAAAAAGAAATTTTTATAATAGGGATGATTGGAATAAGAGGTAACCTCCACATAATCTGCCGGGTTAAGTTTGATAACCTGCTGCGCAAACGATTGGGGCGTATAGCTTTTGCCATTCCATGTAAATTGCTCCGGTTTATGCCCCAGATAAGCGTCGAGGATTCCGTTGTAGGCGGTCATCCATACGGGCGTAAGTTTTCGGTTTTCGTTGTCGGTGATAGCTTTCACGAAAGTTTTAAGCACATGGTCCATCTCACCATGCACATGTTTGTCTTCGCCGTAGGTGAGGCCGTCGTAGGCTTCTTCGGGCAGGAGGCCACGGTTGGCAAGTGTAGCCATTACCTGGTGCGGCTCTCCGCCGGGGCTAAAGTTGAAGTTGCCATGCAGCCGCACGTAGCTCTCGGCGCGCTGTTCGTAAGCATAACGTACCGGCCACATCTCGGCCAGATCGAGTTCAGGGCCGCCCTGCCGCAGCACTTCGGCTTCAACAAACGAGACGCCTGCGTACGACCAGCAGGTGCCCGACTGGTTTTGATTTTTTACAGGCATGTGTGGTGCAATTTTAATATCTGTAAAAATGTAGCCGCCAACGGTGTCGGCACTGCTTTGGGCTTGCAACCGGCTGATGCCGGGAAATCCTGCAACAAGTATGAGCAGGACAATCAGAAAATTTCGGTTCATTATTTTTATTTTATTAATAAATATTTGTAGAGCAGGCAAAAATAATGTAAAAATGCAAGGCCGTTATCGGAATGAAATGCGAAATTTGCCCGTCTAATCAATTTGTAGAATTTTATGACACATTCGAAAGGCCTTTGGGAAATATCTCCCGTCGATGGACGCTATCAAAACAAAACCGAAACTTTGCGCTCCTATTTTTCTGAAGCGGCGCTGATGCGCTACCGGCTGTTGGTGGAGGTGGAGTATTTTATCAGTCTGTGCACCTGGCCTTTGCCGCAGCTCTCCGGTTTCGATGTTGATAATTTTGAAACCCTGCGCGAAATCTACAGGAGCTTCGATGAGGCGGCCGCACAACGCATCAAGCAGATAGAAGCCGTGACCAATCACGATGTAAAAGCCATCGAATATTACCTGCGCGAGAAGTTTGATGAGCTGCCGCTGGCGGCCTATAAAGAGTTTATCCACTTTGGACTTACCTCTCAGGACATCAATAATACCGCTGTGCCGCTGGCGCTCAAAGAGGCCTGGCAGGAGCAGCTTTGGCCGCAGCTCGAAAATTTGCAGCAGCAGCTTTACGATTTGGCTTTTAAATGGAGAGAGATCACCATGCTGGCGCACACCCACGGCCAGCCTGCCTCGCCAACCACGCTGGGCAAAGAGATTTATGTTTTCAGCGACCGGCTGGAGCAACAGTTTGCTTTGATCAATACTATTCCTTTCTCCGGAAAGTTTGGCGGCGCCACCGGAAACTTCAATGCCCATCTGGTGGCCTTTCCCGACGTGGATTGGGTGAAGTTTGCTAATAAATTCACGAACGAAAAGCTGGGGATCCAGCGGCGAAATGTTACTACACAAATCGAACACTACGATAACATGGCCGCCTTCTTCGACGCCCTGAAACGTATCAACACCATCCTCATCGACCTGGCGCGCGACATGTGGAGCTACATCTCGATGGAGTATTTCCGTCAGAAAATAAAAGAAGGAGAAGTAGGTTCATCGGCGATGCCGCACAAAGTGAATCCCATCGACTTCGAAAATGCCGAAGGAAACCTGGGGCTGGCCAATGCCATGTTCGAATATCTTTCGGCAAAGCTGCCCATATCGCGCCTGCAGCGCGACCTCACCGATTCCACCGTGAGCCGCAACATCGGCGTTCCTTTTGCGCACACGCTCATCGCATTGCAATCGTTGCGCAAAGGCCTTGATAAGCTGGTGCTAAATGAACAGAAAATCACCGCCGACCTCGACGAAAACTGGGCGGTGGTAGCCGAAGCCATTCAAACCATCCTGCGCCGCGAAGGCTATCCCGATCCTTACAACGCTTTGAAAATGCTGACGCGCACCGGCACCAAAATTACCCGAGAAACCATGCTTCTTTTTATCGACACACTGGAAATTTCGGATGCGGTAAAAGTGGAAATGAAAAAGATCACGCCATACAACTATTATGGCATCAGCCCTTTTTAGGGATGAGCTGCAATGTTTCGCACGCTTTTCGGGTCAGGTAGTGTTTAATTTTTATTTTTGCCAAAATTTAACATCAATATGGATTTAAAAAACATCTTATCGATATCGGGCAAGCCCGGTTTGTACAAAAATATCGGACAATCCAAATCGGGTGTCATCGTCGAAAGCATCACCGACGGAAAGCGGTTTCCGGCATTTGCCCACGAGCGCATCAGTTCGCTGGCCGAGATCAGTATTTTCACCCACGCCGAAGATGTGTCGCTTGCCGATGTGTTTCGCAAGGTTTACGACAAGTACGAAGGTAAAGAAGTGCTCGACGCAAAGTCTGACGGCGCCGCGCTGCGTGCATTTATGATAGAAGTGCTCCCCGACTACGACGAAGACCGGGTGTATACTTCCGACATAAAAAAACTGGTGACCTGGTACAATTTGCTGGTAGCTAATAATATGATGGAATTTACCGACGAAGAAGCCGGACAAACACAGGGCGAGGCTCCTGCGGAAGCTCCCGGCGAAACTCTTACCGATACCGATACAGAATCCGGGGATAAACAATAATCCTCATGTACCGGCATCTTTTACGTCCCCTGCTTTTCCAGTTCAATCCCGAGCGCATCCACCATTTGGTAGCGTCAGGGTTGCAGCTTACCAGCCTGATCCCGGGTGCGAAGCAACTTATGTCGAGCGTTGCTTCGGTAGTGCATCCTTCGTTGGAACGTGAGGTGTTCGGACTAAAGTTTCCTAACCCGGTGGGCGTGGGAGCAGGTTTCGACAAACAAGCCACCCTTTACAATCAACTGGCACATCTCGGTTTTGGTTTTGTAGAAATAGGAACCATCACCCCGCGGCCACAGCCCGGCAATCCTAAGCCACGGCTTTTTCGGCTGCCTGCCGATCAGGCGCTGATCAACCGAATGGGTTTTAATAATATCGGCGCTGACAAGGCTGTGGCTAATCTTAAAAAGCGCAAGACTGACATCGTCATCGGTGGGAATATCGGAAAAAATACTGCCACGCCCAACCACAAAGCGGTGGACGATTATGAAGAATGCTTCTGCAAACTTTTCGATTATGTCGATTATTTTGTTGTTAATGTGAGTTGCCCCAACATCAGCAACCTCAGCGAACTACAGGATCAGGACAAGCTCATGCTCATTTTGAACCGCTTGCAGCAGATCAACCACGATCAGCCAAAAAGCAAACCCATCCTGCTCAAAATCTCTCCCGACCTGAACGATGGTCAGCTCGACGAAGTGATTGATATTGTGTCCCAAACCAAAATAGACGGAGTAGTTGCCGTGAATACCACCATCACCCGGCACAATCTTATTACAACGGATGATCGCGTACAGCAGATTGGCAACGGCGGATTGAGTGGCCTGCCGCTGCGCGATCGTGCAACCGAAGTAGTTCGTTATCTTGCACAAAAATCCGGAAAAGTCTTTCCGATCATCGGAGCGGGTGGCATTTTCACACCCGACGACGCCATCGAAAAATTACAAGCCGGCGCCGACCTGGTGCAGGTTTACACCGGATTTATCTACGAAGGGCCTTTTATCGCACGTAACATCAATCGGAGGGTTGTTGGGGTGATTTAAAAAAAATTGCGCACAAGACATATCAATCAAACGTTACCGAAAAAGTTGCATTGGATTTTATCAGATAGGATTTGTTCGGGCTGAGTTCGTCAAGCCCATTGATGTTGTAAGCCGGCCAGAAAACCTTTGTTCCGATAATTTCTTTGATAATTATAATATTGTCCATGTTGGTGGCAAACAATTGTTGGATTTGCTGAGGTTCTACTGACAATACAGGAATAATATTCCATCAACTTTTCACCTCGAGAATCCGGTTTTCGGGATAAGAGCCGGTTAGGGTTAGTGTTGCTTCCTCATTCATTTTAATCAGATATCCACTCTGATAGTCCCATGTTGACAACTCTATAACACCACCAGCCGGATAGTAAACAGAATCAAGATTTTGAAAAATGATAAAATCGTCACCTAATTGACCAAGGATTGAAGACAATTCCGGGTTGGTTGGGTTGATGTAGCTTGAAACAGCATTCCATACATTATTGAGTGGTATTTCTATTTGAATGTCGCTTGAGAAGAAATCCTGCGAATCAAAAACTACCTCCTGCCACTCGCCGTTGTTGTGAAAATGCCAGTCAGAAACTCCCAGTTCATCAACATTATCCCATTGATCCCAGAAGTCTATTCCGACCTGTACCAGTGCGTGACCGGTTATTCTCATTTTGCAAACTACTTTGTAAGAATCGTAATCAAAACCACTGGGAGAAGTATAATTATGGGACCACCAATGCCATACTTTCATTCGGTTTTGCGATGTATGTAAAGTTAAAATTCCATTACTTACGCTTCCCGGCATAGGATCATGCCAGTCGTGCGACGATGGAAAAAACGGGTAACGGTAATATAAACCTCCGTCGTTTTCTGGATCATACGTGGAGTAATCCTTTTCTTTTAGCAGTGTAAGTTGTTTGTTTTCCCTCCCATAAACCTTGATGTAATCAATTTCTATTTGACTTTCATTCAGGATATTATTGTCGGTGATGGCAGCAGCCCACCCGCCGATTTTCACATGTTTTGGCTGAGGCAATGAAGTATTCAGATATGCCTTGTGATGGTGAACTTCTGAGGGAATTCTATCATCAATCAATAAAGGATTGGAATTTGGTTTAACTGTAGGTGAAATTGTGTTGTTATCATTTATTTTAACAGAAATGTTTAGTCCGTTACCAGAACTATTTATAACGGTATATCTGTTATCCAGAAGCTGGTTGTTGATGTAAAGTTTACCGTACTTAAGCCCATGAGCATCAAATCGCTCAGGTATAAGATTTCCGACATAGGTATTTCCACCACCAATCCACCAGGATGTTATGAAATGTGCTGGCATATCAAATTCTACATTAAATAGTGTCTGTCCATAAAGTCGGTGGAAACTTGACATTATCTTGGTCTGTATAGCCATGCTGGTATGATTTCAGGTTGAAATTTTTAAAACATATGCATCTTACATGTATATGTCGATATTTT
>JAAYIU010000030.1 GCA_012523265.1 Bacteroidales bacterium | reverse complement strand
CCCTGTAAAAGATGGCAGGCTTACCCTGGAGTTTGAGAATACCCAACACCATCAAAATATGCAACTACGCTGCTACGACAGCTTTGGGCGCCAGTTGCACAGCCAGAAGATTTACAAAGGGCAGCAGGAAACCAAACTCGATGTTTCCGGCTGGAGCGCGGGCATATACGTTACCGTAATGTACAGCAACGGCGGCGCCTGCGGCAAAGTGAAGTTTGTGGTGGAGTAAAAAGCCATTGCCACGCGACGCAGGATTATAAAAAAAACCTGACAGATTTTGATGAAAGTAAACCTGTCAGGCTTTTTTTAGCTTGTATTGCGCAAAGCGGATTGGCTCTGATATGAAATTTTGTAACAAGTTGATCAGTAACCCCGGCCTTTAGGCCGGGGTAAAAAAAGCAAAAAAATTTCAGTAAGCTCTATCCCAAATAAATAGAAAGGAGTCCTAAAGCACATACTTACTCACATCCTCACCGGGGATTTCAAAATCGAGCATGCGCAGGAAACGTACCGTGGCGTTGAGGTCTTCGTACATCACTTTGTCGTTTTTGATAAACTTAACCTGCTTGCGGTAGTCGGCCACCAGTTTTTCGAGGTAGGGTGAAGTCCTGGCAGGCCGCCTGAATTCGAGTGCCTGTGCCGCGTTGAAAAGCTCGATGGCCAGGATGCGTTCCAGGTTCTCAAGCACACGATAAGCTTTGGTGGCGGCATTGGCACCCATGCTCACATGGTCTTCCTGCCCCTGCGACGACTCGATGGTATCGACAGATGCGGGGGTGCACAACTGTTTGTTTTGGTTTACGATGGAAGCGGCCGTATATTGCGGGATCATAAAACCGGAGTTCAATCCGGGATTGGCAACCAAAAAATGGGGCAGGTTGCGCTTGCCGTCGAGGAGCTGATAGGTGCGCCTTTCGGAAATGCTGCCCAGCTCGGCCATGGCAATGCAGAGGTTGTCGAGCGCCAGCGCCAGCGGTTGCCCGTGGAAGTTGCCGGCAGAGATGATCAGGTCTTCGTCGGGGAAAATGGTGGGATTGTCGGTAACGGCATTGATCTCCATACGGAAAACGTAGGCCACATAATCTATCGAATCTTTGCTGGCGCCATGCACCTGCGGGATGCAGCGGAAAGAGTAAGGATCCTGCACATGTGCTTTCTTGCGGTTTATCAGTTCGCTGCCTTCGAGGACATGGCGGATGCGGCTGGCGGTTTTTATCTGTCCGCGGTGGTGGCGTATCTGCTGGATGAGGTGGTGGAACGGCTCGATGCGTCCGTCGAAGGCGTCGAGCGAAAGTGCGGCGATGATGTCGGCTTGTCTGGAAAGCCTGAAGATGCGCAGACAAAGCCTGATGCCGTAGGCGCCCATAAACTGGGTACCGTTGAGCAGCGCCAGCCCTTCTTTGCTTTGCAGCGTGATAGGCTCCCAGCCCATAAGCTGAAGCATGCGGCGGGCAGGCATTTTCTCGCCACGATAATACACCTCGCCTTTGCCAATAAGCGGCAACGACATGTGTGCCAGCGGTGCCAGGTCGCCGGAAGCTCCCAGCGATCCCAACTGATAAATGACTGGCTGCACGTCGTTGTTGAAAAAGTCGATGAGGCGTTGCACCGTTTCCAACTGAACGCCCGAATGGCCGTACGACAGCGCATGTACCTTGAGCAGCAGCATCAGCTTCACGATTTCGCGCGGCACCTCGTCGCCCATCCCGCAGGCATGCGACATCACCAGGTTTTCCTGCAACTGGCTCAGATCGTCATTGGAGATGGTGACGTCGTGCAGGGCACCAAAACCGGTATTGATGCCGTACACAGGCGCGTCGCTGCCGGCCATCTTTTTGTCGAGGTAGGTGCGGCAACGGACGAGTTTTTCGCGTGCTTCTTCTGAAAGCTCCAGCTTTAAGTTTTTGCGGGTAAGGGTTTCAATGTCTTCGAAATTCAATAGCTTGGTGCTGATGGAATGTATGGCCATGATCGGTTGATGTTATCAATTATAATACGCCAGCAAAAGTAGAATAAAATGGCGCTATCCCTTAATGGAGAGATTCGACAAATGTTGTCAAAAAAAATGACCGGCTAAAAGCTAAAGAGAGAGTCCGCGAATTCTCACGAATGATGCGAATTGTCGCGAATTTTCTTTTTAACACTTTCATAATCGCCCCTTACAATTTCGGAATCAGATTCCGGAATTGTATGAATATTTTAAAATTGAGACTAAAAAAATCGGATTGTCATAGATTTCTCTCCGACAGCCGGAGGATGGAAATGACAAACTATTTTAAGAACCGGGGGAAGAGCTGAGAGGCTTCATTAATTCAAAAGCCGTACTTTTGCCAGCTTAGTTTTATTTAATCATCAGCGATTTAAAACAATCCGATGCAGCAAACACCTTCGATTTCAGTAATTGTCCCGGCCTACAACGAAGAGGACGCCATCCGTTTTGCGCTGGAACGTTTCGTGGAGCTGGGCTATCACCAAAAGTATGAACTCATCTACATCAACGATGGTAGCGCCGACGACACCGCGAAGATTATCGCGGAGTATCCTGTAAAACTTTACAATCATAATGTAAACAAAGGCTACGGCGCCGCGCTCAAAACGGGCATCCGAAAAGCCCGCGGCGAAAAGGTGGTGATCCTCGACAGCGACGGGCAGCACGATCCCAAATACATCGGGCAACTCATCGACCTTTTGGACGACCACGACATGGTGATAGGCGAACGCGACACCGACTCGCATCAGGTAAAACGCCGCCAGGCGGGAAAAAGACTTATCCGCAGGGTGGGCGAATATTTGGTAGAACAAAAACTCCCCGACTACAACTCCGGTTTCAGAGGATTCGACAGGGAATTAATAAAAGAGATGCTGCACCTGATGCCCAATGGTTTTTCATTTTCGACTACTTCTACGCTTGCTTTCCTTAAAGAGGGTTACACCATCGCCACTTTCCCCATCAGCGTTACCGAACGCATCGGACGCAAAAGCAATGTAAAAATGGTGAAGGATGGCTCCAAAACCATGCTGCTACTGCTGCGCATCATCATGCTTTTCAACCCGCTCAAGATATTTTTCCCGTTGAGTCTTATCACCTCCGCCCTGGGTCTGGCCTGGGGCGTGGCAGGTTATTTCATCGCCGAGCGCTTCCCCAACAGTGCCATCGTTATTCTCATCTTTGGTATCATCATGTTTTTTATCGGATTGCTTGCCGATCAGATAGCGATGCTCAACCGTGCAAAAAGATAACCCGATGAGGCAACAAGCCGGCAAAATGTACAGGCAAAAGTGGCACGACCGCGAGGTGGAGGCGCACTGGGACAAAGTGGCCGCCATTTACATCGCCGAAAACAACAAGGTAAAAGATGCCCACGACCAGCGCTTTCGCGAAACGGTGAAGCATCTGGCGCCGGCTGCGGGATTAAAAATCTTAAATATAACCAGCCGCGACTGCGAAGCCGATGATTATCTGCGCACCGCCATGCCCGATGCCGAAATTACTAATGCCGAGATCTCTTCCGGGCTGATGCGCGAAGCGGCCAGGGTGCGCCCGCAAGCCAAACAAATTAAAATCTCCACTTACAGCGATCTTCCTTTTGCCGATAATACTTTCCACCGGGTGGTGTCGCTGGAAACACTGGAACATGTGATGGAGCCTGTTGCTTTTCTTAAAGAATTGCACCGCGTTTCAACTTCGGCGGCCAGGCTGGTGCTGAGTTGTCCGCCTGCTACCAGCGAAATTCCTTACCGTATTTTTACCGCTCTGTTTGGCGGCCATGGCGAAGGGCCACATCGTTTTTTGCCGTCGCGGGAGGTGAAGCAAATGCTTGCCTTGGCAGGATGGAAATTGCTGCTACACCGTGGCACCGTGCTGTTACCCGTTGGTCCGGTCTGGCTGCAACAATGGGGCGAGAAGATCATCGATCGCTTTCAACACACGTTTGTTTCTGAACTTGGAATACGCCAATTTTATGTCTGCGAAAAATATTGATAAACTAAATAAAGTGATGCGCTCGGAGCTATGCACGCGCTGCGGCTCCTGCGTGGGATTGTCGGGTGGAAGCATCGTCTTCCACGACCGCGAAGGTCGCTATCTGCCCCGGCAAATTGCTGATGTTGACGATGCCACTGCAGCACGCGCCTGGACAGCCTGCCCGGGCAAAGAATTCAACTTCCCATTTTACCGCAACCATTTCTATCCCGATGCGCCGCACTTCCACGAATATATTGGCTCCTACCAGGAGCTGATGATCGGCCACAGCACCGACGAAGAAGTACGCCGCAACGGCGCCAGCGGTGGCATCATTTCAGCCATACTTATTTATCTGCTCGAAACCCACCGCATCGACGGCGCGGTAACGCTGCGCATGTCGCACAGCAAGCCCTGGCTCAGCGAGCCTTTTATTGCCACCACCCGCGCCGACATTCTCGAAGCGGCACAAAGCAAATACACCATCAGCTCCGTTAATGAATTGCTTCCGCAGATAGCGGCTTTCGACGGCGTGCTGGCGTATGTGGGAATTTCGCCACAGGTGCAGTCGATACGCAAACTGCAACATGCCGGCGACCCGTCTGTAAAAAACATCAAATACATTTTCGGGCCATTCTATGGCAACACGCTTTATTTCTCGTCGATACGCAGTTTCCTGCGCACATACGGCGAGCGCGATTACCATAACATCAGCAAACTTTATTTTCGCTATGGCGAATGGCCGGGCAACATGCGCATCGAGATGAAGTCGGGGCGGGTGATAGAACTCAAAAAGTTTCACGCCAATTATCTCATCCCGTTTCATGTACTGCAAAACAGCTTGTATTGCACCGATTTTACCAACGAGTACACCGACATCAGCGGCGGCGATGCTTGGGCTCCGGTGTATGAAGAGCGTGGCCGCGGCTTTTCGATGATCGTCAGCCGCACGCCGCAGGGGCAGGCCATCATCGACGAGATGATTAAAGAAGGAAATCTTGTGGCCAACGCCATCACCGAGGAGGAAGCCATAAAAATGCACAGCCACGGCTACGATTTTAAAAAACGTGGCAGCTTTATCCGCATCACTTTCCGGCGCATGACGGGTAAAGCTGTGCCCGACTGGGGCTACCGCATCAAAGGATTTCCGGTGAGCCGCTGGCTGATGGAAGCCATGATCAGCAGCATGTTTGTGCTGCTGCGCACCCGCCTGGCGCGGTGGAGCGTGGAACAGATGAATCCGGTATTTGTAGGAAAAATGTTTGAAAAGGCGCGTACGCTCTGGAAGAAATCGACCAATAAAATAAAGCGCAAGGAGCTGGTATAATGAAATCGAATTATTGGCGTACGCTCTTTAAGATCCTTTCGTCGGTGCTGATTTTGTGGCTTCTGTTCAGCAACATATCCTTCGACATAGCGGATTTTTGGTCTGCCTGGCAACGGTTGCACGGCTGGTACCTGCTGCTGGTGTTGCCGGTGGTGGTGGTGGTGCTGGCTGTTAAAGCCTACCGCTGGAAAATGTTGCTCCACGCCGCCGGCTATCAATATAGCAGCCGGAGAGCCATTCGCGCTTATCTTGCAGCTTATAGTGTTGGTGTTGTAACGCCGGGACGGCTGGGCGAGCTGATAAAAGTATATGATGCCCGCCAAAATATCCGCGGCATCGATGGCATGGCTGCCCTGCGCAGCGTGGTGCTCGACAGGCTTTTCGATATGTTTTTCCTCTCCTGGTTCGGGCTGGCAGGAGTGATATTCTATTTTAAACTTGTACCAGCTGTCAGCTCGCTGTTGCTGCTAATTTTTACTTTTTTGATACTGATAATTGCCTTGTATTTTGGTTTTATCATTTTAAAATTAATTACCAAAAAAATAAAAAGCAACAGCAAAGTTTTGGGCTTTCTCCTCAGATGTATGGAGCAGATGCTATCTTTTAAAAATTGGAACATCTGGCTTTTTACAGCGCTGGCTTACGCTATCTTTTTTGGTGGGATAGAGTTGTTGTTTTATTCGCTTAGCATCCAAATTTCATTTCTCGAGTCGGGCTTTATCATCAGCCTTATCGGGTTGATATTGCTGCTTCCCATCTCCATCGCAGGATTTGGCACGCGTGAGGCCGGACTTATTTATTTGTTGGCCTTCTATGGAATCTCCGCCGAAACCGCTATCAGTTTTTCGCTGCTGCAATTTCTCACTTTTTTTGTGTGGGGCGGGCTGATTGGCCTCTATTTCTGGTATTCAGCCGGAATTCCCTTGGCGCTTGTCAAAGAAGATTTCAGGAAAATCCGCAGACGCTTTAGCAGCAAGGGCGAAGTGAAGGAAACAGATCTTAATAAAACAAATTACAAATAAGGTAATAAGGTTTAACGTGATCAATGCGAATGGTTTTCTCTACTAAGGTTGGGTAGGAAAAAATAAGGTTTTTAGAGGTCAGTAGTTAACTACATACTAATTCGGTCTGGTAGATTTTGTCAGCTGCTACCATCCTGCCAATAATATTATTGAACACATTATTTTTCATCTGAGAGCGGTTAATCCTGTAGCAAAAT